>NZ_JAQSEA010000306.1:0-93942 GCF_029946185.1 Prosthecobacter sp.
CCTTCGCGAATCTGGCGGTGGCTCCTTGAGCGTCGTCAACGCCAACCAGCGCAATCTGCAACTGCTCACCAGCCTTGGACTGGATCACATTCTGGAACTGGACCGTGACGGCAAGCTCTGGGAGGCCGAACGCAAAGTAGTCTGTGATGCGCTGCAAAATTGTGGTGAAACCACCGCCGAATGCAAAGAAGTGCAGACCCAGCACGTGCTCTCCGCTCATCTGGCCCTGGCTGATGTGAGCGAAGCCAATGAAAGCCGTTTTCACGATGTGATCGAATTTTTGGAAAAAGAGCTGGAGGCTGGCACATCTGCGATTCCCGCCTAGGCGCCACCCGGATGAGCCGGGCCGCCTTTTACAACCATGATCATCGCTCTCCTTGTCCTGATCGTACTGCTGATGACGGCGGGACTGGTCATGCTGGCGAAAATTGCACGTCAGCAAAAGCATGCCATCGCTGCGCTACGCGCCGAGGAGGAAGCCATCGTCGCCGAAGAACGGCGTATGTTTCATTATCTGCATGATCTGGGCGAGGCCATCTGGCGCGATGACCAGCAAGCTTCGATGTACCGGCTGATTGTTGAGGGAGCCATCCGCGTGACGCAGAGCACCGGTGGCGCACTCTACCTCTATGACGAAGCCTCGCAGCAGCTTGTGCCACGTCACTATTCCGACTTTTGCGCCCCTCTCATCAGTCTGCCCGAGCGCGTGCGGCTGCAGATGAAGGAGAATTCAGCCACTCTACTCAGTACCTTGCGCATGCATGCAGAAACGGTGCAGACGGGTCTGCTCGGCAGTGTTTTCATGCAGCAAAAGACAGAATTGCTGGCGGATCTCGGCACGGATACGCGCCTAGGCGAGCACCTGGTTACTTCCCAGCAAAATGTCACCGCCATGATCGGCCCCCTGAGCTTTGGCACTCGCAGGCTGGGGGTTCTGGCCGTCACTTCACCCAAGGATGGCCGCAGCTACAACGCCAATGACTTCGAGGTCTTCAACTCGCTCATTGAGCAGTCCGCTTTCGCCCTGGCAAATGCCATGTCGCACCAGGAAGCGGCGAAGAACCGCATGGATCAGCAGGAACTGCAAAACGCCAGTCAGATCCAAAAGGTGCTGCTCCCAGATCGCGATCCGGAGGTGCCGGGCTTCATCATCGCCGGCAGAAACATCCCCGCCCGCACTCTCAGCGGCGACTACTTCGACTATTTGAGCCTGCCCGACGGTCGTTTTGGCGCAGTCATCGCCGACGTTTCAGGCAAAGGCCTCGGCGCAGCCATGATCACCGTCATGTGCCGTACCCTCATGCGGGCCAAATCGCAGACCTCCGAATCTCCCAGCGTCGTTCTCGCGGCCGTGAACCGCCAGATCGCCCCGGACATCCGCGAAGACATGTTCATCACCATGTCCTACGTCGTGGTCGAAGAGGATGGCTCCAAGCTCACCATTTCGCGCGCCGGCCACAACGCCGCCCTTCTCTGGCGCAAAGCCACCGGCAAGGTCGAATCAATTCACCCCCCCGGACTGGGCGTCGGCATCGACAAAGGCGCGGTCTTTGAACGTGTCACCAAAGACGAAAGCTTCGCTATGGAAACGGGCGACTGCCTGCTGCTCTACACCGACGGCGTCAACGAGGCCATGGACCCCAAAGGCATCGAATTTGGCGAGGAACGCGTGGAGGAAGAACTCGCCAAACATGCCCCGAATGGGCCAAAAGCGGTCATCGGCGGCATCATCCTTGATTTGGAGCACTTTTTGAAGGGCCGGCGCTCCCATGACGACATCACCTTGATTGCTATCCAGAAGACGGCATAGTCGCGGCCCCCCAAAACACCGCGAAAACCTATGACTGAGCCGAGTCCCGATACGACCCCGCAACCCTTTTTTGAAGAAGTTCCCAACCCTGAAGCCGCCGCTCCCGTGGAAGAGGCAGCACCGCTGGATCCCATCACAGCACTGACCCAGGAAGTCGAACGCTGGAAAGACATGGCCTACCGCAGCCAGGCCGAGCTGGACAACTTCCGCAAACGCTCCGCCCGTGAGGCCCAGGAAACCCGCGCCTATGCCAATGGCGATCTTCTGCGCGCCTTGTGCCCCATCCTGGATAATTTCGACATGGGCCTCGAAGCCGCACGTCAGGAGTCTGAAAAGTCCATGGTCTTCATGGGCATGAGCATGGTGAACCGCCAGATTCAGGACTTTTTGCGCGACAGTGGCGCTCTGGAAATTGAGGCCCAGGGCAAAGTCTTTGACCCCAATCTTCACGAAGCCGTCGCCCAAGAAGCCAGCCCTACCGTCCCCGAAGGCACCGTGATCCGCGTAACCCGTCGTGGCTACAAGCTCAAGGACCGCCTTCTGCGCGCCGCCAGCGTCATCGTTTCCAGTGGTCCTACGGCCCCTCCAGAGGCGTAACCCCCTTTCTAACCAGCTATGGCCGACAAACGCGATTATTACGAAGTCCTTGGCGTCTCCCGTGACGTCTCCGGCGAGGATTTGAAAAAAGCCTACCGCAAGCTCGCGGTGAAATTTCACCCCGACAAAAACCCGGACGACAAATCGGCTGAAGGCAAATTCAAGGAAGTCGGCGAAGCCTACGACGTCCTCAGCGACGAACAAAAACGCGCCGCGTATGACCGCTACGGCCACGCCGCTTTCGCCGGTGGTATGGGCGGGCCTTCCGCAGGTGGTCACGATCCCTTCGACATTTTCCGTGATGTCTTCGGCGGTGGCGGAGGAGGAGGCATCTTCGAGCAGTTCTTCGGCGGGGCTGGTGGCGGAGGCGGCGGTGGCCGTCGTCGCGATGGCCCGCAACGCGGCAGCGACCTGCGCTACGGCATGGAAATCTCCCTCGAAGACGCCGCGCATGGCGTGGAACGTGAGATCGAATACGAGCGCAGCGCCTCATGCAAACCCTGCTCCGGCTCCGGCTCTACCAGCGGTGGTGGCAAAAAAACATGTCGCACGTGCGGTGGCGTCGGCCAGGTCATCAGTTCACGCGGCTTCTTCCAGATTCAGCAAACTTGCCCGGACTGCAGTGGCAGCGGCGAAATGATCAGCGACCCCTGCCGCAATTGCAGCGGCACCGGACGCTCCAAGGAACGCACCAAAGTACGCGTCAAAGTGCCCGCCGGCATCGAAGACGGCTCCCGTCTCCGTTCCACCGGCAACGGGGATCTTGGCGTGAAGAACGGCCCTGCCGGCGATCTCTACATCGTCGTTCAGGTCAAAGCGCACGAGATTTTCGAGCGCGAAGGCAACGACCTGCACTGCGACATTCCGCTTTCGTTTGGCACCGCAGCCCTCGGTGGTGAGCTCACCGTCCCTACCATGGAGGCCAAGGCTTCCGTCAAAGTGCCCTCTGGCACCCAAAACGGCACCACCTTTCGCCTGCGCGGCAAAGGTATGAAAATCCTCGGCGAAGACCGCTTTGGCGATCTTTACGTCCACGTGCAAATCGCCGTGCCAACCAAGCTCAATGCTGAACAGCGCGGAAAACTCGATGAATTCGCCAAATCCCTCGGCGAACAAACCTCCCCGATGGAAGAGACCTTCTTCGAGAAGGCTAAAAAATTCTTCCGCTAACCGCTCATGACTACCCGCGACCTGCTGACCCTGACGAAGTTCCGCCTCAGTGCGCTCGTCATCGTCACGACGTTTGTGGGCTTCTGGCTGCGTGCGCCCAAGGGCTTCGACTTCTGGCTGCTGTTTCACACCATCATCGGCAGCACGCTTGCTGCCTTCGGTGCGGCGGTGTTCAACCAGCTCATGGAGATCGAGCCCGACTCGCGCATGCAGCGCACGGCGGATCGTCCCCTGCCCTCCGGCCGTGTGAGTCCCTCGGCGGCCTTCGGCATCGGCTGGCTCCTCAGCGCCATGGCTCTTATCCATCTGACGATCCGGGTGAACATGGAGGCCGCAGCGCTCACCGCTCTCACCCTCGCGGTGTACCTCTTTATCTACACTCCGCTGAAGCGTCAAAGTGCCACCAACACTCTCGTCGGAGCCGTCTCCGGCGCACTGCCGCCTCTCATCGGCTGGGCCGGTGCCGCCGGGCCGCTGCCTGCCGGTGCCCTCCCGCATTTCCGCTGGGAGCTCATGGTCGAACCCGGTGCCATCTACCTCTTCCTCCTGCTGTTCCTCTGGCAGCTCCCCCATTTCCTCGCCATCAACTGGATGTATCGTGACGAGTACCGCAAAGGCGGCTTCGTCATGCTCGCCAACGATGATGAACACGGCGCCCGCACCTCAAAGCATGCCCTTGCCTACGCCGCCAGCACGGTCCTGTTGATGTTTTATCCGGTCTATGCCGGTGCCGCCTACGCGTGGTGGTTCCTGCCTCCTGCCCTGCTGCTTAGCGGCTGGCTCTGCGTGCTGGCTCTGCGCTTCAACCGACAGCCGGAACGGACGACGGCGCGCAAACTTTTCTTCTGCACACTGATGTATCTCCCCGGCATTCTGACCGTATCCATCATAGCCTGGAAGCACGCGTAACCGCACCGCCATGAACGAATCCCCTGCCAAGACCAAACTCAGCCCCTGGACGATCTGGGTACCCATCATCATCTCCGTACTCGGCATCGTCGTCTTTTACAACTACCTCATCTACCGCTCACGCATCGACAACGACGTGAACCGCCCGCCGATCCTCGGCCGCCTCGAAAAAGATCTCGATCTCACCGAGCGCAGCGGCAAGCCCGTCCACCTTGCGGATTTAAAAGGCAAAGTGCTCGTCCTCTCCTGGGTTTTCACCCGCTGCCCACGCGGCTGCGCGGCAGTCGTCGCCAAACTGAAAAAGCTGCAGGGGGAATTCGCCAACGAGCCCAACCTGCAGTTCGTCAGCTTCACCCTCGATGCCGAGGATACACCGGAGATGATGCAAAAATTTGCCCGCAGTCTCGACATCAAAGACGACGCCAACTGGTGGTTCGTAAACGGTGAAAAGGAAGCCGTGCGCAAGTTCATGACCCGCCAGGCCCAGTTCCGCCCCGTACAGGACATGCCCGAAGCCGACCGTCTCTCCCCGGACGACAAATACATCCACGACCTCCGCGTCGCCGTCATCGACCACCGCGGTCACGTGCGCAGCTTGGCCGACATTCTGAATCCCGACCCCGAATTTGCCAAATTTTGGGATGAAAAACTGCGCAAAGACCTGCACTACCTTCTCAACGAGCAGAAAAAAGCCCCCTACGTACCCGCTGCCTCGAATTAAATCATGGACGTCACCGAACTCCCCAAGCTCTACACGATTTTTAATGGCTGTGCGCTGGTGCACATTATCCTCGGTCTGACGATGATCAAGCTAGGCCACAAAAAGCCGCACATCGTCAGCATGATCATCGCCCTGCTGTTCTCCACCGCATTTCTCGGCTGCTATCTCTACTACCACTACCACGCCGGCCATGTAAAGTTCGCCGGCACTGGCCTCACGCGTCCGATCTACTTCACCATCCTCTTCACGCACATTCCCCTGGCTATTCTGACGCTACCGCTGGTCATCATGACCGTCGTCCCTGCGGTGCGTGAACGTTTCGACAAGCACAAGCGCGTGGCCAAATGGACCGTGCCCGTCTGGCTCTACGTCTCCTTCACCGGCATCATCATCTATCTGATGTGCTACGTATGGTACGGCCCCCCGATCCGCGCATAACGTAGGTCGGTTGTGTTTGGCGCAGAAGTTCTGCGCATGCTTCACAGCTCCCTCCGCCAAATCGCCCGACCACGAGCGCGTTCGTACGCCACAGCACCTCCCGCACGCTCAAAGTCGTACAGGCTCGCGCTACCGTCTCACTCCTCAAACTTCCACGATCTCCGCTTCGCCGGTTTGAGGTCCGTGCGCCCATACCTCTTCCGAAACACATCAAACGCAGTGTCGGATCCGTCCGCCTTCATCTGGTGCACCATCTGCAGCAGCACACCCAGCCGCCCCTTCGGAAATCCGGCCTTGTTCGCAAACCACCCCAGGTACTCCGCCGGAATATCATAAATCGGCACCCCGTGCGGTGGAAAATGCTGCGGCCCATATTTGCCAAACGGCATGAACGTCCGCCCGATCTCTTCCAGATCAGCGCGCATGCGTGCAGCAAGGTCGTCCATGATCAGACGATAACAGAATGATCTTCGCGGTAAAGAATGACGATTGAAATCCTAGCGCCGCAATAACGTGGAGTTTCATCATTCGTCATTTTAAACAGCCATGCGCCTCGCGCAGCAGCGCCTCCGTCGTCTCCCAGTCAATGCAAGCATCCGTAATCGACTGCCCGCGCGTAAGTTGCTCCAGCGGCTGCGGGAATTTCTGACTGCCGCCGACGAGATTGCTCTCCAGCATCGCACCAATGATGGCCCTCTGCCCGGCGGCACGCTGGCGCACGATTTCACGAAACACATCCGGCATGCGGCGGTGATCCTTGGCGCAGTTGCCGTGGCTGGCATCGATCATGATCGCTGGCTTGAGCTTTGCGGCTTCGAGCCCGTCGATGGTCTCCCGCACATCATCCGCACCATAGTTCGGCTGGCTCTCCCCCCCGCGCAAAATGATGTGGCAGTCTGGATTGCCACTGGTAGTGACAGCGGAGGCGATGCCTTCCTCACTCACACCAAGGAAGGTCTGCGGCTGCATCGCCGCCTTGATCGCATTGATCGCTGGCGTGATGTGCCCAAACGTGCCGTTCTTGAATCCCAGCGGCATGGACAAACCGGACGCCATTTGCCGATGCGTCTGCGACTCCGTCGTGCGTGCACCGATGGCGCTCCAACTGATCAGATCAGCAATGTACTGTGGAGTGATGGGATCGAGCAGCTCCGTCGCCGTCGGCAGGCCGAGATCCAGCACATCGCGCAAAATCTTCCGCGCCAGCCGCAGGCCTGCCGGAATGTCGCAGCTCCCGTCGAGCTGCGGGTCCATGATCAGGCCCTTCCAGCCGACTGTCGTGCGCGGTTTTTCAAAATAGACACGCATCACGATGCAGAGCCGCTCCTTCAGTTCCTCCGCCAGCGCGGCAAGCTTCCGCGCATACTCCAGCCCTGCCTCGGGATCATGGATCGAGCACGGCCCAAGGATGACGAGAAAGCGTGAATCACTGCCAAAGAGAATGTCACGAATCTCCTGCCGCGAACGGGCCACGAAGGCGGTTTGCGCGTCAGTCGGCGCGATGTCGCTCATCATGCTGCGCGGTGACGGCAGCGGAATGTTGGAGGCGATGTGGAGGTTGGCGGTCTGGCTCATGGGGAACCTTCCATAAAGCCGGAACCGGCCATCTTCAATCTTCCTGCACCACTGGATTCTTCGGCTTGAGCACCACGTATAGAACCAAGCTGACGACCACGATCCCCCCCGCAATGAGCGGAGCCGTTTGCTGGGTGGTATCAGGGCTGGTGATCGCGCTGTGAATGCGCGCATAGATGAGCGAGGCGCAGGTCAAGGCTCCGAGAAGAGGCACAATCATGGGCGGCTCAAAACCGCCCCTTGGCTCATCCGGGCGACGCTTCAGCACCAGCAGCGCAATGTTCACAATGGTGAAGACACTCAGAAGCAGCAGCACGGTGGATTCTGCGAGTTGTTTCACTCCGCCGCTGAGAATGAGCACCGCAACAATGCCAAAGAGCACGAAGACCGCGATGTGCGGTGTGTGGCGCTTGGAATGAATACGCCCCAAAATAGCGGGTAGCAGTCCCTGACGGCTCATGCCATAAAGCAGGCGTGAGCCCATGATGTAGTTCAGCAGCGCGGTGTTGCCGATCGCAAAAATGGTGATGCCCAGGTAAATACGATCAATGCCGCCCAGCCACGGAGCAGCCCTGTGCGCCACGTCCATCAGCGGCGTTTTGCTCGCCGCCAGTTCACGCCAGGGCACCACCGAAACTGCGGTGATCGCCACCGCCATGTAGATGATCGTGGCGAGGATCATCGCGCCGATCAGGCCAAAGGGAACGTTCCGACGCGGGTTCTTCACCTCTTCACTGACGTTCAGGATGTCTTCGAAGCCGATGAAGGAATAAAACGTCAGCACCGCCCCCTGCATGACCAGCGCCAGGGTGATGCCGGAGCCGGGACCGCCCGCCACCGTGTCACCCGCTGTTTCCAGGTAGTTCACACTGCCCCAGTACCGGACCCCGACCGCGATGATGAACAGCAGGCCGGAAGCTTCCACGACGGTGCAGAGGATGTTCAACCACATGCTTTCACGCAGGCCACGATAGATCACGCACCCCACGAGAAACACGATGCCGATGGCGACGAGCTTGATGTCGAGAGCAAACCCCAGCGCCTTTTCCAACTGTTCAGCAATGGCCTGTGCGCCGGTGGCCATGCTGGTGAGACCGCTCATCATCACGGCGAGTCCCACCACGTAACTGAGCAGCGGTTTGCGCAGACCCCTCTGTGTGACATAGGCCGCGCCTCCCGCCTTGGCGTAACGGCTGCCAACGCAGGCATACGACAGGCCCGTGAGCATGGCGGCGATCATCGCGGTCAAAAACGCGAGCCATACCGCATTTCCCAAGGAGTCGGCGGCGCGTCCGATGAGCGCATAAATCCCCGCTCCCAGCATCGAACCAAGTCCATAAAACAGCACCTGCCAGCCGCCTATTGTTGGCAGCAGAGAAGGCGGTGCGTCGGTTTTTGAAGAAAGGGCGGCGGGTTCCATACTGTGCTACTAGCCGAGAACGTGCCGCCCTGGAAGATAAAAAGCAGCCGCCCCCCGTCGCGTATTTCAGCGATGGGGCACGGCGTTATTTTCAAGCACTGGTCAATTACAGCACCGGGATCTGACGCGGCTTCGCCACTTCCTTGAGCGGCAGGCGCAGGGTAAGCACGCCATCTTCGAGCTTCGCGGTCATCTGGTCCTCATTCACAGGCGTGTTGAGACGCAGGCGGAGGAGGTAGCTGAGCGGTGACAGTTCACGATGAAGAGCCTTCATGCCTTCCGGCACAGTGCTGCTGCGTTCACCTCGAACGGTGAGGATGTTTTCCTCAATGTCGAGCTTCACGCTGCTTTTCGGCACACCGGGCAGTTCGACACGCACTTCATACGCGTCGGCGTTGCCATTGACGTTGTAGATCGGCTTGCGCAGGGATTCAGTGACGCCGGAGGTGGCGGGAGTACAGGTGCTAGGGGAACAGGTTGTATTCATGGTCGATTAGGGATGGTTTTTTTGCGTTGGGTTAATCAGTTCAGTTCAGGGTGATGGAGCGCGGCTTGCTGCGTTCTTGCTTCGGCAGGGTCACTGTCAGGATCCCGTCTTCGAGTTTCGCGGAGATGGCTTCAGTATTGACGCCATCAGGCACGGACACGGAGCGGGTGAGGCTGAAGGAGCTTTCCTTTTCGCCATCCTTCTGACGCTTTTCGGCGGAGATGGTGAGCAGGCCGTTGTTCAACTCGATTTTGACATCTTCCTTCTTCACGCCCGGCACTTCAAAGCTGGCGAAGTAGCTGTCTTTGTCTTCATGCACATCGACCGCCAGTTTGTCACCGGCCACGCCTGGGAAAACCTCGCCGAGGTTGCTGATGAAGCTACTCAAGGATGGCAGTCCGGCCAAAGGATGGCGGAACCATTCATCAAGGCCGGAAACACGATTGATGCTGAAGGGATGGGTGCGGATGATTTTCATGGTCTGGGTGGTTTGATTTGAGTTATGGGAGTTGGAATTTCGTTCCACCCATTACTCATGCATCAGCCGTGCCAGCCGCCATCCGTGCATGTGAAAGCCTTGTAGAATAAGGCCTCCAGCCCATTCGAGGTTTTTTAATCCAATCTCATCAAGAGACGTTTTGCGCCATAAAACTGGCACATATTGTCACTTCAGTGGGACATTTCGTGCCTGCAGACCTTTTCCGCAAAATGAACATCCTCCTGATCCGGCGCGTGCAGCGCCCCCAGTGGCAAGGAGAGTGCGTAGCATGTGACTTGAAAATGAAAGGTAAGCGTCCGACCCAGCCAATTAGGCCGCTTCGCCGCCGGACAAAGTGACAGGCCTTTTTGAAAACCGGCCTACGATTTGGCGGCGCTCTTCTTCGCCTTCAAATTCAGCATCTCCACCATCATCGAAAAGCCCATGGCAAAATAAACATAGCCCTTCGGAATCTCGAAATGAAACCCTTCACCGATCAAAGTGGTGCCGATGAGAATCAGAAAGCTCAAGGCCAGCATCTTCACCGTCGGATGGCGTGACACAAAATCGCCCACCGATTTGGCAAACAGCATCATGAATCCCACCGAGACCAGCACCGCCGTCACCATGATGGAAATATGCTTCACCATCCCCACGGCGGTGATGACCGAGTCGAGCGAAAACACGATGTCCAGCAATGCAATCTGCACCATCACCGCACCAAATGCGGCCCCTTTGCCGACGCTTTTTCGCACCTCTCCTTCAGGGTCACCTTCAATTTTTTCATGGATCTCTTGCGTGCTCTTTTTGATCAAGAACAGGCCGCCAAAGATAAGCACCAGATCCTTGCCGCTGATCGCATGATCAAACACCTCAAACAGCGTCGTCGTCAGCGACATCACCCAGGTGATGGACATCAGCAGCAGAATGCGCGTCAGCATCGCCAGCCCCAAGCCTATAAAACGACCGCGCGGGCGGTCCGCTTCCGGCAGCTTTTCCACAAGGATCGAAATGAACACGATGTTGTCGATTCCCAGCACGATTTCCAGCAGACACAAAGTCAGCACCGCCACCCAAGCCTCCGGGGTCACGACCCATGAAAAGTCGAACACGTTTAAATTGGCGGTTACAGCAGCGGCGGCGTTGGCAATCATCAGGAGGGCGATGGTAGCCAAAAAAACCAGTTCGGCAAATGCCGGGATGATTTTGCTGAAAGCACCTGCTCAGGTCACAGCTAACGCAGCAAAGACTTTTCCAATGGCGAAAATCCGTTCATACATGTGCGTATGCCGCCAGCCAGCCTCGCAGACCTCGAAGAACGTCTCAGCCGCCCCACGCCTGCTGTCATTGAGATGATGAGCCGGCTTCCCGGCGACATCATTATTCTAGGTGCCGCAGGCAAAATGGGTCCCTCTCTCGCCCGCATGGCGAAACGCGCCAGCGATGAAGCAGGCACACACCGGCGCGTCATCGCGGTCTCACGCTTCAGTTCACCCGGTGCCGCAGAGGAGTTCATGCGGCATGACATTGATGTCATCGCCAGCGATCTGCTGTCCGCCAACGCCGTCGCCTACCTGCCGCATGCGCCAAATGTCATCTATATGGCCGGCATGAAATTCGGCGCCACGGGCCAGGAATCCATGACATGGGCCATGAACGCATGGCTGCCCGGCCTCGTGTGCGAGCGCTACCACCGCAGCCGTATCACCGCCTTTTCCACCGGCAATGTCTATGGCCTGACACCCGTGGAACGCGGCGGCAGTCATGAGGAGGACGCGCTCAATCCCGCCGGTGAATACGCCATGAGCTGCCTCGGCCGAGAGCGCATCTTCGAGCACTTCAGCCAGACCCGCGGCACCCCAGTTTCTCTCCTGCGCCTGAACTACGCCTGCGACCTCCGCTATGGCGTCATGGTCGATATCGCACGCCAGGTCTGGAACAACGAACCGGTCGATGTGACCATGGGCTACTTCAACACCATCTGGCAGGGAGATGCGAACGCACTCTCCCTCCTCAGCCTCGCCAAAGCGCAAAGTCCTCCATGGGTCGTCAACCTCACCGGCACCGCCACCCTCAGGGTCCGCGAAGTGGCCCAACGCTTCGGCGAACTCTTCGGTAAGCCCGTCCAGATCACCGGCAAGGAAGCCCCCGACGCGCTGCTCAGTAATCCCTACCGCAGCTTTGTCGATCTCGGCGTCCCCTTCATCCGCGACGAAGAACTCACCGAATGGGTTGCCAACTGGATCTCCACGGGCGGGGAATCCCTCGGCAAACCCACCCACTTCGAGTCCCGTGACGGAAAATTTTAATGCATCGTTGAGAGCCTAAAAAGCGCCTTGAAGCAGCGGCGAATATGCCAGGACCAGTTCACGCTGGACATGGAAGGGCGTCAAGGCAGTTCAAAAAATCGCCCAGGAGTTCGACGCGCAGGTCAGCGACTGGAAGAAGAGCTCAGCACGCTGGCAGGCAGTGTGAGCAGGAGGACTTCAGGCGGGAGCGCACCGGCCTGCACTCCAAGAGCGTCGAACTCATCGAACCTCGACACCCGCGCTAGGAAGGAGAACGACATGTGAATTGCTGAGTGAGTCCCATTACCTACAGCTTCCTTCGCCAACCCGCCCGCCTCTCCAAGCCCCCCCTGCCATCTCTCCACGCTGAAACGCCTCCCCGTTTGCAAAACGGCGGCTTTCCCCCATCTTGCCTGCCCTTTTATGCCCGAACTCGACAAGACCTATTCACCTGCGGAAGTCGAAGCCCGCTGGTATCAGCGCTGGCTGGACGACAAATGTTTTGAAGCCGACCCCGCTCGTGTGAGCGAGACCCGCCCGGCCTACTCCATCGTCATACCCCCGCCAAACGTCACCGGCATCCTCACGCTCGGCCACGTCCTGAACAACACCATCCAGGACATCCTCGCCCGCCGCGCCCGCATGCTCGGGAAAGAAGTCCTCTGGCTCCCCGGCACCGACCACGCGGGCATCGCCACCCAGAACGTCGTCGAAAAGACCCTCAAAAAACAAGGCGTCATCAAGCACCGCGACGACCTCGGCCGCGAAGCCCTCGTTGCCAAAATCTGGGAGTGGAAAGAAAAGCACGGCGGCATCATCATCGAGCAGCTCAAAAAACTCGGCGCCTCCTGCGACTGGAGCCGCGAGCGCTTCACCTTTGATCCCGACTACAACGCCTGCGTCATGCGCGTGTTCGTCGATCTCTACAAAAAAGGCCTCATCTACCGTGGCAAGCGCATGGTGAACTGGTGCCCCTCCTCCCTCACCGCGCTTAGCGATGAAGAGGTCGTCATGAAGCCGCAGAACGCCATCATGTACCACTTCAAAGTCGAAGTGGTCGAAGCACCCGGCACCTGGCTCACCATCGCTACCACCCGCCCCGAAGTCATCCCTGGCGACACCGCCATCGCCGTGAATCCCAAGGACGAGCGCTACACCCATCTCATCGGCAAGCACGTCCGCCGCCCGCTGCCCCTCGAAAATCAAGCGCCACTCCAAATCATCAGCGACGAACACGTCGATTTCACCTTCGGCACCGGCGTCCTCAAAGTCACTCCCGCCCATGACAAAGCCGACTTCGAAATCGGCCAGCGCCACAAGCTTCCCGTCATCGACGTCATGCACCCCAACGGCGTGCTCAACGACCTCGCCGGCAAAGACCTCGCCGGCATGGAACGCTTCGCCGCACGCAAACGCGCCGCCGAACTCCTCACCGAAATCGGCAGCCTCGTCAAAGAAGAGCCCTATCAAAACAACCTCGGCTACTCCGAGCGCGCCGACGTCCCCATCGAAAGCCGCCTCAGCGAACAGTGGTTCCTCAAATACCCAAGCGTCAAAGAATCCCAGGAAGTCGTCGCCAATGGCGAAATGAAATTCCACCCCGACCGCTGGGCCAAAACCTACGACCACTGGATGACCGGCCTCCAAGACTGGTGCATCAGCCGCCAAGTCTGGTGGGGTCATCGCATCCCCGTCTGGTACAAAAAAGGCTCCGATAGATCCGCCTTAGCCGAAGGCTCCGTTTACTGCGGCACCGAAGCACCCGCCGACGCTGAAAACTGGGAGCAAGACCCCGACGTCCTCGACACCTGGTTCTCCTCCTGGCTCTGGCCCTTCGCCACCATGGGCTGGACCGGCAACAAAGAGCAGGATTCCACCAATCCAACCCTCCGCGCCTTTTACCCCACCACCGATCTCGTCACCGGCCCAGACATCATCTTCTTCTGGGTCGCCCGCATGATCATGGCCGGCTACGAATGGATGGGCGAGCTGCCCTTCAAGAACGTCTACTTCACCGGCATCATCCGCGACAAACAAGGTCGCAAAATGTCCAAGTCCCTCGGCAATTCCCCCGATCCCTTGGAGCTCATCGCCAGCTACAGCGCCGATGCCCTCCGCTTCGGCATCATGCGCAGCGCCCCGCTGGGCCAGGACATCGCCTTCGACGAAAAGAACGTCGAACTCGGCCGCAACTTCTGCACCAAGCTCTGGAACGCCGCCCGCTTCCGCCAGATGCAGGGCGGCATCACCGAGACCGAGATTAGCGCCGAGCTTCTCAGCAGCGATGACAAATGGATCCTCCTGCGCCTCAACACCGCCATCGCCGAAGTCACCACCGCACTCGAAGACTACCGCTTCAGCGATGCCACCGCCACCCTCTACCGCTTCTTCTGGAGCGAGTACTGCGACTGGTACATCGAGGCCTCCAAAGCCACCCTCCAAGGCACCGACGACAAGCGCAAAGCCAACACCCTCGCCGTCATCGACTTCGTCCTCAGCCACACCCTCCGCCTCTTCCATCCCTTCATGCCCTTCATCACCGAAGAGCTCTGGCACGGCATGGGTTTCAACACCGATCTTCCCGAAGATCAGGGCGGCAAAACCATCATGGTTGCCAAGTGGCCCAAGCCCCTCGATGCCGACGAACTCGCCTACTTCGGCATCCTCCCCGAAGACGAAAAAACCGCGAACGACAAATACGAAGCCGTCAATCTCGGTCGTGGCCTCAAGAGCACCTTCAATATCAACAAGCGTGTCCGCTTCGTCCTCAAGCCCTCACAGGAACTCCCCCCCCACGAGATCGAAGTCCTCCGCATCCTCCTCAACGCCGAACCCCTCGACGTCGATGCCACCTTCGCGCCCACTCAAGGCACCCCCAGCGCCCTCACCCCGCTAGGCACCCTCTTCCTCCCCCTCGATGGCCTCATCGATGTCGAAGCCGAGCGCGCCCGCATCGGCAAAGAAGTCGCCAAAGTCGAATCCGAGCTGGAGAAAGTCGTCGCCAAGCTCGCCGACGAAAAGTTCACCTCCAAAGTCCCGCAAAAAGTCCTCGACGAGCACAATCAGCGCAAAACCGACTGGCAGGAAAAACTCGCCAAGCTCAAAGAAATGATGTCCGCCCTCGTACAGTAGCCATCTCGCTCCCGTGAGATCGGCTCAAAGCGCGCCTACCCGCCCAGCCCCCACGAATCTCCCACCAGCATTCGTGCCCGGCTCTTGGAACCGCGTAGTAACTCCGCAAGCAATCAGTCATCAATTCACGTCATACGGCGGTTAAATTTAAGGCTTGTCGCCAAAACCAGAGCATGGTCATTCTCTGGCCATTCCCAGCCTGAACGAAACAAACACACACATGCTCAAGCTCCTCAAACTCTCCTTCCTGCCGAAGTCTCATGACCTCGGTCTCTTCATCTTCCGCGTCTCCGTAGGCCTCTCCATGCTGCTGCTGCACGGCCGCGTCAAGATGCTGAACTTTTCCTCCATGGTGGAAAAATTCCCGTCCTTCTTCGGACTTCCTTCCAACGTAAATCTTGGTTTGGCCGTCTTCGCAGAGCTCTTCTGCTCTGCATTGTTGATCATTGGCCTCTTCACCCGTCTTGCGGCACTCATGCTGGCCTTCACCATGGGCACCGCATTTTACATGGTGCACAAAATGGCGCTCACCGGAGCGCAAAGCGGAGAGCTTGCCATGGTTTACCTTTTCGCCTACGTGACGCTACTTTTCACCGGCGCAGGCAAGTTCTCCGCAGACCGAGCTTAAGCACCTTTTGAATCACCCTGGTCAGGCGGCATACGCTGCCGGCCTTTTTGTTTTGCGATGCGCGGTGTCAGTCCCTCAGGCCTGACACCTTGTGTCGCCACACCAGGGTAAAATCCCCACTCCGCGAACAAGATCCCTTAATGAGTGCCACATGCCTGACGCACAGGGAAGGAGCAACTGCTGCAAAGAAATGCGTTCTGTGCGGCCAGTTGTGCCCGCATGACTTTACTGAGTGGCGAACTTGGTGAGGAGTCCACGTTTACGGGTGAGGTTAAGGACCCAGACGAAGAGCCAGCCGGCGAGAGCTAGGTAGAGAATGTTCAGTCCAGCTGCGTAGCCGAGGTAATCCCAGTTCATGGTACCGGATTTCATGACGGAACGCATGCCTTCAAAAATGTAGGTGGGTGGGAAACACCAGGCGATGGGACGAGCCCAAGCAGGCATGTCTTCAACCCGGTAAAACACGGCGACGACAGGCTGGAAGAAGAAGGGAATGGCCCAGGCGAGGGATTCGGCGGCGAGGCCCCAGCGCAGGATCAGGGCCGTGGAGATCATGCCGAGGGACCAGCCAAAGAGCATGAGGTTCAGAAAGAAGGGAATGAGCCACCAGCTGAGCTGGAAGATATTGAAGGCATATCCGAACCAAGAGATGAAGCTGAGCACGACGGCGGTGATGAGGATGCGCAGCATGCCGACGATGAAGGTGGCGCTGATGTACTCCGAAGAACGAACGGGAGCGACGAAGATGTTGAGGAGGTTTCGCGTCCACACGTCTTCAAGGAAGGAAATGGCGACGCCCTGCTGGGCACGGAACATGATGTCCCAAAGGATCATGCCACCGAGGAAGAAGAGGACGTAGCTGCCGAATTCGGGGGTGGTGTTCTTCTGGATGAAGACGGTGACGTTGCCCCACACGACGAGGTCCACCACCGGCCAGAAAGCCAGTTCGACGAGGCGCATGGGGCTGCGAGCATAGAGAAACAGGTAGCGCATCACGAGGGCGCTGATGATGCGGAAATTCATACGGCTGACTCTTTTTTAGGTTCGTCGAGGAGTTCGCCGTCGCGGGCGATCTTGATGAAGACATCCTCAAGGTTGTCGCTGCTGGATTGGGCGACGATGTCTGCCGGGGTGCCTTGGCAGACGATCTTGCCTTTGTGGAGGAAGATGACGCGGTCGCAGACTTCCTCGATGTCGCGCATGTTGTGGGAGGTGTAGAGAATGGCGACGTTGCGCTCGCGCTGGACCTTGCGCACGACTTTGCGGACCTTGTCGGCGATGTCGGGGTCTAGGCTGGCGGTGGGCTCGTCGAGCATCAGCAACTCGGGGTCATTGAGGAAGGCTTTGACGAGATTGACGCGGGTGGACTCGCCTGCGGAGAGCTGGCCGGTAACGCTTTTGCTGAGGTGGGAGATCTCGAGCATCTCCATGAGCTCGGCGATTTTTTTCTTGGGATTCGGAACGCCGTAGATGCGAGCGAAGACGAGGAGGTTTTGCCAAACGAGGAGATTGCCGGGCAGGGCGGTATAGGCGGAGGAGAAATTCGCGCGCTGGAGGATTTTGATGCGGTTCGCCTGCAAGGGGAGGCCGAAGGCGTTGAGCTCTCCAGAGGTCGGCAGGGTGAGACCGAGGAGGCAGTTCATGGCGGTGGTCTTGCCTGCACCGTTGGCACCGAGGAGACCGAGCACTTCGCCGCGGTGGAGTTTGAAGCTGAAACGGTCGAGGGCCTTCACTCCATCGAACTCACGGGTGAGATCGATTGCTTCGAGGATGACTTCGCGGGTGTCTAGGGGTTCGGCGGACATGCGCTGTTAGAGATAGTCCTCGATGGGCAGTTTGCCGTTCGTGGCGCAGATGAACATGGTGCCGGGCTTGGTGGTGCTGGGCTTGAGGGTGACTTTGCCGCCGCCCATTTCGACCATGAGCTGACCGGCAGCGATGTCCCAGAGGCTGATTTGCTCCTCCACATAGGCGTCGAGACGGCCGGTGGCGATGTAGGCCATGGCGAGGGCGGCGCTGCCAAGCATGCGGGTCTTGCGGACTTCGTAGGCGATGCGCTTGTAGCGATCAAAACCGAGGTCGAGTGCTTCCTTGCTCTTCGAGAAGCCGACGGTGACGACGGCTTCGGACATCTTTGCGCGGGTGCTGACGGCGATCGCTTTGCCGTTGAGGTGGGTCTTTTCGCCACGGATGACTGTCCAAGTTTCGTTCTGCATGGGATCAAAGATAACGCCGATGAGGAGTTCTTTGGATTCGCGTTTGCGGGCGGCGATGGAGACGCAGAAGTGCGGGATGCTGAAGAAGTAATTTACAGTGCCGTCGATGGGATCAACGATCCATTCGACGTCGCCATTGCCGCCAGTTTCGCCGCCTTCCTCGCCGAGGATCGCGTGATCAGGGAAGCGGGCGAGGATCATGTCGGTGATGAGCTGCTGGCTGCGGACATCGAGCTCGAGCTTGATGTCGTGGCGCTGCATTTCGTTGACGGTGAGATCGGAGCCGAAGTTTTCTTTGATCATTTTGCCGGCGGCGTGCGCGGCTTCGATGGCGGTGGCGAGGAGTTGTTTCACTTCGGAGATTTTAGGGATGAGAGTCGGGAGATGTGCGCGATCAACTCACGCGCGAGGGTGGTTTTCGACTGCCTGGGGAGGGGAATCGTTTGACCACCGGGGAGGCAAAGGGTGACTTCGTTTTCTGCACTGTCAAACCCGATACCCGGCTGAGATACGTCGTTCGCGATGATGAGGTCGCAGCCTTTACGCGAGAGCTTGTCCTGGGCGTGGGCGATGAGGTTCTCGGTTTCTGCGGCAAAGCCGACGAGGAAGCCGGTGAAGGCGAAGTGGGAGCGGACGGAACCGAGGATGTCTTCGGTGCGCTCGAGTTCGAGGGTGAGGGTGGTGGCGGACTTTTTGATCTTTTGCGATGCGGTGTGGGCGGGGCGGTAGTCGGCGACGGCGGCGCTGAAGATGGCGGCGGTGCAGCCTGGGAGATGGATACGGACGGCGTCGAACATTTCGCGGGCGGTTTCCACGCGGATGAGTTCCACGTTTGCTGGTGGCAGGATGCTGACGGGGCCGGAGATGAGCAGGACTTCGTGGCCAGCTTTGGAGGCGGCTTCAGCCAGCGCGTAGCCCATGCGGCCGGAGGAGCGGTTTGACAGGAACCGTACCGGATCAATCGGCTCTCGCGTGGGACCGGCGGTGATGAGGAGGCGCATGGGTGAATTTTCGGGGGACACTGATTTTACACCGCAGAGTTCGGAACGCCGCAGAGATTTTCCCGAAGGTGTTTCTTTCAGGGCTTACGCATGAAGTGGCGGATGGGCGTGCGGCGGCCTGAGTGAAAGGAAAGAAGGGACTGAAAGGACGTGGTATTGCGTGATGGTTGGATGTTTTGGCGCTGATAATGCGTCAATCCTTACCAACCAAAGGCGGGACGCCTCGATGAGACGCTTTCTCAGAGCACTTCTGGCCGAAGGACTATCCTCCTCACTCCACCTTCAGCACGCCGTTCATCACCATCCAGTGCCCCGGGAAGGTGCAGAGGTAGGGATAGTCGCCTTTCTCTTTCGGAGCGGTGATGTGAATGGTGAATTCTCCTTTGGGATTTGTCATGTCGGTATAGGCGAGGACGTCGTCGGAGTCAGGCACGTAGTGTTTCGCCAAGCCCTGCGGATCGGTGATCATGAGATTGGCAAGATTGCCGATTTTTTGCAGCGTGCCCGGTTTGGCGAGCATCCAGTTATGCGGTACGACGTCAGGATTCTTGAAGATGATGGTGAGTTTTTCGTCAGCTTTGGCGGTGAGCTGCTTCTGCACATATTGCAGGCCCAATGCGGCTTCGATGATGAGTTCGCGCCCACCTTCGCCTTTGGCCCATGGATTGAGTTTGGCCGGTTTCGGGGCTTCGAGGCCGATCTGCGCGGCGTGATTGGTCTTCGCAATTTTGGCGTAGCCGGGGAATTCGCTGAAGGGTTCAGCCAAGGCGTGCGCAGTGAGGAAGATGTCATGGCCGGTGCTCACATGAAGATGAATCTGGCTCGCGGTGACAATCTGCGGGATTTCGAGGAAGAGGGTCTTGCCGCCGTCGAGCTTATGCACGCTGCGGACTTCGAGCGGATCATGCCCGGGTGTGTCGGCATACTTCACGGAATACTCGGGCGAGCCATACTGCGGGCCGTAGCGGTAGTTCCAGCACTGCGCAAAGCAGGTGGCTGCATCGGCATTAGCCACCGGCTGGTTGAAGCGGAGGAGCACCCCATTGTCACGCGCTTCGAAGCCGACGGGCACGGGTTTCTCACCGCCAGTGAAGCGCACGCGCTGGAAGCAGCCGTCCTTCGGCGTGTAGCTGCCCCAGCCCTGCATGCCGTTCACGTAGAGATGGCCGTCCTTCGGATTGAAGCGAGCGCACTGCGGTCCGGAGTCAAAATTGCCGCTGATCTTAACGGCCCCGGCCTGCCAGCGGCCTTTGACATTCTGTCGCATGACAAGCCATGCACTGCCACCGCCGGAAGAGAGGTGAACGAAATTTCCATCGCCTTTGAGCGTGGTCCATTTCTCGCTGGTGATGAAGGCCTGGCTGCTGGCGCTGTTATCTTCGCCACGCGGCATGTACATCAGCACCGGCTCGGGAGACTGGCCGTTCTTCGGACCACCGGCACCGAAGTGCGCGCCCAGATTGTGATCGAGTTCAATCTGGCAGATGGAAGTCGCGGGAGTCCAGTCGCCTTCCTGTACACTGGTGGTGAGGAAACGTCCGTCGGGTGAGATACCGAGGCCGTTCGGATTGCGGAAGCCGGTGCCGAGCACTTCGAGTTTGTCGCGTCCGGTGATGCGGCATACGCCTTGATTGCCGGAGGCGAAATACCAGCGGCCTTCTTTGTCGGTTTCGAGGCCGACGATGAAGTCGTGTCCGCCAGGGGAGGTTTGCATGGCGTTGGTCACGCACTGGTAGAAATCGGCCTCATCATCGCCATTGAGATCGTGGAGGCAGGTGATTTGATCGCGGCCGAGGACGTAGAGCTTGTCCTTCACGATCTTCATGCCCAGCGGTTGATTCAAGCCGGTGGCGAAGCGCTTCCAGCGAATTTTTTCGAGCTTTTCATCAATGCCTTTCACCAGCCAGACTTCGCCGGTCATGGTGGCGATGGCGGCGGTGCCATCGCTGAAGAAGTCGTGCGCGGTGATGAAGAATAGCGCGCCGTAGGGGTTCTTGAAGGGGATCTCGATGGTGTCAGTGGCAAAGGGCTGCTGGGTGCCGAGCTTGCCTTTGGTTTCGATCCACTGGGGCCATTGGGCGGGGCCACTAGCAGTGATTGCCACAAGGTCCTTCGGGTCTCCACTGGCTATGACGTGATCCGTTGCACCGTCTTTTTCGAATACAAAGACGACTCTGCGACCAGAGATGTAATAGCCTTGATACAGACCGTCGCGCTTTGTCTGTGATTTGGCCATTACCTTCCCATTCATCGCAGCTCCACCCATGAAACCGTGGCGTGCATCGCCGAGCTTGATGAAGCCGCCAGTCCATGTGACTGGGATCGAAAGCGTTTCAGGATCAAAGACGCATGACATGTCTCCATATTGCACACACACCGCCTTCGGAATCGTCAGGCCCGCGCCTTTGAAGACACCGCTAAAGACCGGGCCGTGATCGCTTGCGGCGAAGCGGCCATCTTTCCAGGTCACCTGATCGTTTTGATTGCCCCAGTGTCCTTGTTGGCCGCCATCGAGACCGGGGAACTGTGGGATCAATACGGGCAGAGGCTTCTGCTTCATGAACTGCAACGCCTGCTTACCGTAGAAGTCGAAGATGCGCTCGCGATTGACGAACTCCTGCCAGTGCACGTTGTCGTCCGGATTGAGCGGTTTGTGGTCGGGTGTGAAGGCAACGGGCTTGGGTGCAGGCGGGGGCAGGAGGGCATCAAGGTTGTCGAAGTCCCAGAGGCCAATCGTGTTGTCCATGCGCAGACGCGGAGCGCTGCCTTTGCGTGGCTTCATCACACCGCGCGTGAGGCGCACATCATCAAGAAGGCCATCGCAACCAATGCCACCGTCGACAAGACTGCCAAACGCAATGCCACCGGCTGTTGGGGTGCCTTTGAGCGGCTGCACGGCTTTGGTGAATACTTGCTTGCCATCGATCCAAAGCGTGACGTTCTGTTCGTCAATGTTGACTACGAAGTCGTGCCACTTGCCGTCGCAGACATCGACCTTTGAGTCGAAGTCACCGCCCCGCCCCGGCATGTACAGCGCCAGCGTGCCGCGCTTCGCATGCGTGTAGAGCTCCCAATGCGTGGCGGATGATTTGGCGTCGGAAGCGATGAGGATGTTGAAGTGATCTTTGCCGGTGAGCTTGGCACGGCACTCAATGGTAAGTGGGAGCGTGCGGAAGGGCTCGTTGTCCGACTCAAAGTAGCTGCCCTTCAGTGCCTCGCCGAATTCTATGCTCAGGGATGGGACGCTTTCGCCGGTCATGACTGGTTTGGTGATGATGCTGGCGGCAGCGGGTTTCTCATTCCAAGTGCGATACTTCGGCTTCGGGCCGGGGGGATTGTCGTCGAGCTGCGGCAGGAGCCAGGCGAGGCCGTCGAGATTGTCGAGCAGGCGGCCTTCGGCGTCTTCGTTGGTGTGGTTCAGGATGCCGATGGGGCCGTTGTAACCGCTCGCACGCACGATGCGCAGCACCTTCACATCTTCGGTGCCCACGCCGAGCGGGAGAATCTTGCGGCCTTTGGCTTCGCCGTCGATGTCCATGCCGTTGAGATTGAAGCAAAGCAGATGCGGCAGCATGCGTGGCAGCACTTTGGCAAGACGGTCGAGATGGCCGTGACCGTGGTGCAGATTGTAAACGATGCCGATGTTTTTGATGCCTTTGGCTTTCAGGGCTTCCACGATGGCAATGGCGTTCTCCGGCTCGCCATACCAGCCGCCGTGATTGTAGAGAGCGACCTGGCAGCCCAACGGTGCGGCGGCTTCGCAGATCGGCTGCAGGCGTTCGACTTCTTTCGCTACGCGAGCCTGCTGATCCGCCTCGTCCTTGACCTGGATCGCGCCGCCGTTGCCATTCACCCAGAGCTGGGGATGCACGCCATGGCGTTTGAAGAGTTCCAGTGTCTGCTTGGCCTCGTCATTGAGCACGGTCGGGAACCACCAGCCCATGAGCTCGATGTGATGTTTTTTGAGCGCGTTCAATTCCTCATCCCACTGCGGGATGTGCTCCTTGCGGTAGTCATAGACGAACTTCTTCACGCCCATTTTTTCCAGCATGGCCGCACGCTCTTCAGGACCGCGCTTGCCCGCATCAAACGGGACAATGCACCACGCTGCGAGGTTGGATTTATCAAAGAGAGTTTCTGCGGCCTGCGATTGACCGAGGGCAGACGCGACTAGGACTAGAGCTAAGAAACGTAAGAGCATGGGGAAGTTTAATTGGTGTTGGAATAGGCGGTCCACTGAGCGTCGATCCACTTTGCATCCGGCGCGCCGTCGAAGACGAGGATGCGGTATTTGGAGACGTAGGGCTTGCCGGGTTCGATGGACCAATCACCAGCTTGCGAAGGAGCGACGCAGAGCTGCGGGTTCTTCGGATTGAGGCGCAGGGGCTGTGGAAAGCGGAAGTTCGAGGGATGAATCAGGATCACCATGCCAGTGGGTGCTCCATCGACCAGACCGCCGATATGGACCCACTTGCCCTTGGTGGAGTCCCCTTTGGCGCGGTCATGACCTTCGCTGGTCAGCATCGTCACGGCATCGACCTGATTCCAGGCGAGATTGCCGCGCACACCAAGACCGCCGTAGTGGTACTTCGGCAGTTTCAGCGGCGGCGCCCCCGCACAGGTCTGTGTGCTGGTGAGATCGATGATGTTGGCGGGCTTGCCATCGAGCTCCTTCTGCGCCACCGCGACCTCCCACGTTTCATTGAGCACCTTTTGATCAGGCGCGTGGCTGTGATCGAGAAACAGATGCTGGCTGATGAAGCCACCGCCATCAGCACCACCCCAGCTCTTGTCCAGTTTATCGAAACGCACCTCGGCGAGGATCTGGTCGCCGCTCTTGTCCTTGCCGTCGCCTTTGCCCTGATTCCAGAAATCGGGATGTTGTACATGTGGCGCCAGACCGTGAATCCCAACGAGACGTGTGTCTTGTGCATCACCGAACTCGGTCTTCGTCCATGCCATCCAGATGCCGCGATGCCAGCGGTGGTCTTCGGGATGATTGCCCGTGACAAGCTTGCCGCTGGGCGAGTACACCGGATGAAGATGAGCACCGTGTTTGAAGACGGCGGACACACCCTCGGGCACATCGCCCGCCTCCATTTGGTAATCACAGATCGTCTTCCCACCGCTGCTGAAGTGCAGGACGGAGCCGAGCTTTTCCACCTGGATATCGGCGGAGAAAGTATGGGTGGCCAGAAGGGCGGCAAGAAGAAGGGTCGGCTTCATGACGATGGAACGAAACGGTGCATCAGAAACTCGCAGGCTTTACAAGCGTTCCCGCTTTCACTACGCCGCCCTGCATGACGGCAAGGAGGTTGTCGCGGTTTTCGAGAATGGAGATGTCCTGGAGCACGTCACCTTTCACCACGAGGACATCGCCCAGTTTGCCAGCTTCGAGCGTGCCTATTTCCTTTTCGCGTCCCATCATCTTCGCGCCGCCGAGAGTGGCCCACTTGATCGTGTCGAGTGTAGAGAAGCCGACGTAATTGACGAAGAAGGTCAGCTCCTGCGCATAGGTGCCGTGCGGCGTCCAAGCAAAGCCGTAGTCGCCACCGAGGCCCAGGGTGCCACCGGCCTTGAGCACTTTGCGGCAGCTCTCAGCACCGGCCTCAAGAGTTTCTTGATGACCATCCAGCACACGCTGGGACAAGCCGAACTCCTTGCCACGCTGCACGCTGAAGAGCTCGAATCCCAGACCGGGGCACATCGGGACATTGCGCTTGAGCAGGAGGTCGAGGCATTCGTCGTCCATGAAGGTGCCATGTTCGATGGCATCGTAGCCAGCCTTGAGCGCATTGCGGATGCCCTCGGTGGCACGGCAGTGACCGGTGACTTTGAGGCCGTGATTGTGCGCCGTGGCCACGACGGCGTGCATTTCTTCGAAGGTCATGCACAGCGTGTGGTGGTCGTTGATGTCGGGAGAAGCCGCATCTCCCGTGGGATAGGTTTTCACCCACTCGATGCCGTCTTTGACGAGTTTGCGCACTGCACTGCGGGCCTGCTCGGGACCGTTCACGATGAAAACAATCCCCTCCATGCCGATGCGGCGGAAGTCAGGGTTCCAGTCCATCAGCCCGCCTGCACCGCAGATTTCACGGCCGCTGGCGCTGAGGCGCGGGCCGGGGATCATGTCCTCCTCGATGGCCTTTTTCATCCACACGTCAATGTTGTGCAGGCAGCCGCCACTGCGCGCCGATGTGTAGCCGCATTCGAGGGCTGTCTTCGCGTTCACGGCAGATTGCAGCGTGACGTATTCCACGGGGAACTTGATGTCGAGGTCCTGCAGCTCGGACACATTGAAGTAGGTGAGATGGATGTGCGCCTCCACGAGCCCTGGCATGATCGTGCCGCCACCAGCGTCAATGATGCGAGCCTCAGGAGCTGGTGGAGCCTCCGCAGCGGGACCCGCGTAGCTGATGATGCCGTCCGTGATGATCACAGCGGCGTTCGGAATGGCTGGCCGACCCGTGCCATCGACGAGTTGGCCATTTTTGACGACGGTGATGCCTGGTTGGAGCTTCATGGTGCGCAAAGGCTATCGTTTCGTCCGGCGATTGGATAGAACAGAAGCGGCAGGGCTTGGAACATTCGCGGCAGCGTAGGTTTCACGATACGCGCCTGGTGTGAGGCTGGTCACGCGGCGGAATTCGCGGGTGAGGTGGCTTTGATCGGCGAAGCCGCAGCGCAGACCGATGTCAGCGATGGATTCGCGCGTATCGACCAGCAGGCGGCAGGCGTTTTGGATGCGCAGGCGTTTCAGGTATTGCTGCGGTGGCAGGCCATACTCTCGGACGAAGCTGCGCTCAAAGGCGCGTGGCGACATGCCAACGGCTCGCGCCATGTCGGCATTTGTCACCGATTCACCGAGGCGGCGGGTCATGAGCGCAATGACGACACCGAGGCGGATGTCGCTGCGCTGATCAATCTGCGCGGCATCCAGTGCGCGCGTGATGCCTGCGGTGCCGACGATGCGGCCTCGGGCATTGCATACGGGCCGTTTAGTGGTGAAGCACCATGCCGCCGTGTGATCAAAGCGACCGACGAGTTCGAGTCGGCCCTGCACCGTCTGCCCGGCCAGCACGGCTTCATCTCCTGCACGGAAATGCGCCGCGAGGTGTGCGGGCGAGAAATCATCATCGGTCCTGCCCAGCACTTCATCCAGCAGGTGCATCCCATAGTTCAGCAGGAAGGTGCGGTTCACCCAAAGGTAGCGGCGCTTGGCGTCCTTGATCCATGCCTGCACGTCCGGCAGCGCGTCAAAAAGATCGCGTAGGGCATCAACGGGGGATGTGGCGGCGGCTTTGGCTTTCACAAGCGGGAGACTAATCAGAACGTGTTGTGATGACACGCCGAATCATGCAGGCATGAAAAAAGCGGAGCCGCATGCCGCGGCTCCGCTTGAGGGTAAAACGAATGCTTCTGATTACTGGCGCACTTCTTTGATGTGCTTGTCAGGCGCGGCGTCGAAGGTGGCCTTGCTGGCGGCATCGGCGAAAGCGACCTGGCGGGTGTAGGTCACGGTTTTGGAAGCATCGGATTTCTTTTTGCTCAGCGGGCACTGGCCAGAGACGGCAGCGAGGATGTTGCTGAGGTAGCCCTTGGGGGCAGCGGTGAACTGGGCTTTGCACCTGTCGCAGCAGACAGCAACGGTCTTCGAGTAAGTGCTGGTGATGGCCGGGCTCGCAGGCTTGCCGGAAATGGGGCAGACGGTGTTCAGCGACTCGGCGGCAGGGGAAACGCCAGCCAGAAGGCTGAGGGCGGCGATGAGGATGTGTTTCATGGTGGGCGGAGAATTATACGACGGCGCACTGGGATACGAATTCATGGATTCTCCGCAACTGAAACTTTCTGATCCTGCGGTGCGGGGATGGCGGATTCCGCTCTCAGGTACGGACTGAGCCTTTTCTCGCTGAGCACACGCCCGCGTCCGTGTGCATTCTGAGAGGGGAGCCCCCGGGGAGTCACTTCGGCTGATACTTCGGATAGCGTTGCTGAAGCTGCTGCAGCATCTGCTTGGACTTGGCGGAGTCACCGGCCTTCTGCAGTACCTGGGCGGCTTTGTAGAGAGCGTTGGGGGTGACATCGGGATCATCAAAGAACTGGCTGGGCACGGCATACTTGGCAGCAGCGTCCTTCCATTTGCCGGCGGCGGCATCCTTCTGGCCTTCAGCGGCAAGTTTGTCACCCTGCGCAGCATAGATGTCGCCTTCGAGTATAAGGAGTTCGGCCTGGAGCCTGCCGTCTTTGACCACTTGCAGGGCCTCCTGGGCCACCTTGTCGGCTTCATCAAAGAGTCCTTTGCCAAGCTGGGCACGGCCTTTGGTCAGCAGCGCACGTGAGCGCGTGGCGCTGTCGGGCTCTGATTTGAGAAAGTTGTCCGTGGCCTGAATGCTGGCGTCGTACTGCTGGTTGTTGAGCTGCGCCATGCCGAGGTAGTTCCACACGACAGGCTCGGTGTTCTCCGGGTTTTTCGGGGTGACGGCGAGTTCGAGGAAACGGGCGGCACGTTTGTAGTCGTCGCTGCTGTAAAGCTTGAGGCCGAGCCATTTCAAAATATTCGAGGGCACCAGGCCGGCGGGTTTGGACTGCAGGTAGTTGTCGATGGTTTTGGCGAGATTGTCGGCGTTCTGGCGTGCGTAGTCGCAGAGGATGATGAGCTGGCTGGACTTTTCGAGGTAGCCTTTGCTGTCGATCTCAATGGAGCGGCGCAGGGCCGGAACAGCCTTGTCGTAGATCTTCTGGTCGAAATTGCCCCGGCCGATGCCGTAGTAGGCCTGTGCGGCGGCGGTGGTGGCGGGGAATTGTTTCAGCAGCGTTTCAAACGCTACGATCATGCCCTTTGGATCCTTCTGCTCCATCGCGATGAAGCCGAGCTGCAGCCAGGAGAGTTCGCAGGCGTCGGATTTGGGGAATTCTTTGGTGACGTGTTCAAAGTCAGCCTTCGCCTTGGGCAGATCGCGAGCATCGCGGTTCGCGAGACCACGGCGGGCGTAGGCCTTGGGGAGGAACTCATGCCCGGGATTTTCGCTGATGAAACGGGTGAAGGTGCCCACGGCCTCCTGATGGCGTCCGGCCTCACCCTGTGCCCAGCCCATGTTGAAGAGCGTGCCCGGGCGGAGCTTTTCGGGCAGTTTGTCGAGGCCGATCTCATTGTAGCTCAGCGCCGCCTGCTGGTAGTCGCCTTTGTTGAAGTAAAAGTCAGCGCGGATCAGGCGTGCCAGCGAGAGGTATTCATGATTGGGGTGCTTTGGCGCCTGACGTGTAATGAAGGCGGTGGCGAACTCGCCGAGGTCCTTGTCATTCAGCAGATAGAAGCAGTACAACTTCCAGTATCCCGCACTGAAGGCTTCTTCCGTGTCGGCATGATACTGCTCGATGAGCAGGTAAACTTCAACGGCACGGGCATAACTCTTTCGCATGCGGTAGGCGTGGCCGACGAGCAGCAGCATCTTGGCACGTGCGGCTCCTTGCGGCAGGACTTCGGAGTTTTTGTTGTAGTAGTCGATGACGCCGTCGTAATCACCCTTGGCATAGAGCGCCTGAATGATGCCCACGAGGGAGATGCCGCGGTTTAGCTCGCTGGTTTCCGGCATGCGCAGCGCCTTTTCAAACATCGTGATGGACTCTTCCGGCTTATTGAGTTCGGCATAGAGCACGGCCGCACGAATGCTGGCCTCGGCGATGATGGCCCGGTCGGCGCTGGTCTTGACAAGTTCGTCAAAAATAGGCAACGCCTCGGCCTTTTTGTCCTGACCGAGGTAGATGCTACCGAGCGTGAGCAGTGACGTTTCGCGGTAAGGATTGTCGGTTTTCACCGCGATCACGCTGTTCAAGGCGGCTGCCTGTCTGGGCTTATCGCCAGCCATTTCATAGGCGCGGCTTTTGTTGTAGGCGGCAGCCAGCCGGACGGCAGCGCTCTTGGTTTTGGTTTCGGAAAAGTCGAAAAATTTGGCTGAGTCAGAAAACTTGGAGTCGTTGAACATCATCGCACCGAGGCGATAGGCGCAGGAGGGGGCTCCTTCGCTATCCGGGTAGCGGTTCACGACTTCTTCGTAATAGCCAGCGGCCTGCTTGAGCTGGTTTTGCTTCATGTAGCACTCGCCCATGCGGTAGAGTGCATCGGGCACCTGCCTGCCGGTGGGATACTGCTGCAGATATTTTCCATACGACTGCGCGGCCATGCCCCACTCCTGGCGGTCATAGGACAGCGTGGCAAAGTCGAACATGTCGTCATCAGGCCCCTTGGTCCTCGGCGGCGGACTCACGGGAATGGCCTTCGGCACGGGCGCATCATCTTCGACTGGCAGGGCACGCGGAGGGGCTGGCTGCTGCGCCATGGAAGAGAACGCTGCCAGGCAGAAAAGCACTGGCATCAGACGGGGCGCAAGAATGCGCGGCAGGTTGGAAAACTTCGCGGCGGTCATCTCACTTGGTCGTGGCGGCAGGTTGGTCGGCGTCAGGTTTGCGTGTGGCAAAGGCGATGTTCCAGATGCCAGCCTTCTGGCAGGTGTCCAGCACGCGGATGACGTTCTGGTAGGGGGTGCCTTCATCACCCCGCAGGATCACGGCCTGATCCTTGTAAAGCGAGACGATGTTCTTCAGCTTCACCAGCAACTCATCGGGGTTGAATTTCTGGCCGTTGACGAGGATCTCCCCGTCTTTTTTGATGTTGATGATGATCTCACCGACATTGCGGGACTCCTTCTCCTTGCCCTCGTCGGCCGCAGGCACGCTGACATCCATGACCTGCTCCTCCTTGGCATACTGGAAGGTCACGGCAAAGAAAATGACGAGCAGGAACAGCACGTCCACCAGCGGCGCGAGCTGCATGGGCGAGGGTTCGATAGAATGCTGTTTTCTGAAATTCATCGCGAAAGGAGATCTGCCTGTTTACTGGCCGGCGACGGCGCGTGCGGCACGCTTGTACTGCACCGCGAGCAGGGCCATCAGGTGGGTCGTCGCGGCTTCCATTTCAGAGATCAGGCGGTTCACCTTGCCACGGAAGATGGCGTAGAACATGAGGGCAGGAATGCCGATGACGAGTCCCGAGGCCGTGCACAGCAGCGCTTCGGACACCCCTTGGGCGAGTCCCAGCTGGTTCGAGCCGCCGACTCCCTTGCCGGAAATTTCATGGAAGGTCGTGATCATGCCCAGCGTCGTACCGAGCAGGCCAAGCATGGGGGCGATGGCACCGACGTCTCCCAAATAGGCGATGCGAGCCAGCAGCAGGCTGGACTGGCGGTTGCCCTCGGCCTCGGTGACTTCTTTAACTTCTTCAAAGCTCGCTGTCGGGTTGCGCGTGGCAAAGTCGAGCGTCTTGGAGGTGATGCGAGCGATGCATTCGTTGCGGCGATTGCACACCGCCAGCAGCCCTAGGTAGTCCTGCTTGCGGATCAGGGCGTCCGCCGAATTCATGAAGGCATCGCTGACCACGGTGCCCTGCCGAACTGTGAAGGCGAAGAGCACAATCATAAAGAACGCGATCATCGACAGAATGATCAGCGGGTAGGCCATGACCCCGGTGCGCTTGACGAAACCGTTGAAGGTCAGCACATCACCATAGGGATTGTCTTCTTCGACGTGGGCTGTGGTCACGGTGACACCAGGCGCGGCAGGCACAGGCTGCTGGGACTGGGCTTTGAGGTTCACCGTGAAGATGACGGCCACCAGCACTGCCAGGGCGAAGAAGATTTTTCGATGCATGAGGTGGCGACTGTAAACGTGTGCGCCAGCCTTGCAAGGGGCCGGTGGCTGGCTTTCCCGGCCCGGTCAGGCCAGCAATTCCCGCACCACCTTGCACTCGTTTACGCCCGTGAGACGGAAATCCAGCCCCGCGTATTTGTACGTGAACTTTTCGTGGTCGAAGCCCAAAATTCGCAAAATCGTGGCGTGCAGGTCATGCACATGCACCGGATTTTCCTGCGCGGCGAAGCCAAATTCATCGGTGGAACCATGCGTATAGCCACCCCGCACCCCGCCACCCGCCAGCCACATGGTGAAGCCGTAGTGGTTGTGGTCGCGACCATGCTGCTTACCCGCATTGGCACCGGGCGTCGGAAGTTCCACCGCCGGTGTGCGGCCAAATTCGCCGCCCCACATCATCAGAGTGTCATCCCAGAGCCCGCGCTGCTTCAAGTCACCCATGAAGGCAGCAATCGCCCCGTCCGTCTGCAGGCCCAGTTTGCGGTGTTCAAGAATTTCGTCGTGATTGTCCCAGGGTTGGCCCGCGCCGGTCCAGAGCTGGATGAAGCGCACTCCCCGCTCCAGCAAACGCCGTGCAATCAGGCACTGGCGGCCAAAAGCATGGTCACCATACATCTTCCTCACCGATTCCGGCTCCTTCATGATGTCGAAGGCGTCCGTGGCCTCCATCTGCATGCGGTAGGCCAGTTCGTAGCTCTGCACCCGGGCTTCCAGCTGCTGGTCGCGGTCCTGCTGTACCAGATTACGCTGGTTCAATTCCTGCAGCAGGTCGAGCTGGCGGCGCTGCTGCTTCAAGTCGAGCGAGCCGTTCTTGATGAATTCCACGAGTTTTTCGACCCGGGTGTCCTCCGTGTTGATGTAGGCTCCCTGATAGGCGCTCGGCAGGAAGGCAGACTGCCAGTTCTTCGTGCGCCGCGTCGGCATGCCTCCTGGGCACATGGCGATGTAGCCGGGCAGGTTGTGATTTTCACTGCCCAGACCGTAGGTCACCCACGATCCCATCGTCGGGCGGTTCAAGCGGCCCTCGCCGCTGTTCATCAGGCCAAGGGAAGGCTCATGGTTCGGCACGTCGGCGTGCATGGAGCGGATCACGCAGAGGTCATCGGCAAAGGCACCTGTCTTTTCAAAGACCTCGCTCACTTCGAGCCCGCACTCACCGCGTTTCGTGAATTTGAAGGGGGATTTGAAGCCCGCACCCGTAGGACGCTCCGTTTTGAGCACGTTCGGCAGCGGTTTGCCGTCGTATTGGTCCAGCATCGGCTTCGGATCGAAGGTATCGACGTGAGACGGCCCGCCGTTCATGAAGAAATGCACCACCCGCTTGGCCTTTGGCTCAAAATGCGGACGCTTCACCGCCATCGGGTCCATCGTTGCCGCAGAGGCCTGCGATGTGAACAGCGAGCCGGCGGCCATCGTGCCAAAGCCCATGCCGACACGCTGCAGCAGTTCGCGACGTGTCAAAAAGGCATGCTCCAAGTTTGGGGCATGATGTGAAAAAATTGAACTCATGGGGGGTATGTATGATACGTCTCTGCCAGCTGATGCTTTCGCCTGATTCATAGCACAAAAACGCGCAAAAAAGGAGTGAAAGCTGCTGATGAAAAAAACGCCCGGTAGCCGTATCCTTCGTACCCCCTAATGTCTCTGCCTTTACGCCATCTTTCCTTGGCCGCCTTTGTCGTCGGCTCGTTTTCTCTTTCTGCCGCTCCCGCATGGAAAGACGCGGAAGTCGTTCTCAAAGCCAAATGCTACGAGTGCCACAACCCCAAAAAGACCAAAGGGGACGTGGATTTGCAGCAGTTTGCCGCTGATCCACAGCTCACCAAGCACTTTGAAATCTGGCTCAAGGTCAAAGACACCATCGAAAACGGCGACATGCCGCCGCCAAAGGCGCACCAGATGTCCGATCAGGAGCACACCGCCCTCCTCGGCTGGGTGAATGGGGAGCTCGATGCCCTAGCCACCGCGCAATCGGGCGATCCTGGCCCCGTGACCATGCGGCGCCTCACCAACGCCGAGTACGACTACACCATCCGCGACCTGACCCGCCACGACTACGGCTTTGCCAAGGAATTCCAAACCGACGGCGGCGGCGGCGAGGGCTTCAGCAATACCGGCGATGTCCTCTTCATGAGCCCGGCAGCGCTGGACAAATACTTCGGTGCCGCCCGCAAGGTGGCCGACCACGCCACCATCATGCCGGGCACAGGCATTGTTTTCAATCCACAGCGCATCGGCCTGCGTGGGCCAGAGCAGGTGAAAGCGCAGGCGCAACAGGCCCTGTATGTCTGGTATCAGCAGAAAGCCGCACCGCATCTGCCCCAAGATGGCGATGACATGCTCGAGGCGGACTACATGGTCGCCTGCTGGAAGCACAAGCATTTCCAAACCCCGCTCGAACAACTCGCCAAAGACGGCGGCCTGAAGCTGCCCTTCCTGCAAAACTGGAACACCCTCGTCAACGCCACCGAGCCCAAGTCACGCTTTCTCGATCTCACCCGTGTGGCATGGCGTGAACTCCCCGCCCCCGAAGTCACCAAGCCCGGCCAGGTGCCGCAAGCGGTGGTTGATGGAGCCAAGGCCATCCAAGCGCAGTTGCTTTCATGGAACAATCCCAAGAAAGCCGGCAGCGGTGTGCAGCGACGCCAGCAGGATGCGGATGGCATTCGCCCCTACCAGATGAACATCGAGGTGAAGGGCAAAAAGCAGGCCTTTCTCTGCATTGGCGATGATGGTGACGGCAACAAAGGCGACATCGCCCTCATTACGAAGCTTGATCTGAAGACCACCAAGGGACCGCTGCTTTATCTCAACTGGCTCAACAAGCAGCTCGATGAAGATCGCAAAGCCCTCGCCGCGATTCCACCACCAGCGAATGCAGAAGCGCTGAAACAACGCATCACAGAGCTCGAACGTGTGAAAAGCGCCTTCGGCAAACATCCCCAGGGCCGCCCAATCGAGCCCGGTGTGCTCGCCATCGCCGCACCGCTTGCCTTCACCCTGCCACTCCCTGAGAACGTCACCTGGATTCACGCTGAAGCCCGGCTGGATCTGCAAAACCCCGACATCAATGACGGCACCATCCAATGGGATCTCACGGCCGACAAACCACGGGATGTCACCAAGATCATGCCCGGCATTCTCACTGTGTGGAAAACGCAGACAGATGCCGCGCGCAACACCATGCGGGATTTCAGCGCCATGAAGCAGGCCTTTCCGGACATGTATGAGCGCCGGCTCGAAGAAGTCGCCAGCAATCTCTACCGCCGCAAACCCGGCATCACCGTCTATTACTTCAGCGATGAGCAACTCGGTCAAATCCTCGGTGTCAAAGATCGTGATCTGCTAGCGGCGATGAAGAAGGACTTCAGCCTCACCGCCCCGCCAAACCTCAATCCCCAGCAGCAGAAGGAATTTGACGGTGCCATGCTCTACAATCTGCACAGTTTTGCCGGCCGCGCCTGGCGTCGTCCAATCAGCGATGAGGAAAGGCAGAAGCTCGATGCGCTGTACATCGACGGCCGCAAAAAGGAACTCGACCGCGAATCCGCCGCGCGCGAGGTTCTCGTTCGCGTGCTCGTCTCGCCCTACTTCCTGTTCAAAGCCGAGACCCTGCCGATGGCCAATGTCGCCCCCGGGGACGTCAAGCTCAGCGCCTTCGAACTCGCCTCCCGCCTCAGCTACTTCCTCTGGGCCTCGCAGCCCGACTGGGAACTGCGTAAAGCCGCCAATGACGGCAGCATCTTGAAGCCCGAAGTCCTCGCCGCACAGACCAAGCGCATGCTGCGCGATCCAAAAGCCAACGCCCTCGCCAAAGAATTCGCCGGGCAGTGGCTCAAGTTCAGCGGCTTCGATGCGCAAAGCACCGTCGATGAGAAAAAGTATCCGCAGTTCACCCCCGAACTCCGCAACGACATGCAGCGCGAGATCACCGAGTTCTTCACGCATCTCGTACGCGATGACCGCAACGTCGCCGACATCATGGGTGGCGACTACACCTTCCTCAACGAGCGCCTCGCCAAATTCTACGATGTCCCCGGCGTCACCGGTGGTGACTTCCGCGAAGTCAAAGTCGCAGAGCAGCATCGCGGCGGCCTCCTCGGCATGGGGGCCATCCTGACCAAGACCTCACGCCCCAATCGCACCAGCCCCGTACTTCGCGGCGACTACCTCTATCAGGTCGTGCTCGGCTTCAGCTCACCACCACCACCACCGAATGTACCCAAGCTGCCCGACAGCGCCGAAAAGCCCGCCTCTTTACGCGAGGCTCTGATGCAGCATCGCGCGGATCAAGCCTGCTCCGTCTGCCATGACCGCATCGATCCACTCGGCTTCGCACTCGAAAGCTTTGACCCCATCGGCCGCTTCCGCATGGCCGATGAAACCGGCGGCAAGATCGATGACACCGGCGAACTCAAAGACGGCACCAAGTTCCAGGGCCTCGCCGGTCTGCGCGACTACCTCAAAAAGAACGAACCCAACTTCACCGCCCAGTTCTGCCGCAAGCTCCTCGGCTACGCCCTCGGCCGTCAGACCATGCCCAGCGACAAAGCACTCCTCACGCACATGCAAGCCGCCCTCAAGCAAAACAACGGCAAGTTCTCCGCCGCCGTCCTCGACGTCGTCAACAGCCGCCAGTTCCTCAATCGCCGCAGCGAGCCAGCGATGGCTTCCAACCAATAATCGCATTCCATTATGAACCTTTCCCGTCGCAAATTTCTCCATGGCGCAGGCGTCGCCCTCGGCCTGCCATGGTTCGAATCCATCAGCTCTTTCGGAGCCGAATCGGTGAAGAACAACACCGCGCCGCGTCGTCTCGCTGTGTGCTTCACTGGCAACGGTGTCAATCCGCATCACTGGGGTGCCACCCAGGGTGCTGCGGGCATGGAGTTCATGAAGACACTCTCGCCATTGGAGCCGCTCAAGAAGCACGTCAGCGTGTTCAAAGGCCTCTGGAATCCGACCACCGTGGAAGGAGAAGGCGGCCACTATCCGAAGATGAACCTGCTCTGCGGTCTCAAGGTGAAGAAGACCACCACCGACGTCGAAGTCGGCACCACGATGGATCAGCTCATCGCCGCACAAACCGGCAAGTTCACGCCCATGCCGAGTGTCGTTCTCGGCACCGAGCGCCCCAGCTACAGCACGGATTCCGGCTTCACCTCCATCTACTCCGCCTACATCTCCTGGAGCACCCCGACGACACCCGCTCCGAAGGAAATCTTCCCGCAGCAGGCCTTCGACCAGCTCTTTGACGACGGCAGCAAGCGCAAGCGCGACAAGAGCATCCTCGACCTCGTACTCGAAGACGCCGGCGCGCTGAAGCCCAAGCTCAGCCAGCGCGACAAACAAAAGCTCGACGAATACCTCACCTCCGTGCGCGAGATCGAGCAGCGCGTCGAACTCGCCGAAAAAATCAGCAAGGCTGAAACCAACGGCGCAGGCTGGCAGCCCACCGTGAAAGTGGCCACCATGGCGCGTCCCGGTGTCGGCATTCCCACCAGCGCGGAAGATCACCTGCGCCTCATGTTCGACATCATGCTCCTCGCCTTCCAGATGGACCGCACCCGCGTGGCCACGTTCATGATGAACAACGACCTCTCCAACATGCGCTTCCCCAGCCTCGATGGCATCAGCGGCGGCATCCATGAACTGTCCCACCACGCCAATGACGAGCACCGCCTCGATATGTATCAGCGCGTCAATCAGCACCAGGTGAAGCTCTGGGGCGAATTCCTCGCCAAGATGCAGGCCACCAATGAAGGCGAGCGCACCCTGCTCGAAAACAGCATGATCATGCTCACCAGCAGCCTCTTCGATGGCAACGCACACGACTCCCGCCAGCTCCCCGTCGTCCTCGCCGGCGGCGGTGGTGGCACCATCCAAGGCGGTCGCTTCCACGATCTCAGCGCCGATCCGAACCGCAAAATGTGCCGCCTCCACATCGCCCTCATGGACCGCATGGGCCTCCACGTCGGCCACTTCGGTGATGCGGAGAACGCGCTGGCAATTTAGACAGTACTCAAGGCTGGCTTCATATCCATGTGGATGAAGCAGGAGGGGTAAGTAGCCTCACTCCTTCGTGATCGTCTCATCCAGATTCAGCAGCACGCGGGCGACCAATGTGTGCGAATCGATCTCACCCGGTTTCGGCTGGTGGCGTTTGAGCATGTCCACCAGCACGGTGGTTTCTTTGGCCGTCGGCTGCCGCCCGGTACAGAGCTGGAAACCGTAGGCGATGCGCGCAGCATCATCGCTGCCGCCTTCTTTCCACATGCGTTCTCCCAGCGCCTTGGCGGCTGCCATGCTCATGGTTTCATTCAGTGTCATGAGCGCCTGCAGCGGCGTGTTGCTCTTCGAGCGGCGGATGCAGGAGCTCTCTCCATTGGGCACGTCGAAGGTGCTCAAAAACGGATACGGCGTGCTGCGGCGGCGGAACACATAGATGCTGCGGCGGAACTGGCTCTCATCCTCATCCACCTTCCACGGGAAAGGCGCATAGCTGGCGGGTTTCTCAAACAGATACGCAGGCGCCGGCGGCATCACGGGACGCCCTCCGATCTCCGGATTGAGCAGCCCGCTCGCTGCCAGTTGAATGTCACGCACCACTTCCCCCTCCACGCGAAAGCGGGGGCCCCTCGCAAGCAGTCGGTTGTAGGGATCACGCTCAAGAAGCACCGGCGTCACCTTGCTGGACTGCTGATAAGTCTCGCTGCTGGTGATGAGCCGCAGCAGATGCTTGCTGCTCCAGCCGTGCTCCATGAAATCGACGGCAAGCCAGTCGAGCAACGCAGGATGGCTCGGCGGTGCTCCCTGCGTGCCGAAGTCCTCCGCAGTTTCCACCAGTCCGGTGCCAAAGCAGGCCTGCCACACGCGGTTCACATAAGCGCGCGCTGTGGTGGGCGATTTTCTATCCACCATCCAGCGGGCAAAAGTAAGACGCGAGCCATCAGCATTCTTGGGCAGCGGATTCAGCATGGCAGGCACACCGGCGGTGACGCGGTTGTCAGGCTTGAGGAAATCACCGCGCTTGAGCACCGAGGTCATGCGCGGCTCATCGCGCGGGTCCAGCGTCAGGGTGGTGGTGCCTTCGGGGTGCTGCCTCCACAGCGATTCAATTTCGTCATTCACCGGCTGCCACTCCGCCACCGTGGTGCGGAAGGCGCTGAACTCAGATTTCTTGCCGTAGAGCGGATCCGCCGCCGCATCCGGCGCATCGGTGACACTGATGCGATACCGTCCGAGGTTCATCGTCTGCAGGTCATCGCTGTTCCAGCCGCCGTGCTTCATGCTCAGCGTCACACTCAGTTCACTGTCTGCTTTGACCTCAAGGGGCCGCTCCAAAACAAACACCGCATTGCGCGGCACATTGCGTCGTCCAGGCCCCGCATTGATGCCCCATGCGGTCTCCGCTTTGCCATCAATCGCATACGCAATCGGGCCAGTGACGCGCTTGTCCTTCGTGAGATCCTGATCACGCGCAAAGGGGGAAAGCGGTGAGTTCTCGGGCTCTCCATAGTCAGCGCTCGCTTTGACAAACTTCAGCTTCGTCATCTTGCCATCGATCTTCATCTCAGCACTGAACTCCGTGAGCGCCGCCGTGCCTTTGATCGAACGGCCCGGGCCGTAGGCAGGCAGATTCGGGTCGTTCATCAGCTCCAAACGGAAGGCCGCGATGGTCTTCGATCCGCCCGGTTTCACCGCAAACTTCACATCGCTCTTCGTCGGCGCATACCCTTGCGCGAGGATGCTGCCATCCGGCTGCCGCAGCGCCTTCTCACCACCGGAAGGATCGTCTTCAAAAGACAGAGTATGCCACTGCGGCTGCGCGGCCTTGACAGAGCTGACCCACGTTTTCATCCGCTCCTGCCAATAAGGGTGATCATGCTTCAGCTTGGCTTCGAGTTCGGCACTGCGCGTGAGGACTTGCCCGCGCTGCATCTGCTCGCTGGCGGTGTACACCACGCGCCAGGGTTCGTCGTCATTGTTGAGGAAGGCAAACATGCGGTAGTACTCCTCCTGCGTGATGGGGTCGTACTTGTGGTTGTGGCACTGCGTGCAGCCGATGGTAAGGCCGAGGATGCTTTTGCCGATAGTGTCCATGCGGTCAAACATCGATTCCATGCGGAACTGCTCCGGGTCCACGCCACCCTCCTCATTCACCATCGTGTTGCGTAGAAACCCGGTGGCCACGATCTGATCCTGCGTGGCCTTGGGCAACTCATCACCCGCAAGCTGCTCAATGATGAACTGGTCGTACGGCAGGTCGCGATTATAGGCGCTGATGACCCAGTCACGGTAAAACCAGATGAAGCGCATCGGATCCTTTTCATAGCCGTTGCTATCCGCGTAATGCGCCGCATCCAGCCAGTGCCGCGCCCAGCGCTCGCCGAAGTGCTGGCTGGCAAGCAAGTTGGCGGTGAGCTGTTGAATGCTTGCTGCCGGAGCGTGCTTGTAAGCGGTGGTAAAGCCGACGATCTCCTGCGGCGTCGGTGGCAGGCCGGTGAGATCGAGATGAAGCCGACGCAGCAGTGTTTCAGGCGCGGCAGGAGGCGAGGGCTGCAATCCTTCATTTGCCAGCCGCTCGCGAATAAAGGCATCGATGGGATGCTTCGCTGTCGCAGGCACTTGCGACCGCACCGGCGGCTTGAAAGCCCAGTGGTCGGTCTTCTTGTCGATGCTCACACTCGCGCTGTCAGGCCAGACGGCCCCCTCATCGATCCACTCCTTCAGCTTGCCGATCTCCTCCGCGCTCAGCGGGTCCCCTTTGCGCGGCATGCGCATCTTGGGGTTCGTGCCCAGCACAGCGTGAATCAGACGGCTGTCGTCGGCTTTGCCGAGGACAATCGCAGCACCAAAATCTCCGCCTATGAGCGCGCTGGGCTTGTGATCCAGCCGGAAGGCCGCCTCCTGCTTGTGCGCGCCGTGGCACTGATAGCAGTGCTCGCTAAAAATGGGCTGGATGTCCTGCACGAAATCGACCGCCGCATAAACAGGCGCAGTGAGGAGCAGCAGGAGAAGGGCGGAGGAACTTTTCACGAGTGGGATTCAGAGGAGTACGCTGCTCTTGCATGCGAAATCAGCGCCTGCCGCATGGAGAATGCTGTCGGGCGGAAGTCGCGGCACGCACTCAGCGGACTTTGGCATCTGCAGCAGTCACCGCAGTGGCCGGAGCTTTCTTGACCGAACTTGGCTTGGCGGCCTTCGGGCTGTCTGCCATGGCCAAGGGAGTGGCAATAGCCGGTGGTTTCTCGCTGCTCACGGCTGAGGACACTTGCACGCTGGGGACGGATTGACGGGTGGGCCAGAAACAAAATCCAATCACCGTGAGAGCGGCAAGATTCAACACCACGGCGACGATGCCACGCCTGCTGAATGATTTTTTCGGGGCGGTCGCTGGAGTCTTGGCAGCAGCGGCGGGTAAAGCTGCCGTCTTAGCGAGGGTGGCAGACGCAGGAGCTGGCACGGACTTTGGCTTCGGCGCACCAGAATGCGCTGCCTTTGGCGCACTGGGAAGCGCACGCATCGGGGCGGCGTATTGAACTGGCATCGCTGCACTGGGAGCCACTGCGGCCACCAGCATCGTGGTCTGCGCTCCAGGTACCATCACGGGTGCCTGCTGCGGCATGTAGTGGAATCCCATGTGCATGCTGTGCATCAGCACATCCAGCGCCTGAGCCACGGAGTGTGGGCGCTGCGGTGGTGCCAGATTCAGCAGCCACGCCAGCCAGTCACGCAGGGGCGGGTCCAGATCCGGCCGCAGGTGGCTCAGCACATGGCTGGCGTTGAAGCCCTGCCAGTCCCGTATGACCTCCTCCACTGTCGTGCCTTGCGCCGGCGCAGTGTTCGTGGCGATGCAAAACAAGCTGCCTGCCGCTGTGAAAAGATCGCTCTGTGTCGTCGGCTGGCCGCCAGCATGCAGCTCCGGCGCGCGAAACCACAGCGTCTCCGGCGGCTGCGTCTGCCGGGCCAGCGACAGGCCCCAGTCTTGCACTTGGAGAAACAAGCCACCACCGGGATGGTCGACGATGATGAGATTGCTCGGCTTCGGATCGCCATGCGGCTGGCGCAGGTGCTCGCCCACCAACAGGGCATGCATCAGCTGCACCGCCAGCGCACGCAGATCATTGGGCGCGGGCTGGCGCTCAGCGGCAAAGGTGCGGCCGTTTTTTCCCGGCATGAATTCAGACACCAAGGCAAACTCATCCTCCCTCGGCAGCAGCGTGATGAGTCCCGCGATCTGCGGATGCCGCATCTGCATGAGTGCAGGAGCCAGCAGTTGCAGGCGCTCACGATCCAGCGGATGCACGGTCTCGTGCTCCTCCATCAATGCTTTGATCAGCACCTTGCGTCCGGTCATCGTTTCCACTCCACGATATACTTTGGCTGAAGGCCCTGCGGCGATGATCTTTTCGGGCTGAAACTGGTCGGGGTGCATTTTTAGCAACGATTTCTAATATCATCGCAAAATCCCAAGGCCAAACGCAAGAGAAGATTGGCGTACTTGCACCTCGCCGCATCTGCCCCACAGTCGCGCCATGATGAAACTCGGACTCATTGGCTGTGGAAAAATGGGCGGCGCATTGCTGCGCGGCGTGGAGCAGGCACTTGGCAAGGCCAGCCTGAACGTGGCGCTCAGCGATGTCATGCCCGAGGCCGTAAACGCCCTGCGCAAATGCCTCACCTGCAAAACCATCACCGGCACCCCGGCGGAAGTAGCAGCAGCATCAGACGTCATCATCCTTGCTGTGAAACCAGGAGACATGAAGTCCCTGTGCGAGGCCCTCGCGCAGGTCAAAGGCTCGCGTCTCTACCTCAGCATCGCCGCCGGTGTCTCACTCGCAAACCTCGAAACCTGGCTCGGCGACAAGCAGCGCGTCATTCGCAGCATGCCCAACACCCCGGCCCTCGTTGGCAAAGGCGCCGCAGCTTTCTCACGCGGCAGCAAGGCAAACGCCAAAGACGCCGCCCTCGCCTCCAAAATCCTCGGAGCCGTCGGCACCGCCGATGAAGTCGCAGAAAAGCTGCTCGATGCCGTCACCGGCCTCTCAGGCAGTGGCCCCGCCTATGTTTACACTGTGATCGAAGCCCTCGCCGATGGCGGAGTGCTCATGGGCCTGCCCCGCGCAGCCGCCCTGCGTCTCGCGGCCCAAACCGTCGCCGGAGCTGCCGAGATGGTCCTCACCACCGGCAAACACCCCGCGACCCTGCGCGATGAAGTCACCAGCCCGGGCGGCACCACCATCGCCGGCCTCGAAAAACTCGAGCAACACGGCTTGCGCAACGCCATGATCCAGGCCGTCCGCGCCGCCACCGAAAAAAGCAAGTCCTTAGGCACCTAACCTGAGGATAGACCTCCACTAACAGTGTTCAGAGAACCTTCGTATCAAGAGCTACGCATCCACTTTGGGTGATGCTTTGCAGGTAGATGGAGTGTTTGCTTGCAAGCATGCCTCGGTCCCGGCATCCGGCACGACGAAGCGTGCCCCCCCCTTTGACAGGTTTTCTTGCTGGTGTCAGGCCGATATTTTCCTCGGCCTTCAAGGCAGGACTAGAGGCTGCTGCGTTGGCTGCGGAGCTTCTGCCATCCTTCTCAACCATCCCAAAGCATGATAATCCAAGATGATCACCTCGCGCTGCTGGCGCGGCCTTATGGACTTGCTCCCGGTGAGCTCGAATTTCTGCGCAGCAGCCAGAACCATGTCTATCTGTGCCGGCGAGATGGTGAGAAGTTCATCCTGCGAGTTTCCAAGGAAAGGCACCGTGACCTTGCCGATGTGGAGGCGGAGCTGGCCTGGGTTGAGTTTCTTTCTGCACGTAGAGTCGATGTTTGCAGGCCCATCCCGACGCTTGGTGGCGAGGCCTGTGTGGCACTTTGTCTCGATGGTGAAAACCACGTGGCGACGTGCTTTGAGCATGCGCCTGGAGCCAAGATCACTCCACAGGATATCGCCCCGCCGGTTTATGAAAAGCTTGGAGGAGTGCTGGCCCAGATGCACACTCACACGCTGGATTTGCCTGGTAATCATGCCGCGCAGGCACGCGCTCCCTGGCATGAGTCACGTCTGTTGCGGGAGGATGTGGCAGGTTTGCAGGGGCGATTGTCACCGCAGTTTTCTGCAAGCCTTGCTGATTTGATCCACGAGCTGCAGGCGCTTTCCGTAAACCCGAAAACGTATGGCCTCATTCATGCTGACGCCTGCCTGGGAAACTGCTTTCTCGAAGATGACAGGCTGTGGATCTTTGATTTCGACAACAGTGAGAAGGGACACTTCATCCAGGACTTCGCGACGATCTTGTATGACTCCATCTACTGCCGGGTTCTCAACAAGTTTGCTGATGCCGGGCTGAATGATCGCATGGCCCCCTTGTGGGCGGGACTTTGGAAGGGCTACTCAAAGTCGGGGCCGCTGACTGAAATTGATCCGCTGCAACTGAAGCGATTCTTCCTGCTACGGGAGGCGGTCATCTATATACAATACCACCGAACTCTCGACGTTCTGACGTTGGACGATTCGTTCAAGGCGGGGCTAGAAGTGATGCGGACGAATGTGGAAAACCAGGAGCACCAGGTGGATTTTCGGCAGCTCTCGAAGCATCCAACGAGTGATTGAAAAAGTCCTCGAAAGGCTGTGGGTCAACCCGCTTTAATCGACAGCTTCTCCAGCACTTCTGTTGCTTTCACGGCACAACCTTGACCGGGGTGCCGACGGAGGATTCGTGGTAGAAGATCTCGGCCATGCGGTGAGGGAGGCGGATGCAGCCGTGGGAGGCGGGGTAGCCGGGAAGGTAGCCTTCGTGCATGCCAATGGCACCGGTGATGCGCATGAAGTAGGGCATTCTGGCTGCGTCAAAAATGGCTCCCGCCGGGCGTGAGTCTTTGCGCACGTCGATCTCGCGCTTCAAGACCATGCCATCTCTGCTGACGTAGTCGCCGAACAACGAAGAGGTGTGATCGATGTCCTTCTCTATGACGCTGAAACTGCCAGCTCTGGTGGCCATGCCTTCACGACCTGACGAAATCGGCGAGATGCCGGCGAGCTGGCCGCCTTTGTAGAAGTAAATTTTTTGCTCGCGCAGACTGATTACCATGCGAGGCGAACCGACCATGGAATCGCCATTCCACTGGCCCGCATCATGGGCGAGGACTGGGAGACGTGATGAGTTCCTATCCCGCAGCGGAGCTTGTTTCTTTTCTACAACGATCCGCTCAACCCAGTAGCCGCCCCCGCCGGGTATCGGACGACGGACACTGACTACCCTTTGATCTGAGCAGGCCAGCAGGCTAACCGCTGGCAGCAGCAGGAGGCCGCGCACTGCACCAAACCGCAAACAGAGTTTATGGAATGAGAAGTTCACTGAGCCGGGTAAAACACAGCCCTACACTGCGTGCAACCCTTTTCACTGGGCCGCATGCTCAACGTGGCTACTTTGCGTCAACTTGCGTCAGCTTTTCCATTTCCTCGGTCGCCTTTTCCCAGTCGGTGGTGAATTGGGGGATCTTGGTCTCGACGGCTTCCAGTTCGGCGCTGAGGACGCGGAACTGGGCGGCGTCGGCATAGGTGGCCTCTTCCTGAAGGAGGTTCACGATTTCGTGTTTGCGCTTATCGAAGGCGGTGAGCTCCTGTTCGATTTTGAAGATGCGCAGATCGAGCTCCTTCTTGGCTTTGCTGTAGGCATTGCGGGCATCGGCTTCGGCACGGCGCTGCTGCTTGCTTTTGGGCGGCTCTTTGGCTGAGGGGGCGCTGAAGTTGGTGGGCTGGGCGTTGTGAAGGGTCGCGGTGAGGGCCTCGCGGGCGGAGCCGGCCTTGGACTTGTCGAGGTAGTACTGGTAGTCGCCGGCGTAGGGGGTGATGACGCCGGCGCTGACGTGGAGGACGTGCTTGGCCATCTGACGAATGAAGTGCACGTCATGGCTGATGAAGACGAGGGTGCCGTCGTATTGAGAGAGAGCGCCGATGAGGGCGTCGATGCTACCCATGTCGAGATGGGTGGTGGGCTCGTCCATGAGGAGGAAGTTCGGCGGATCGAGCAGGAGGCGCACGAGCACGAGGCGGGATTTTTCACCCCCGCTGAGCACGCCGACGGGCTTGAACACGTCATCGCCATGAAAGAGGAAGGAGCCGAGGAGGGTGCGGCACATGTTTTCACCAGGACGGCTGGGGAGGTCCATGGCGGACTGCAGGACGGTGTGCTTCATGTTGAGCACATCGCCGCGATACTGGGCGAAGTAGCCGAGCTTGACGTTATGGCCGAGCTCGTAGGTTCCGGCCTGCGGGGTGAGTGCTCCGGCGAGGAGCTTGAGCAGGGTGGATTTACCGGCACCGTTCGGGCCGACGAGCACGGTGCACTGGCCGCGCTCCATTTCGAGATCGAGGCCGGTGTAAATGGGCTGGGTGCCATAGGCGAAATCGAGGTCCTTCACGCGGATGACGCGCTGGCCGCTGCGCAGGGGCTGCGGGAAGCGGAACTTGACGGTTTTGGCATCGGCCATGGGGGCATCGACTTTTTCGATGCGGTCGATCATCTTGGCTTTGTCCTGCGCGCGGGAGGCGAAGTTGGCCTTGGCTTTGAAGCGGTCCACCCAGGCCTGCATTTTGGCGAGTTCGCGCTGCTGATTGTCGTAGGCGCCTTGGAGCTGCTCCATGCGGGCTGATTTTTCGCGGAGATAGTCGTCGTAGTTGCCGGTGTAGCGGGTGATCTTGCTGTGGGCGACTTCGAGGATACTGTCGCAGAGCGCATTGAGGAATTCGCGGTCATGCGAAATCATGAGGATGGCACCCGGGTAGCTCTGGAGGTAGCTCTGGAACCAGATGAGGGATTCGAGGTCGAGATGGTTGGTCGGCTCATCGAGCAGGAGGAGATCGGGCTCCTGGACGAGGAGGCGGGCGAGATGGGCGCGCATGACCCAGCCACCACTGAGGGTGCGGGCATTGCGCTCAAAGTCGGACTCGCGGAAGGCGAGGCCGCTGAGGATGCGCTTGGCCTTGGGCTCAATTTCCCAGCGTTGATGCTCGTCCACGTGACCGGTAGCGAGTTCAAGGACGGTGACGTCTTCAATGGGGGCGCTCTCCTGCGGCAGGAAGCCGAAGGTGATGCCGCGCTCCATCACGACCTGGCCATCATCCGGGGTGGTGTCACGCAGGAGGAGGGAGAAGAGTGTGGATTTGCCGGCGCCATTGGGGCCGATCAGGCCGATTTTTTCGCCACGGTTGATGTGAAACGACACCTGGCTGAACAAAGTGCGGCCGGCGTAGGTTTTACTGACATTGGAAACGGAGAGCATGAGGGGGTGTTCAGTTAAACAGAACTGGACGAAACTCAAGCTTGGCGCGGTGCGTTCTTTGAGGAAAGCTGCCTGTTCACCCTATGAAATCGAGTTTCGTCTGTTTGTTTGCCCTTGCCGCTGTGTCTTTGCAGGCGGCGGAATATTTGTCCAAACCCCTTGATGTGCTGCGTGCGGTGCAGAAGGAGGGCCAGGGAAATGAGGCGGCGGGGAAGGCGTGGCAGGAGATCGTGAAGGCGGATCCTGCGGCTCTGCCGGAGGTGCTGAAGGGTATGAACGGGGCGAACCCGCTGGCGGAAAACTGGCTGAGGGCGGCGGTGGGCGTGATCGCAGATGAGGCGCTGAAGGCGAAGAAGCTGCCCGTGGAGGCCCTGGTGACGTTTTTGAAGAACACACAAAACAGCCCCGGCGCGCGGGTGGTGGCGTTTGATTTGATCCACCGGGCAGACGAGAAGCTGGCGGAGGAGCTGACGCCGACGCTGCTGGAAGACCCGAGTTCGGACCTGCGGCGGCATCCGGTGGCGAAGCTGATCGAGGCTGGTGATGCGGCGCTAGAGAAGAAGGACAAGGACGCTGCGGTGGTGGCCTACGGCAAAGGATTGGGCGGAGCGCGGGATGAGGACCAGATCAAGGTGCTGGCGAAAAAGCTGCGTGCACTGGACCAGAAGGTGGACCTGCCGAAGCACTTTGGGTTTCTGATGAGCTGGAAGATGATCGCGCCGTTTAGCAATGCGGATCGGGCGGGATTCGACACGGTGTATCCGCCGGAGAAGGAGCTGAAGTTTGATGCCGTGTATGAGGGCAAAACGAAGGAGGCGAAGTGGGTGGACTTCACGAGTACGGATGAGTACGGTAAGATTGATTTCAACAAGCCTTTCGGGATGGAAAAGAGCGTGGTGGGCTATGCTGCGACGGATTTTTTCAGCACGGAGGATCGTCCGGCGGAGATCCGCATCGGGTGCAAGGATGGCTGGAAGGTGTGGCTGAACGGGGAGCTGCTGTTTGCGCGGGATGAGTATCACCGCGGTGCGAAGCTGGATCAGTACAAGCTGCCGTGTCAGCTCAAGAAGGGCAAGAACACGATCCTGGTGAAGTGCTGCCAGAACGAGCAGACGGAGCAGTGGACGGTGGAGTGGGAATTCCAACTGCGTGTGTGCGATGCGACGGGGACGGCGATTGTGGCAGCGAAGTAATTTTCTCGGCCATGATTGATGATGATGACTATATCTCCGCACCGGATGGCGGTCCCTGGAAGCGCCGACTGCTTGGCTACTGCGCACCATTGGTCATCGTGGCCTATGCTGTGTACGGGTATCTGATCCAGAAGGTTATATTTCCACGCGGCGGAGTGTTTTTTGTCGGTTATGCGGCGAAGTTTCTGGCCCTCAGCTATGTAGCGGGTGCCTTCTACCTGTACTTTCACTATGGCTGGGGGCTCAGTGAGCGACTGTGCATGCACAGCTTCCGACCCAAGTATTTCGCGATTTTTTCCTTACTGCTGTTCTTTGTCACTGCCTGCTACTTTCAATTCGTTTCCTGAATCCACCGCTTCCCATCATGAAGACCTCTCTTGTTTTAGTTTTCAGCCTTTGTTTTTCCTCCTTTGCACGGGCGGACTGGCTGCAGTTTCGCGGGCCGAATGCGACGGCGGTTTCGACGGAGGCAAAGGTGCCAGGGGATGATTTGAAAATCGCGTGGGCGGCGGATTTGCCGGGGCGTGGGCTTTCGGCACCGATTGTGGTGGGAGACCGTGTGTTTGTGACGTGCTCGAGCGGACCGGGGCAGGAGACGCTGCATGTGTTTTGCTTCAATGCGGCGGATGGCTCGAAGCGGTGGGAGCGTGCGATGCGCTCGACCGGCCGGACGATGACTCACAACAAGACCTGTGTGGCGGCGAATACGCCGTGCAGTGATGGGGACCGGGTGTTTGCGCTGTTTTCGTCAAATGATCTGTTTGCCTTTGATCTCGATGGCAATCTGCTGTGGTTGCGTGGGCTGACGTTTGACTACCCGAATGCGAGCAACAGCCTGGGGATGTCACAGTCGCCGGTGGTGCTGGACGGCACGCTGGTGGTGCAGAGTGAGAATGATAGCGAGTCCTTCACAGCGGGCCTAGATGTGGTTACGGGCCGCAACCGGTGGAAGATGGAGCGGCCGAAGGCGGCAAACTGGACGAGCGCGACGATTTGGAAGAACACGGTGGCGCTGCAGTCGAGCAAGGGGATCCTAGCGGTGGACCCGGCGACGGGCAAGACGGTGTGGGATTACAGCGATGGGGCGAGCACGATTCCTTCGAGTGTGGGTGCGGGTGAGACGCTGTATGCGGTGTCACACGGGATCACGGCGCTGGCCCCGGAGAAGGGCGCGGTGACGCAGCTTTGGCGCAATGAGAAGCTGAACTCAGGCACGGCGAGTCCGCTGGTGCTGGGTGACTTCCTTTATGTGGTGAACGGCGCGGGCGTGCTGATCAAGGCGAGCGTGAAGAATGGTGATGAGGCGTGGAAGCTGCGCATGAAGGGGCCTTTCAGCGGATCGCCGGTGGCGGCTGGCAAGCGCATCTACATTGTGAATGAGCGCGGTATTTTTCAGGTGATTGATCCAGAAGCGCCTGAGGGCAAGGTGCTGAAGGAAATTGAACTGAAGGAGACTGTGCTCACTACGCCTTCGATTTCTGGTGGGGCGATCTATGTGCGCAGTGACGCGAAACTTTGGAAGCTGCAATAATGGCAACAACCGACAAGACCGGGCAAGAGGCCGAAGAACTGGATGTGTCCATCACGTCTGAGGTGGAGCAGGAGACCTCGCGTGCGCTGGGGAAGGAGACGCGGCAGGTGCTGTTTGCGGTGCTGCTGGTGGCCGCTTTCATGGCGCTGGCGCATTTCACAGGTCTGAAGGCATGGATCACGAATGTGCAGACATGGAAGGAGATGGTGCGCGAATTTGGCTGGGGAGCGCATGCCATCTTCATGGTCGCGTGTGCGGGAACGGTGATGCTGGGCGTTCCGCGTCTGCCACTGTGTGCTGCCGCAGGGCTGGTCTTTGGCTTTGGTGAGGGGCTGGTACTTTCGCTGGTGGCATCGACCCTGGGGTCGTATGGAGCGTTTATGCTGTCACGTCATGGGTTCCGCCGGGCGGTTGAATCGAGGGCGGCAAAATGGCCGTGGCTCAAAAAAATGCTGAAAAAGCCTTCCGTCCTGCGGGTGTTTTGGGTGAGGCAGCTCATGGTGCCCGGGCTGGTCTTGAATGTGCTGCTGGGCATGACGCCAGTGAAGCATACGCGTTTCCTACTGGGCACGCTGCTGGGCTACTTGCCGCTGAATGTGGCATTCAGCCTTGTGGGCAGCGGATTGGGCAAAGGAAGTCTCGCGACGACCTTGACCCAACTGCTGGCGGCCATGGCGGTGATCAACATCGCGGCATGGCTGGTGTACCGTGTGATGAAGAAGCAGAAGAACGGCTGAGGCGGCGGACTTAGTGCATAGCGTGCCAAGCCAGCGAGTGATGCTCGGCGACCTCTGAGTCGGCCTGCATCGCTGACGCTGCGACGGCGCACAGGCCGATGAGCACGACGACCGGGAAGATGACGATCAGCATTGGCAGGAGCATGATGAAGGCCAGCGGCGCAAGGATGAGGCTCAGCGCAATCGTCTCCCAACCGAACTGCTTCAGGTGGAGCCCGACGGGAGGTGTGCCGTGCTGTCCGCTCTCAACAAAAACGTGCTCCTGGCGCAGCCAGATGAGCAGGGGGCGGAGTGCCTGGCGGAAAGGCCGAAGGACGGTGGCCTTCATGCGTCGGAACTGCCAGACGCGGTGGAGATTGCGGGTGACGAAACGCGCTTCGGCGTTGTGAGCATTGGCGGCTTGCTGAAACGAGGCCGCCTGTCCTCGTTGAGGTGCAGGGATCGTGTTCATAGGTTTGGATGGTTACAGTACCTATAACGGACGACCCGACCGTAATATTGACAAAATCGCTGCAAACTTCATCCAGCCCGGCCATGCATTGAGCAGGCCCGGCATCCGGAGCACAAGTCACAGCTAACCGTGTGAGGATTCTCCAGACACTTGGGGCAATGGACGCAGAGCATGCAAAACGGACGCTGCGTGCTTGTCATGCCGGAAGCGCAGGGAAGTCTTTTCGCTGCACTGTTAGATACAGAACACGCTCTCGACGAGCGTGTGTGGATGGGTTCCAAGACATCAGTTTTCATGAGTGCGAGCCGGAGCATCTAACAGAACCGAAAAACGCGCTATTGGCAGACCTGCCAATACGAGAACTTTTTTCCGCGCGTTGCACATCGCAGGCTCCTGCGCAGAATCATGCATGCCAGTGAATGCCGGGACGAGGGACCAACCAGCCTGTTTGAAATGGAGTGGAGGTGTGCACACGCTCGCGGGCCCCTGTTTCATTGGCCGTCGTTCGGACAACGATGTTCCCATCAACAATGTACAGGCTTCACGTCGCCACGCGGTGTTGATTCATTTGAACGACGACTGGTGGGTCAATGACCTGGGCAGCCGCAATGGCGTATTCATTAATGGCCTGCGTATTAACAGTGCGCGTCGCCTAAGGAACGGAGATGAAATCCGCATCGCCAATCAACGGCTGAGCTTCTGCAATACGACGCAGCCCGCTCCGCACCATAGTTCCATCATGGGCAAGATCACGGAGCTTGCGAAGCAGACCATGAGCGATGCGCCGCTCTCTTCGGCTGCATGCGAACTCCTCATCGTCACGGAGCAGGGGGAGATTCTCGAAGGCGACAAAGCCGCGCACTGGTTCTTTGGCAAATCTTTGGAGCGTGCGCCCGGTGCCCCGCACTATTTTCTGCCGCCTGCGGTCCGCCAGTGGCTGCAGCAGCTTGCCGTCGAAAATGAGAATATTTTTCCTCCGCTGGAAATGGAGCAGGATGGGCATCGCATTGTGCTCTCGCTGGCGCGTTGTAGGGACAACCGCTTCTATCTGCTAGGGCGTGTGGAATCCTTGCAGGTTTCCATCGAACGACTGCAGAGCCTCGGCCTCACCGAGCGTGAGGCGGAAGTCATGCACTGGGTGTGCGAGGGCAAGAACAACCCGGAAATCGCGCAGATTCTTGACGTCACGCTGCACACGGTGAACCGACACAACGAGCACATCTTCAAAAAGCTTGCCGTGGACAACCGACACAAGGCCATCAAGGCTGTGAAAGAGCGGCTGGGGGTGTGATCTTGCCGAGGGAAAAACGCTCAGATAGCCCCTCATTCAAGACTATCGAGTCGCGATGTATTTTCCACCCGCTTAGAGCCGGGCGGGCTGTCGCCACACCCATCCCACAGCAGGCAAACACCTGCTGTGGTTGTGACGGTTATTCGGGAACGGCCTACTTCACCACCGGAGTCAGGACCATGTTGCGGTAGTCCACGTTGGTGTGGTCGCCTTGGAGGTAGATCGGGCCGGGCTTGAATTCGTCGCTGCTCATGGCACCCCCGGTGCAGCCGAGGACGGGGGCGTTGTCGATGATGGTCTTGCCATTGAGGATCACGGTGAGGTGGCGGTCCACGAGGGTGATGTCGAGGGTCTGCCATTCGCCAATGGGCTTCTCGGCAGCGACACTTGGGGTGATGCGGCTATAGAGTGCACCCATGTGGTGTGAATCAAGGGGCTTGCCGAAGCTTTCCATGACCTGCACCTCATAAATGCCGCGCAGGTAGATGCCGCTGTTGCTGCCTTCCTGAGTGCGCACTTCGGTCTTCAGATTGAAATCTTCGAATTCGGCATCTGTGCGCAGATTGCCGAAGTGTTTGTCCTTGGCCTTCACCACGCGGTTTTCGAGCACTCCATCGACCACGCTCCAGCCGTTATCGGCGCCTTCCTTGAGCAGACGCCAGCCGGCGAGGTCCTTGCCATTCAAGAGCTGGGTGGGCGCGCCAAACTTCACCTTCGCGAGATCGGGTGCTGCTGGCACATCCGCGATGCGTTTGCCGGCGAACTCCTGGGCCTGCCCCATGTCTTTGCCTGCTGCATTTTTCTTGGAGGCGGTGAGTTTCAAAACTTCGCCTTCGGTTTTAGCGGTGATCGTTTCGATGGTGGCCAGCTTGCCTTCTTTGTTCTTTTGCTCGCGCGTCACGATGAGGGTGTCGCCTTCGAGCTTGGTGCTGGTGGTTGGCACCACGCTGCCGCCGCCCCAGAGGACGCTGGAGCTGAGAGAGCCGTCTTTTTCCTCGACCCCGAGCCAGCCTGCGCCACCGCCAGGAATGGTGAGAGCCCAGCGGCCGATGAAGGGATTGTCAGCAGCATTCAAAAGGGCGCCGAGGCTGAACACGGCGGCGATGGTGAGGGGACGAAGCGAGAGCAACATGATGTAAGCGGGTCGGAGGATTGAGTTGAGCGTGGTTTAACGGGATGATTTGTGCTGATCCTTCACGCAGTCGGAATCGGCAGGTGTGGGCGAGCCGATTTGATCGGCTGGATGATTGAACAGATACTGCCAGACGGCTTCGTGGATGTATTTGCCGTCCTTGTCCTTCACCGCTGCGCCACCAGGTGTCACGGAGCTGTGGGCGCGTTTGTCGTCGCCTTTCACATCCGCATTGGTGATGAGGCGGCGGGTATTTTGAAAGGGGGGAGCGCTGATATCGACATCCACAATCGGGCCAAACTGATTCAAACCCATCATCTCCCAGGAGCGGCAGTAGTGATCGCCTGACCAGCCGCCATCAAGGACGTGGCTGAAGCCAAAAATGCGATTCGCTGGTGTGGCGGAGGGCAGCGACTGCCAGCTGTCGTAGTTGTCACGCGGGCCGCAGAAGCAGACGACGCGATCCACTTTTTGATGCTTGGCGAAGCGGGCGGAAGTCGTGGCGCCATGCGATGCACCTGAGACGATGACCTTGTCCCAGCGGAGGCCTTTGCCGTCTGCGCTGATGAACTGCTCCCATTTGCCCTCGGGATGCTCTTTGGAGAGCCATTGCACGAACTGAAACGAGCGCTCCATCATGCCGTCCGGCTGAGGGATGCTGACAAGGTCGCTGTGGTCTTCGCCGGTGCAGGCTTCGAGGCGGATGTCGCCGAGCGTCTTGCCGTCATCGCGACGCGCAGAGGGGATGATGCCGAACCATTTGTTGGCGTAGTGCGGCTGGATGGCGTGGAGGCCGTAGCTGTTGAGGCGCTCGAACAAGGGTGCGCTGTAGCCCATGAGCCAGATCACCAGTTTGCCCTGGAGCTTGACGCTGGTATCGACGCTGGCGTTTTGGAGGTCCTGCGGCTTGCCCTTTTTGTCTGTGAAGACGAAATCGATTTCTGGATGTTCCTTGGCACGCGGGTCGATTTCGCTGGCGCGTTTTGAGATGGTTGGGGCGGCATTGAGGCCGACGGAGAGGGCCAGCAGGCAGGTGAGGAGGTACTTCATAAGTTGGTCAGGATTCAAAGCGAAGGCCGGCGGAGTAGGAGCCCACGCTGCGGAGGGTCGCACCATCAGCACGTGTTTGATTGAGGGCTTTCTGAACGCGGGGATCGGCGGTGGAACCTTCGATCTCGATGTAGAAGCGGTACTTGTTCGGCTGGCCGCGGATCGGGCGTGATTCGAGGCGCTTCATATTGATGTCGTTTTCGCTCAGCGGTGTGAGGAAACGGCAGAGGCTGCCGGAGCGGTCCGGCAGCTCGACGATGAGCGCGGTGCGGTTGTGTTCGAGCCCGGGTGTGTTGGCCTCGTGCCCGAGGAGATAGAACTGCGTGATGTTTGGCACCTCGCCAGCAATCGGGAAGTGCAGCACCTGGAGGCCATGAAGCTCGGCGTTTTGACGCGGACCGATGGCGGCGGCCCCCGGTGTGGCGACGGCTTTTTCGGCGGCTTTCGCTGTGCTGGGCTCGACAACACGCTTTACGTCGGGGTAATGGCCTTTGAGCCAGTCATCGCCGTGATAGAAGGGCATCGCATGGGAATGGATGGAGGTGATGGACTCCCCTGCCCGGCCAAGGAGGGCGAGTTTCACATCGAGCGTGAGTTCTTCGAGAATGTACAGCTTGCTGCGTGTGTCCACGAGGCGGTCCACGGTGTCGATGATGAAGCCGCCGGAGGAGTTTTCGATGGGCACGATGCCGAGTGCCTCCTGATTTGTAGCGAGGAAGTCAAACACATCGCCCACGTTGTCGCGGAGGCTTACCGCCACGCCGGGGAAACGCATCTGGGTGATGAGATGCGAGAAGCTGCCCTCAGGACCGAGGCAGGCGATGGTGGGCGGCGGATTCATGCGAGGTCCGCATGCTGCGGTGGTGGGTGGCTGAGGTCAAGCTGTCTCCATCAGAGCAATGGCATTCGTGAGGATTGCCTATGCTCCCATGAGCAAGTCCGCATGCCGAGGTATGCGAGAGGGTGCGGGCGGACCCCTCGTGTGCGCTGGGTGGTTGAATGTTCCTCGCATACCTCCGGCATGCGTCTTTGAAACGGGATCTTCCTCGCATGGCCCGGTGGTTCTCGCTGCACCGCTTTGCGGTTCGCTTCATCACCGGCTCATTTCTCTGCTTGCTGCCGGGAGCCCATAACACGATTGACCTGCGTGATTGGAGGAGACTGATCTTGTCCATCAAGCACCATGCTCTGGATTTCAGCGGCATCTCGCGTTGATTGGTGCATGCGTCGGCGCTGGCTTATCTTTTTCACCGTCCTACTCGCTCTAGCAGCAGGTGGCTGGTGGGGTGTGCCGTGGTTACTTCCGCTGCCGGAGGCGCTGATGCGGCCGCCGCCGGCATCGATGCTTTACCTCGCGCGTGATGGTACGCCGCTGCGACATTTGCTGGACGAAAACGGTACGCGTTCCGCGCCGCCGGTGAAGTATGCGGAGATTCCGCCTACGCTGGTGCATGCGCTGCTGGCGGCGGAGGACAAACGCTTTTTCTCGCATGGCGGCATCGACCTCCTCGCGGTGCTGCGTGCAGGTCGGGACAATGCGAGCAGCGGGCACATCGTCTCGGGAGCTTCGACGATTCATCAGCAGCTCATTAAGAACACCACACCGCAAGCAGGGAGGCGCACCTTTTGGGTCAAGGTGGTCGAAGCATTGCGCGCCCGTCGCCTCGCGATGTCCTGGAGCCGCGAGGAGGTGCTGGCGGCGTATGCGAACCGCATTTCGTTTGGCAATCTGATGACCGGGGCTGCTGCGGCTGCGGCTGGGTATTTTCATAAACCGCTGGGCGACCTGACGCCGGCTGAGTGTGCGCTGCTCGCCGCCCTGCCGCAATCTCCGGCGCGGTTGAACCCGTTTCGTCATTTGGAGGGCGTTCTGCCGAGGCAGCGGCACATTCTGGACAAGATGCACGAGTTGCACTGGCTTGATGAGGAGCAGCATCGCGTTGCGTTGAGTCAGAAGATCGTGCTGCAACGCTTCAGCGGTGGATTTGAAGCGCCGCATGCGATTGAGATGCTGCGGGGTGAAGTGGGTGGCGGGACGATCCGGACGACGCTGGATGCGACACTGCAACAGCAGGTGGAGACGATCATGGCGCAGCGACTGGAGGCGCTGAAGGGACGGCATGTGACGCATGCGGCGGTGGTGGTGATCGAAAATACGACGGGGGTGGTGCGAGCGCTGGCGGGATCGCGCGATTTTTTCGCGAAGGATGGTGGACAGCTTAACGGGGCGTGGGCGCCGCATTCGCCGGGGTCGGCGATGAAGCCGTTCACCTATTTGCTGGCATTTGAGCGCGGGGCGACGGCGGCGAGTATTGTGGCGGATCTGCCGGTTGAGTTTGCGACTTCTTCGGGGACGTACCGGCCGGAGAATTTTTCGCTGCGGAGCTATGGACCGATGACTTATCGCTATGCGCTGGGCAATTCGCTTAACATCTCGGCGGTGCGGGTGCTGGATTCCATCGGGGGTGCTGAGACGCTGCTGCCGAAACTGCGGGAGCTGGGGCTGGGTACGCTGACGGAGGATGCGACGCATTACGGGCTGGGGCTCACGATTGGAAATGCTTCGGTGCGGCTGGTCGAACTCGCGAACGCGTATGCGTGCCTCGCACGGCTGGGAAGGTTCAAGGCGTGGACGCTGCGGCAGGATGGGAAGGCTGGGGCGGAGCGGCGGATTTTGGGTGAGAATGAGAGCTGGCTGATCGCGGATATTCTCAGCGACAACCAGGCGCGGGAGATGGCGTTTGGAGGGTGGTCGGTGCTGCGGCTGCCGTTTAAGTGCGCGGTGAAAACGGGCACGAGTTCCACGTTTCGGGACAACTGGACGCTGGGGTACACGCCTGAGTTTACGGTGGGTGTGTGGGCAGGGAATTTCGACAACACGCCGATGCAGGATGTGAGCGGTGTGACGGGTGCGGGGCCGATCTTTCGCGATGTGATGATGCATCTGCATGAGAAACATGCCATGAGCTGGTATGCGATGCCGAAGGAGATGGTACGGGCGCGGATTGACCCTCGCACAGGGAAACGACTGACGCCGCAGTCGCCGCCGGCACGGGTGAGCCGGGAGGAGTTTTTTGCTGCCGGGAGGCTGCCGCCGGTGGCGCAGGCGGGTGATTACGATGTGCGTGGTCGTGCGATTTTGGCGCGTGAGTATGCGGGGTGGATTGGGAGCAGCGGGAACTGGCTGGGGGATCTGGTCACTGCTGGTGATGCGGATGCGAGGCCGGTGCTGCGGATCACGAATCCGATTGCTGGCACGGTGGTGATTCTTGATCCAGACATTCGCAACAGCGGCAGTCGATTGCTGCTGCAGGCTGCGGGATCGAGCCAGCCGCGATGGAGTTGCAAGACGCTGGAGCTGCGCCATGAGGGGGCCTATACCTTTGCTATTCTCAAGCCTGGAAGGCATGAGATTGAAGCGTGGGATGAGGCGAGCGGATTGAGTGCGCGGACGTTTGTGATTGTGCAGGAAGAGTAGTTATGGAACGCTCGAAAGCGGCGCTGAAGCGCCGCACTCCGGGGACGCTAGCGCGACTTTTTACACCACGACCAGCACGATGGCGCTCATCATGAGGAGGGCACCGGCCAGGCGCCAGCGCATGACGGCGGGGCCGAGGTGCTGCTCTGCATTCATGAACCAATGGCCGATCATCCACACGAGGGCAACGCTGAGCAGGCCACGTGAGGCATAGACGATGTTGGCGGAGGTGGCCTTGCCAAAGACGGCGACGGTGCTGACGAAGATGATGCTCTGGGTACCGAGCAGGACTGCTCCGCCTACGAGCCAGGGCCAGGCCTGCACACGAATGGCGCTGAGCGGTGCGGAAAAACGAAAGACGAGGCCGAAGGAAAGCAGCGCATTGATCCAAAAAATGCAGGGCAGCAGACGGCCGACGCCAAAATAGGGGCCCCACTTTTGCACCAGCACATCAAACACGGCAAAGGCGACCGCACCGACGCCACCGGCCACGAAGGTGATGAGGAGATTGCGCGGCGGCTGGCCGGCATCCTTGCGATTGAGGAAGGTGATGCCGAGCACACTCAGAAAGGCGGCGATCCACAGCTTCGCCCCCACGGCTTCTCCAATCAGGAGGGGGGTGAAGAATGCGACGAGGATGACCTTCAACCCGAAGACAGGCACGGCTACGGAGACATCCCCTTTTTCCAGGGCCAAAAACTGCGAAATCTGACCGACGAACAGGCACATGGCGATGACGCCGGGCTTCCAAAGATCCACGACTTCCAACGGCGGGCCACCGAGAAGCCAGAGGAAGGAAAAGAGTCCTGCGACGATCAAATTTGCGACAAAGGTGGTGCGCCAGAGACCGACGCCGAGATCGCTGGAGCGTTTCAGCACGAGCGCACCGAAGGCGTACAGGAGGGCGGCGATGAGCGGAAAAAGCGTGGTGGCGAAGGCTGGGGACACCCGCGCCATTAACACGCGGGCGCAGGGTAGCAAGCCCGAGGAATTCCAGCGGCATCAGCAGCCACTTGCCACGCGCGGAGTGCTCGCTAAGCAGAGAATCCCCCTAATTTTAAATTTTCCATGAGCGCCTCTTTCCCCGAACAATCCGTCGCCGTCCTCTTCAGTGGTGGTGACTCACCTGGCATGAATGCCTTCCTGCGCGCCATCGTGCGCCTGGGCCTGAACCGTGAAAAAGTCGCCGTGCTCGGCATTCGCGACGGCTACCGCGGTCTCGTCCGCACGGCGCGTGCCGTGAATGACGACGCGGAAGCCCTGGTGCGCCTGAAAAACGACATCGCCACCCATACCGGCCGTTCGGGATTGATCTCCGAGCAGCTGCACGTCATCCAAATGGACCACGCCAGCGTGAGCGGCATCATGGGCAAGGGGGGCACCATCCTCGGCTCTGCGCGCTGCCTGGAATTCCACGAGAAAAAGGTGCGCGACAGCGTGATCAAGCTTCTCAAGAGCCTCAACGTGCGGGCGCTGGTCGTGGTGGGTGGTGATGGCTCGCTGACGGGTGCGCGGCTGCTCGCAGCAGAAAGCGATCTGCGCGTGATCGGCATTCCTGCCACGATCGATAACGATCTGCAATTCACTGACATGGCGCTGGGCGTGGACACGGCGGTCAACACGCTGGTCTGGGCGGTGGATCACTTCATCGACACCGCGCGCAGCCACCGCCGCGTGATGGTGCTGGAAACGATGGGACGTGCGAGCGGAGATCTGGCGCGCATGGCTGGTCTGGCCTCGGGTGCAGAGATGATCATCACGCCGGAAACGGGCCCGCTGAACGAGGAGGCTATGAAGAAGCTCGCGGCCAAGATCGAAGGCGCGATGACACGCGGACGCGGCCACGCCATCGTGCTGGTAGCGGAAGGCGTGGAGTTTGACCCGCCGCAGAAGCGCAACCGCGCCTACGTGCTGATGGATGCCTTCCAGCAGTACTTCCAACGCGCCGGGGCCCCCTTCCCCGACCTCGAGGTGCGCCCTTCGGTGCTGGGCCATTTGCAACGTGGCGGACATACCACGCCGCAGGACTGCCTGCTGGCCGCACGCTTTGCGGATTGCGCCTGGAGCAGCATTCAGAAGCCCGACGGCGGCAGCGGCATCACGGTGCTGCGCAAGAACGTTGTCGAGATTGTTCCTTATGGAGAGCCAGACATGCCGGAACGTGCGGCCTTCTCCCGTGAGATGGAGCGGCTGCATGATGATTTGAGCTCGTGGTAGGAGCGGGGAGGGACTGTCAAGGGATGGTCAAGAGGTCAAAGCTGGATCAAGAGGGGGCTGACGGCACCTCTTGACGACTTCTTGAGCTACTTGACTGGGTTGTTCGTCAGTTCGAGTGATTGACCACGGTTATAGGCCCGTGAAAACCAAAGGCCACGTCCATTGCCTGCAACGCAGCGTACGGCCAGAGGCACACGGTCACGACAGTCAGACCCACGGTGATTTTTGCATCAGCAGATCGTATCAACGGGATGCCTTGATGAGATCCAGAATGCAAGCTGACCCATACTGCCCAAAGCAACGGAATCAAAAATGCCCAGAGGCCGGTTTTGAACACGAATGCCGCGTAGTTTGGCAAGGCATCCAGCATCAAATTCGGCGGCTCGATTTTCTCCATCCAGCGCACCATTTTGCGTGTGAGGGCATAGCCGATCCCGATGAACAGGCACTGCACCAAAAGAAGCACGCTGATGGCCTTGGGTGGAAAATTCATGGCAGGACCGATTGTATCAATTTTTCACCCAGCGATCCAGCCATTTCAGGGTCTGCTCCCACATCTCAGGGAGATAGACGTGGCCGACGTCGGGATAGAGGGTGTTTTCGAAATAGGATGGCGTTTCTTTGCCATGCAGTGCGTAGATTTGGCTGACGATTTCGCCGATGTGATGCACGCCGTCGGTGGGGGAGCCGCTGTCTTGGTCTCCGGTCATGAAGAGCATGGGGCGTGGTGCTGCGAGGGCGATGATGGCTTCGGTGTCGAAGTGTTTGAGCATGCCGGGGACGAAGTAGTAGATGCCGTGGGCTTTGAGCATGCTGGCGCGGATGAGTTCTTCGTAGCGGGTCATGCAGCCGACGCAAACGGCGGCACGCGGACGGTCATCGAGCGCCATGATCCACCAACTGCGGGTGGAGCCCATGCTGATGCCGGTGACGCCGATGCGGTGTGCGTCCACCTCGGGGAGTGAGCAGAGGTAATCGAGGGCGGTGAGGTCATCTCGAAGCATCATGCCCCAAAGGGTGCGACCGACCCAGAGATTGAATTTGGCGGCGGTCATCTCGCCCGCGCTGCCTAGCTGCTGCGGGCCGTCGGGGCCGTGTCCGTTGCGTTCTCCAAAGCAGGGCGCGTCGATGCCGAGGACGATGTAACCTGCTTCTGCCAAAGCGGGACCTGCGGCCACGGGGGTGGCATTGGTCTGCAGGAGTTCTTGTTTGCCGCTGTCATACTGGCCGCCGTGCCAGTGGCAGTAGAGGATAGCGGGAGCTTTGTTTTGTGGCGTGGCGTGCTTCGGGATGAAGACATAGCCTTTCACAATTTCGCCCGCGCCGTCGTCGAACTGAATCGTCTCTAGGGTGTAGCTGCCTTTGTCTTCACGGCTGATCACTTGGAAGGCAGTGGTCGGTGGGCGGGGCGGGAGATCGCCGAGGAGTTCGTTCAGCTTTGCGCGGATTTCGGTACGCTGCTGCTGCCATGCTTCTAGAGAGGCAGGCACCTGCAAGGGCGTGGCGATTTTTGCTCTCGCCAGCCAGGCATCGGCGGTAGCATTGGGTTCGGCGGCTTGCATGGAGGTGAGGACGAGAGTGAGGCAAACAGCGGTGGTACGCATCCGCTGGTTCTATCAGGTCGGGAATTTTGACGCAACATGGATGCATGGGATGCGTTCACAACGGCCCATGAAACATGCTTCCCTGCTCACCCTGACGCTCGCTCTCGCCGCCTTTGCTGCTCGTGCCGAGGACAAGCCGCTGCTCGCCATCCCTGGCAAGGTCATCTATGAAAACAATCTCAGTTCCGGTACCGGCGCGCCGTGGAAGGCTGCCAAGGGTAAGTGGGAGGCGGTGGACGGTGTGCTGCGCGGCTCTGAGCTGGCGGCGGACAAGCATGGCGCGGTGACACGTCTGCCCAACAAGCTGAAGGACTTTGTGGTTGAGTATGAGTTCAAGTTTTCGGGCGCGAAGAGCACAAGCCTGTCCATCAACGCGATCAAGGATCACATGGCGCGCATCAGCATCACGCCGAAGTCGGTGGCGATTCAACGGGATGACAATGACCATGAAGGCCCGGACAAGGCGGTGGTGTTTGCGCGCTTTACCACGGAGATCGGCGAAGGCTGGCACAAGGTGCGTCTGGAAATGGTGGGCGATAAAATGCTGGGCAAGGTGGACGACCTGGTCGCATGGGGAGCCAGTGAGCTTTTCCTGACCGAGAAAGCCAGCCCCGGCTTTACCGTGAGCGGGCAGTCGGTGGACTTCCGTAATTTCTCGATGCACGAAGCCACGCTGAATCCTGCTTGGGAAGAGGTAAAGGGCACCCTGCCGAAGCCCGGCGAAAAGGTGGCTGCTGCTGCCAAGCCAGCTGGCAAAGGCGCGGCGAAGGGAAAGAAGAAGAAGGCTGAATAAGGGCAGTGGATTGACTTTACCATGCGCCCTCGTTAAAAAGGCGCATGGCATTTCCCATTCGTTCCCCTCGTGATCTGGTCGGCGGCATCGCCGTGTTTGGCCGCATCCTCGATAAAATCCGTCTCAACGCCAAGGAAGGCCAATTGCCTGAAGGTTATCATCTGGGCTATCTGACGGGGAGCCGCACCTTTGATGAGCGTGTGTGCAAATTTCTCGGCGTGGATTTCTATGAACTGTCTGGACGCACGCTCGCAGGCGGCACCGATGAAGAGATCCTGGAGTGGTGCTGCCTGACCGGCAACCGACCTACCGCAGAGCAGATTGAGATCTGGAACGGCTTCATGCACAAGCGTGGCTGGCGGGATGCGGCGTCCGAAGGACTCGTCAAACAGCGTGCAGAAGCCGGGCTCGGGCACCGTGAAGACTTGGTGACGTTCTTTGATGTGATGGATGTCGAAGAAGGCCGTGCGCCCTGATCAGAATCCGCGCGGAGCCATTGAGTAGAGGCCCAAGGTAACATCGTAGGCGTCGAGCAGCGTCATGCGCTTGACTTCATGGCCTGCACCCCAGGAGTCGGTGAAGAGCAACTGGTGTTTGGCGAGGTTGTAGCCGATGATCAGGCGCATGTGGCCGCCGCTGATCTGGCCGCCGCCCGGTAGCGGTGGATCCTCGGGCTTCTGACCCAGGAAAAGGCCCCAGAGCAAGGGCACGCCTTTGTCGGTGTATTCTTTGACGATGGAAATGAATTCCTTCTCAGATACACGGCGCTTGCCACGGTAGTAATACTGTTCGGGATTCACCAGCGGTTTGAAAGTCACATTGAAGGCTCCATCGATCTTGGCGAGGCTCTTCTGCATGGTGGTGATGTCAGCACCGCTTCCAGCATCGATGCTGACAAGCTTCGCCATCTCGTGCTGGTCACAGGGAATGCGCATGTACTCAAACAAGCGCTGACAGCTCGCGGCGACGCAGTAGCCTTTCTGCCCCTGATCCACCATGGGAACGCCGGAAATAAAGACATCACCTTCAGTGGTCTTTTTGACACGCTGGAGCAGCTCCATGCGCTGGACGCCGGTGGCCATCTTGCCCATGCTCCAGTCGGCCTGATTGGGCGCTGCTAGTTTCAGGCGCAAGAACTCGGGCCTCGTCACTTTGCCGGGGGTGTTGTACTCGTTGTATTCGAGCAATGCGACACCGCTGGGTGAAGTCCAGTTCCAGCCGGTGACGGGCAGCGCGGCATTGGAGGACAATATCTGGCGCTTGGGAGCGACCTTCATCACCTGACCGAGGTTTTGACCAATCAGCTTGAAAATGCGGTCGAACTCCTTCGTGGTGATATCGCCCGAGTCGCCGCGATTGTAGAAGGAGATCGTGACGCGCGCTGTTTTGCCGTTCACAAGCTCCAGAATGGCTTCCTCCACTTTGATGGAACCACCAAACATGGTCAGATTGGTCTCCGCGTTACTGAACATGTGACGTGAAAAGCGTGCGCGGTCCTTGGCACTGCTCACCCATTCAAACTGCGGAGGCTTTTGCTGCTTATCCTGATCTTGAAGCTTCAGCACGTAGTTCTTTTCCAAATCTGCCGGACTCCATTTCCAGAGGCTCGTGAAATTCAACAGTGCATCTAGGTTGGCCGAGATTTCCGGTTGTGTTTCCCGACGTGCCGGGTCTCTGCCGGTAGGAGCGACATTGATGGAGAACCGTCCGGTTGAATCTTGGTAAGCAAAAACACCATACCCGGCTTTGAGCCATTGTTTGACCGGAATCGTTTCGAGGGTTGATTTTATTTTGCCATCTTCACCTTCCTTGCCGAAATGACTGGCCAGCAGTGCATAAACAGCCGCAGGTTGTGTGGTCAGCTTGTCACCAGGAAGCAAAATCATTCGGATCGATCTGGCTTTATCATCCTCCCAAAAAACTTCGAACAGGCTCAGTTTGAGTGCGCCAGCAAAGGCCGTGAGATTGATGTCGTACTTGTCTGAATACGCCGAAATCGCATACCCTTCGGACCTGGACGCAGACTGTTCGTAAATTGGGAGGTTACCCTTCGAAAACTGGTTGTAAACGGACTCGTATTTCTGGCGCGTGAGGCCAAGCAGATCATCCCAATTTAATACTGCGTCTGCTGATACATCCAGTTTGGCAGATGGTGTCGGGTTTGTCTGCGCCGTTCCCATCGGTACCAGACAACCAAACCAGCATGCCCAGTAGCTGATCATTAATTTGCGATTCATGTACGGATTTAACCCAAAGAGGCTGTCCGCTGTCAATGGCGGCTGCGTTTTTGTTCACTTCGCAACCATGCCTACGCCCGAAGGCGTCAGCACTTGCTGCAGCGGCTTGGGATAGACACCGAGGATCAGGATGATGAGGGCGAGGGCACAGGCGACGGCTTTGGCGGGGCCTGAGAAGGTCAGCGCGGGGACATCGGTGCCTTCGGTGGTGTACATCGCGAGGATGGTCTTGAAGTAGTAGTAGAAACCGGCGGCGGCGGCGATGATGGCACAGATCAGGGCACCCCAGTAACCATGATCGGCCAGGCCGAGGAAGACGAAGAGCTTGCCGAGGAAACCTGCGGTGAGCGGCAGACCGGCGAGGGATGCGAAGGAGATGGTCATCAGCATCGCTAGGAGCGGGTTGCGTTTGGCGAGTCCGGCGAAGTCCTTGATGTCTTCTCCGAGACCGTTGGCGCGCATGAGGCCGAGACCGAGGAAGCCGAGAACGGTCATGGGCAGGTAGGTGGCGAGGTAGAAGGCGACGACGCTACCGGAGGAGAGATCGAAGCGGGCGCTTTCGCGGCAGGCGAGTGCGAGGAGCAGGTAGCCAGCGTGGGAGATGCTGGAGTAGGCGAGCAGACGCTTGACGCTGGTCTGGAACATCGCTGGCAGGCTACCGAGCAGGACGGTGAGCGAACCGGTGACGAGCAGGAGGGCCTGAATCTCGCTGCCGATGATGGAGCCTTCGGCCATGAAAGCGTTCAGCGCACGTGTGAGGACGACGAAGCCAGCGGCCTTGGAGCCGACGGACAGGAAGGCCGTCACGGGAGTGGGGGCGCCTTGATAGACATCTGGCACCCACATGTGGAAGGGAGCGGCGGCGACTTTAAAACCGAGACCGCAAAGCAGCACGGCGGCACCGAAGAGTGCGGTGGTTTTGCTGGTGGCAGGATTGGCGAGCGCTTTGGCGATGCCGTCGAAGCTCATGGTGCCGGTGGCGCCGTAGATCCAGGCGATGCCATAGACGAGGACGCCGGTCGAAAGAGCGCCGAGGATGAGGTATTTGACACCGGCTTCGAGGCTGAAGGCGCTTTTACGTGCGAAGGCGACGAGGACGTAGAACGAGACGGTGACGAGTTCCAGGGTGACGAAGACTGTGACAAGATCACGAGCGGAGGCCATCCACATCATGCCCGCGCAAACGATGAGCGGCAGGCTGAACATTTCGGCGAGTTTGCCGTCGACGGTGAAGCGGGTGAGATACGGGGCGCACTCAAGCGTGAGCCAGAGAACGAGGATGGTTATTGCGAGCGCGAAGCCTTTGTAGAAAAGGGCGAGACTGTCGAGCTGGTGCCAGGGCTGGACGAAGCCGGGCAGGCTGGCGCTGTCGTGCGGCACGAAGAAGAACAGCACGAGCGCGAGCGTGGTGCCTGCGATGGCGGTGAGACCGAGAGTGCTGCGGGAGATGTCGGGCTTGAAGGCCTCGAGCAGCAGCAGTGCAAGTCCGAGGAGGGCGAGGCCGGCTTCGATGGTGAAAACGCTCATGGCAGGACTACAGCGCGGATTTCATGAGGTTGAGCAGCAGCCAAGGGCAGCAGCCGGTGACAAGCAGCGTGGCTGCGAGGATGATGAAGGGGACGCGCTGTGAAAACGCAGGATCGATCATGAACAGGCCGGTGGCAGGGCTGCCGTGGAAGATGCTGCGATAGGCACGCAGCATATAAACAGCGGACATCACCACGCCCCAGAGCGCCAGGATGACGGTCCATTGCAGATTGGTCAAAGCACCTGCTTTGATTTCGGTGAAGTTGCCGAGGAAGATCATTACTTCCCCCGCAAAGTTAGTCAGGCCGGGGAGACCGATGGAGGCAAAGGCACCAAAGGCAAAGAGCACTGTAAAGGCTGGTGCATGGGAGGCTAGGCCGCCGAGCTTGTTGTACTCCAGGGTGCCAAGCTGATTGCGCATGCGACCGCAGAGGCCGAAAAGCAGCGCAATGGAGATGCCATGGGCGAACATGAGGATCACCGCGCCTTTGAGGGCGATTTCCGTGCCTGCGGCGATGCCGAGGAAAATGTAACCCATGTGCATGACGCTGGAGTTTGCGAGCGTGTCGTCGAGACGATTTGCATGGATGGTGACGAGGCCCATGATGAGAATGTTGCCGAGGAGCATCAGCAGCAGTGCGTTCTGCACCCATTCCACATGGACACCCTGCGGCAGGAGCGGCAGGGCTATGCGGATGAGACCATAGAGACCGAATTTTTTTAGCACTCCAGAGTGCAGCATAGCTACCGGAGTGGGTGCGGTGGCGTAAGCAGGTGCTGCCCAGCTATGAAAGGGAAAGAGGCTGACGAGGGAGCCAAATCCCAGCAGGAGGACGAAGAAGATCTGTGCCTGTTTGGCAGCGGGCAGCGGATTGAGCCTGGCCTGACTGCGAAGGGCTTCGAGGTCGAAGGTGAGCTTGGAGCCGCCGCTGAATTCGAGAACGAGCCAGACCAAACCTGCGAGCAGGACTAGGCTGCCAGCACCGAGATAAATCGTAGCTTTCCATGCAACGGCCTTGCGATGGGCGGGTTCGGCACGCCCATGAAGTGCTATCATGAGAAAGGTGGGGATCAACGCGAGTTCGTGGAAGGCGTAGATGAAGAAAATATCCGTGGTGAGGAAGGCTCCCAGTGCACCGCCGCCGATGAGCAGCGAGGAAATGTAGAAGATAGCAGGGCGGTCATGGATCTGCCAGATGGCGGCCAGCATCACCAGGGTGGTGAGCAGGACGAGAATGAGTGATATGCCATCCGCACCGACGGCGAAGCTGAGGGATGGATTTTCGAGGATCGGCCGCGAATAGGTGAAGGCGAGTCCAGTTTTGCCCCAGTATTGCACCGTGGTGTACAAGACGAGGATCAGATTGATGATCGTGGCACCGAGGGATACTGCGCGGGCAGGCGCACCGAGCCCGACCGCCAGTGCGGCGAGGAGGGGTAGTGCGATGATTAATTCAAGAACGCTCATTCAATTTCTCCATCAATGGCCCAGACGGGGCAGCACAAAAACAACAAGATAAATCACGGCAATAACGCCACCGCCCAGCAGGAAAGTGTAGCCTTGCAGATGTCCGCCCTGCAGCATGCGGGTGGCGGCTCCGAGACGAGCGACGAGCGCCGTGGGCAGACGGGCGACGAGGCCATCCACAAACACACGCTCCAAGGCGGTGACGATCCACGCCAAGCGGTCCTGGCAGATGCGGACGATGACGGCGTACATTTCGTCGAAGTAGAACTTGTTGGCGAAGAGCTTGATGCTGATGGGGTCCTTATCCTTGCCGCGATAGAGGTAGATCGCGCCGCCGGTTCCGATGAGGAATGCGGCGATGGAGGCAAACAGCACGGTGGCGTGAGGCGGCTCATGCGCGGGTTTCAGGGCCTGCAGCGGCGTGGCAAATCCATCCCAGGCTGAAAAGATCGAAAAGATCGCCAAGATCACCAGAGGGAGCAGCATGATCAACGGCACCTCAGTCGCGTGATGTGCCGACTCGGTGCGTGGCTTGCCGAAGAAAGCGATGATGACCAACCGCATCATGTAGAACGAAGTCAGCAGGGCGGTGAGCGCGGCTGAGTGGAAGAGAATGTTGCAGCCGCTGTCATAAGCCGCTCCCAAGATGCCTTCCTTGCTGTAGAAGCCACTGGTGATGTAGGGAAGGCCCATCAATGCCAGAGTGCCGATGAGGAAGGTCCAGAAAGTGACGGGCATGTGCTTGCGTAGACCGCCCATCTTCCAGATGTCCTGCTCGTGGTGGCAGGCATAGATGATGGCACCGGAACCGAGGAAGAGCATCGCTTTGAAAAAAGCGTGAGTGTAGAGATGGAACATGGCCGGATGGCCGGGATTCGGACCGTGAGGATGGCCAGCCATTGCCACGGCACCGACGGCCATGACCATGTAGCCAAGCTGGGAGAGGGTGGAGTAGGCTAGCACACGCTTGATGTCATTCTGCTGTGTGGCCATCAAGGCGGCCATCAGAGCGGTGAAGGCGCCGATGCCAGCGATGATTTCAGCCGCTAGGGGAGAAGCCTCAATGAGGAAGCTCATACGGACGAGCATGTAAACACCTGCGGCGACCATGGTAGCGGCGTGGATGAGGGCGGAGACGGGAGTGGGGCCTTCCATGGCGTCTGGCAACCAGACGTGCAGCGGGAACTGGGCGGATTTACCCACCGCACCGAGGAAGATACACAGGGCAGCGGCCGTGGTGAAACCAGCGCTATAACCGGGTGCCTCAGGACTCAGCGGACCGCCGGGCCCAAAAGCCGAGGTGAGGTCTTCGATATTTACATTGCCGTGATGAGCTCCAAACAGCAGCAGAATGCCGATCATGAAGCCGAAGTCACCAATGCGATTGGTGAGGAAGGCTTTTTTGCAGGCTTCCGCTGCGCTGGCTTTTTGATACCAGTGGCCGATCAGCAGGTAGGAACTCAGACCGACGAGCTCCCAGAAGATGAACATCATGATCAGGTTTCCGGCCAGCACGATGCCAGTCATGGAAAACATGAAGAGCGAGAGTGAGCCGAAGAAGCGGGGCTTTGCCTCATCGTCCTTCATGTAGCCGAGCGAGAAGATATGCACCAGCATGCCGATGAAGCTGACGATGAACATCATGCCGCGGCTCTGCTTGTCGATCAGGACATCAATGTTTGCGTGAAAATGACCGACATCAAGGAAAGGCAGGAGCATCTGCGTCTTGTTGTCATCTGCCGCAGCCAAGAGAGCCAGGCAGGCGATGAAGGAAATGATCGAGGAGCCCACTGAAATGAGCACAGCGGCACCTTTGAGCTGACGGTGCCCCAGAAGAATGACGAGCGCCGAAAAGAATGGCAGCAGTAGGATGATGCTGGCGTGCATGCGGGCGCGTTATCCTTGAAGTTTGGTGACGGACTCCACATCCACGCTCTGTTTGGAGCGGAAGAGAGCCACGATGATGGCGAGGCCCACAGCCACTTCAGCGGCAGCCACGGTGATGGTGAAGAAGACGAGCGACTGCGCGGTGTAATCCGGCAGGCCGTTGGCGAGATGAAAGCGGGAGAAGCCGACGAGCGCGAGATTCGCGGCGCTGAGCATCATCTCCAGACACATGTAAACGATGATGATGTTTCTGCGGGCAATGACGCCAGCGAGACCCAGAGAGAAAAGCATGCCGCTGACAACGAGATAGTGGCCGAGGGTGATCATGGGGCGCTCCTTTCACGTTTGCTGAGAACAACCACACCGATGGTGCCGACCAGCAGCAGCAGGCCAATCACTTGAAGGTGGAAGCCGTATTGATCAAAAAGGGTGAAGCCGATGAGCTTGGCATCCGGGAGCGTGCCTGATTTGAGGTCATTGGTGATGGTGGGGAGGGCCGCCGCCTTGCCGATCTTTGTTGCGGCTTCAGCCAGAGCCAACGGGGTGTCCTGCGAGGTTTTCTTGGCCAGTTCAGTGCTGCCGACAACTGCGGCGATTTGAAGGGTCAGCAACACTGCGAGCAGAACACCGGAGACGATGGCTGGCATGTTCAGTTTCTTGCCCTCCTCCGTCTTGATGTCGAGGAGCATGATGATGAAGAGGAAGAGCACCATCACCGCGCCGGCATAGACGAGAATTTGGATCACCGCGATGAAGTAGGCATCCAGACTCAGGAACAGGGCAGCCAAGCCAACGAAGCTGGCGGCAAGCGAGAGGGCGCAGGTTACAGGATTGCGCCCGGTGACGACCATGAAGCCGAAGCCCAGGGTGATCAGTGCGAAGAGATAGAACAGCAGCGGGGGCATTATTTGAGCTCGTTCCACTTGTTCACCAGCCCCACGCGCTGGCCGCCGATTTCATAGAGGCGTTTTTTGTCGTGCACCATCTCCTGGCGTGAGAGACCGGTGATGGCGTAGTCCTTGCGAAGGAATATGGCCTGCTCCGGGCAGACCTCCTCGCACATGCCGCAGTAGATGCAGCGAATCATGTCGATGTCGAATTCCTTGGGGCGCTTCTCGACCTTGGCCCACGGATCGTCGCTGGGGATCTCAGCGGGGATGATTTTGATGGCTTTGGGCGGGCAGATGAACTCGCAGAGCTGGCAGCTGACGCAGCGCTCGCGATCCTGCTCATCGGTGACGAGGGCGGGAGCACCACGGTAGTAGTCCGGCAGATGTTCGTCCCACTTCTGCTCCGGGTATTCCATCGTCACCTTGGGCTTGCTGCCGGCGATCTGGAGGAAGGTTTTGATGCCGTGCCCAATCGTGATTTTCAGCCCTTTGTACAGCGTGGAAATGAACCAGCGTTCATGCCAGGCAAGTTTAGGACGTTGTACAATGATAGTGGCCATGTAGGAGCAGGGAACCGCAGGAGAATCGGATTTGATTATCCGAACGTCCCGCAGTGCGGCAACCGCTATTTGTGAAAAATTTCACAAGGACGGGCCGGAATCACAAAATCAGCCAGAAATTGACCTTGAATCGTCTGGCTGAGCGAAGGGGCCTACAAGGCCCCTGGGGAGGCTATTTGGGTGCCTGGGCGTCCGTTTTCTTCGGCGCAGCCTTCTTTTTAGAAGCCCGCGCTTTTTTCTCCGGCTGCGGAAAACCTGCTTTCGCGTAGGCAACGATCTGGGCAAAGGTGCCTTCACCGATGCCTTCGGCTTTCACCAGGTGAGTCACATCGGCCAAAGGCCGGACTTTTTGAATGGCCTTGGCGCGGACCTCGCCAATGCCAGGAAGCGTCATGAGCGCTGCCAGATCACCCTCGTTCAGTAAAGACAGCAACTGGGCACTCTCCAAGAGCGAAAGCGTTTTGGCAACGGCCTCCACTTTGGCCGAGGGCTTGGGTGGACTTTTCTTTTGCGGGGCGGTTTGAGCTACAGCCAGAGAGGAGCTGAGAGCTAGGGCGACGAGGAATGCGACGAGTCTTTTCATAGGAGATACGGTATAAATATCGCAGCAATATTATTAAATTAACACTACGAATGGCGAGGAAAAAATTGTCGCACCCCTCTTTTTGCAGGCCCCACGTCACTGCCAGACACCCAAAGGCTCGAGGCCGCACATATCGGCGGGTAGTTGCGCAAAGAAGGGACTGATGTCAGCTTCTTTCCCACCGGGAAGAACGGGCCCGCCAGTTCCTCCAAGTGACTCGGGACACTAAAGTAAGGTGCTGGAACTAAATAACCATTTGGTCGAATTCTCAGGAATAAGATAGAAGGAGTTAGAATTCTTATGGCGCTTCTAATTTATCTCGGTTAGAATAATACACACTTGGGTAAATGACTAATTCTGATCGCATCCGCATCTTGATCGTCGAAAACGAAGGCCTCGTGGGCTGCGACATGGCTACGACCCTCGGCAAACTGGGCTATGTGGTCGTCGCTATCTGTGCGTCTGGAGAGGAAGCCTTAGAGCGCCATGAAGAATTTCGCCCGGATCTGGTCTTGATGGACGTCCACCTCGCAGGCCAGCTTGATGGGATTGAAACGGCGAGAGAGCTGCAACGCCGCAGCCCAGTGGCGATCGTTTATGTGACGGCCTGCGCTGATCTGGACACCGTGGCCCGTGCGCGCCAAACGCACCCGCATGGGTATTTGCTCAAGCCCTTCAATCACGATGAACTACGCCTGGCCGTGGAAGTGGCTGCACAGCGTCATTTTGAAGAGACAGAGCGTCAACGCCGGGAGCACAGCTACTTTGAGGCCTTTCAAAGCCTCGCTGATGGGGTGATCGCCGCAGACTTGTCTGGCGGTGTGGTGTTTATGAACCCTTCCGCAGCCCGTGCTACTGGCTGGAATGCGCAGGAGGCCGTTGGCCGCTCTTTGAACGAGGTCTTTCGTATTTATCAGAGCACGGGTGAGCCCGCCGAGATTCTCTCTGCGGAGAACGCCACGCAAGCGGAGCGCACCGTCTATCTCACCACGCTGGCGGGGGAACGGGTGCCGATCCAGGACCGCACGGCACCGCTGCGCGATGGGCAGGGCCACCTGACCGGCCTCATCATTCTCTTCCGTGCCGCGGCCGTGCCAGCGCCATTGGAAACCGCGAGCATTCCGAACCGCAGCACTGCGCCGCTGGTAGATGTGGTCGAAAGCATTTCCGACCCGCTGTTTGCTCTGGATGCCCGCTGGCGTGTGACGTATGCCAACGCGAGCGCGTTGCGTCTCTTTGACCGCAATTTGCAGAACATGCTGGGCCTCTCGCTGTGGGACATCATGCCCAGCGCGACCCGCGAACTGCACCATGAGGCCTTCGCCCATGCCATGCTGCACCGCGAGACAGTGAACCGGGAACTCTACCTGGACGAAAAGCAGCTCTGGCTGGAACTGCGCGGCTACCCCTTTGCTGAAGGTCTGCTGCTGCTGGTGCAGGATGTCACAGCCCGGCGCGAAGAGGCTGAGCGGCGCAACCGCATTGACCGCCTTGAATCCCTAGGCCTGCTGGCGCGTGGGTTCGCGCATGATTTCAACAATCTGCTCACTGTGCTGCTGGGTAATATCTCGCTGGCCGAGATGCGCCTGCGCAATGCCATCACGCTGCCCGAACTGCACACGGCCAAGCAGGCTACGCTGCAGGCGCAGAATCTGGTGCAGCAGTTGCTCACCTTTGCCCGTGGCGGTGCGCCGATCAAAACGCAGCTCCGACTGGGTGACCTCATCGAGACTTTTTTCACGCATCACTCGCGCGCCAATCGCGTGGAGTACCGCATCGAAGTGCAGCCCGGGCTGCCGCAGATCGCCATTGATGGTGCGCAGGTTCGCCGCCTGCTGAGCAATCTCATCCGCAATGCGGAACAGGCGCAGCCCGATGGCGGTGAAATCACCGTGCGCTGCTTCGCGCCTGATCATGCGGAGATGTTCCCCGGTGAAATGGTCACTGATACGAACTTCCAGCCATCGGGCCTTGCCATCGAAGTCGCAGATGCAGGTGAAGGCATCCAGACAGAGCACCTTTCGCATATTTTTGAACCCTACTTCAGCACCCGCAAGGCTGACAACGCGACGGGTCTGGGCCTCACGGTCTGTGAATCCATCGCGAAAGCGCATGGCGGCTCGCTGACGGTCAGCTCAGAGCAGGGCAAGGGCACCACGGTGCGGTTCTACCTGCCGCTGGATTCCGATGGTGAAGACGCGGACGCTTTTGGCCTGAGCAAGGTGTTCGACGCGCCACCCGAACTGAATGCTGTCAATCCACGCATCCTGGTGCTGGAAGATGATCCGCTGGTGCGCTCATTGATCGTCCGCAATCTCACTGGCAACGGCTTCGATGTGGTGGAGAGCTCCGAAGGCAGTGAAACGGTGCGCATGTACCAAGAAAGCGTGACGCAAGGGCGAGCTTTTGACCTCGTCATTCTCGACCTCAGCATTCCCAATGGCATGGGCGGTGTGCGTGCGATGGAAAAACTCCGCGCCATCGACCCTGATGTCTTTGCGATTGTCTCCAGCGGCTACTCAGATGATCCCGTCATGGCCAACCCGGGTGCCTACGGCTTTGCGGCCGTGCTGCCCAAGCCGTACGAGCCCGCTGACATGCTGCGGCTGGTGCGCAACATCCTGGCAACACGCGGCATCCGCCGTGAATCGTAACCCTGTGCATTCGTTGACAACCGCGCCAGGTTTGAGAAATAACCTGCATGCGCGAACAGGACCTCCTCGACAAACTCAGCAAGATCGAGCGGCTGTATGCAGGTGCTGCGACTCCAGGTGAGAAAGAAGCTGCAGCCGATGCCATGGAGCGCATCAAACGGCGGCTGGGTGAGACGGCAAAGATCGAGAGGCCCATCGAGTACAAGTTCACGCTGAGCGATGGCTGGTCGAAAAAACTCTTCACTGCCCTGCTGCGTCGGTATGCGCTCAGGCCGTATCGATACGCACGCCAGCGACGGACCACGGTCATGGTCCGAGTGCCGCGCAGTTTTGTGAATGAGACGCTGTGGCCGGAGTTCCTTGAACTGAGCAAGGTTTTGCAAACCTACCTCGACGAGGTGACGGAACGCGTCATCTCGGGGGCCATCCATGCGAATGAAGGCGAGGAAGAAGTGATTGCTGGTGAGTATCTGGGCTGAAGCCGGCTACTTGTCGTCCTGCCATAGGAGGCGTGCGGCATAGACGCTGTTGTCTGCGCCGTATTTGTTGTCGGGTTTGATGACGATGTCCGGGCCGTTCTTCTGCATCCACTCGGCGACGGTGACCCAGGTTTCGTTTTCGCTGACCTCACAGACGCCGAAGTTTCCGAGGCGTGCACCACGCTCGGGCACAAGGATGCGTTCGGTTTCGCGTTTGACCGTGAGGGTGGCTTTGTCCACCTCTGCCATGAACAACGGGGCACGATGGCGGAAGACGTGATCGTTGTTGGCGCCTCTGCGGGTGTAAACGAGATAGAGGTGGTCTTTGTGCGTGACCCAGTGCTGCTGGGTGTTGTAGTTGCCGAGATCGCTGCCGTCAGTCCAGTCCCAGCGTTTGGGTTCGCTGAAATGCAGGCCGTCATCGCTGACACACACATAGCCTGCGGTGTCGTTGCGCAGAGTCAGATAGAATTTTCCGGCGCAGCGGATCAATGAGGGCTCATAGACGCCGCGCCCGGACTCCAGCGCCAGATCATTGCCTTGCTCGACATAGTGCAGGGCGCTGCCGTCAAAGCTGCAACGCAGCACGGTGACGCGGTAGTATTTGTCGCCTTTGGCTTTGAAGTAGATGGGCAGGAGGATGTCGCCGTTTTCGATATCGACGCGCTGCACACTGCCAGCGCCCGCGTTGAAAAACTTGGGACCTTCTGGCATCGGCATCGCTGTCCACGGTGACCACGTGGACTGCTGCGGATCATAGACGGAGAAGCAGGTTTCGCGGGGGCGTTCGTGAATGACCTTGTTGTCGGAATAACGCACGGTGTGGCCGATGCCGAGGAGTTTGCCTGACTTTGCATGATACTTCGGCGTGAAGTCACAGGCGGCGACAATCACGCCTTCCGGCTCTTCGCGTCGGCCCAGAGTTGCCGTGTGCTCGACAGGCTGCGTCCACGTCTTGCCGAGACCGGAGGTGCTGACGTGGTTCAATGCATAAAAGACATCGCTGCCGGTGAGCAGTAGCTTCTGCATCGTGAGCACGACCTGCGGCGGGCTGCCGGGGATCGCGCCTGCACGCGGATGGACCCAGCACATTTTACCATCGTATCCCTGGGTGATCGTTTCGAGCTTTATTTCGTACGGCTCGGCGGCGTGGAGGGCGGAGATAACAAAGAGGGCGGGAGTGAGCAGACGAAACATGCTCACATCAACGCGCCAGAGCCGTCGGGTTGTGCGACTTTTGCCTGTCCCACAGCAACTTCATGGCGATCACACCGAGCCATGGGGCGAGGCCAGCGGCGGCCATGCCGAGGTCAAAGGACTTGGTCTCGTCAATGACGTGGCCGAACAACTTGTGCATGGGCGAGGACACCGCCCACACCCAGGTGCTGAGCAAGCCCGTGAGACGACCGACATGCCGGTCTGACAGCTCCTGCACAAAACTGTAGTAGCATGGGAACAAGGCCAGCGCTCCGGCACCAACGACGAGGATCGCACCCATGAGCGGCCAGCCTTTCGGCAGCCACAGCAGCAGCACGCTGAAGGACGTCATTAGACACGCGCTGGAATACACCCAGCGCCGTGCACCATGGGCGGAGATGCCAAACCGCCGTGCGAGCCATAGCGAAATGACCCCTGCTGCGATGCAGCCGATGTCGGTACCGATGTAGTAGGCCGAATTGAAGGCCAGCGCCTCCGTCTCCGAGTACCCCCGCCCTTCCTGCATGAACTTCGGCAACCACACGCGAAACAAATGCCAGCAGGTCTGTGCGCCGAAGATCAGAATCGCCAGCGCCCAGAAGCGGCCGCCCATCAGAATGCCCCACAGGCTTTCACGCTTCGCCGGGTCATCCTCCACCACCACATCCAGATCGCTTTTGCGTATCGACACAAACCACAGTACCACCCACAGCAGGCCGATGTAGCCGATGGCCTCAAACGCGAGCCGCCAGCTCGACAGCTCGTCAGTCATCAGCCAGAGCATCAGCGGCGGCGTCACGACAGCACCGATGGAGGCACCGCTTTGCAGCACGCTGTTGCCCATGGTGCGTTCCTTGGCGTTCAGAAGGGCAAAGGTCGTCTTCAACGCGCAGGGCCAGTGCCCGGCCTCAAAAAAGCCCAGCAGCACACGGCAAGTCAGCAGGGGCCAGTAGCCCTCAGTCTGCGCGGAGGCGATCCCCATCAGCGACCAGCCGCTGAGCACCACCGGATAGAGCCAGTAAATGCGAAAGCGGTCTGCCAGGAAGCCGAAGACGAGCGACCCCACGGCGAAGGCCCAGCCAAACGCCAGCTCCATATCGCCATACTGCTCCTGAGATAAATTAAACTCCTTCGACACGCGTGTGGAGGCATTCGCCAGCGTCTGCCGGTCCATGTAATTGATGGTGGTGGCAAGCAGCAAGAGGCCGCAGAGGTACCATTTCCAGGTGGAGGAGCGGGGAGTGGGCATGGAGTGGAGTACGGCAACAAACGGAGATCACTGCATTTTTCTTCGCATTCCATAATCAGGCCGCCTGCGGTGGTGCCGCACAACCAGCACATGCACTGCGTCGGCACCGAGTTCGTAAATGAGGTGATAAGGAAAATGCTTCAAATTGCAGCGCCTCCTTGTCGAATCGACAAAATGATGTCGTGTCGGATTTGTCCGGATGCCATCAAGAGCCTCACGGAATTCGGCAACAAACCGGTCTGCCGCCCAAAGCGAGTCCTTGTCATAGTAGGCCACGATGCTCCGCAGATCACGATCAATGCCAGGATGAAACTCCAGCCTCATCGTCTCCGAGACTCATTCACCGACTGCCACAATTCCTCCTCGGTGATCGTCCTCACCAGGCCGAGTTTGATCTCGTTGCTTCGATGAATGGCCTCGGTCAAACTGTCTGCGTCAAAATCATTGGGATCCGGCTCGTCCAATGAGTCCAGCAAGGAGTTCAGGACTGCTACCCGGCCCGACTCGTCGAGCTTGAGTGCCTGAGCAGTGATTTCGGCAACAGTCATGGCATCATTCTAGTCTTCCTCATGGCATAGAACAAGGATTCTGTTTCACCCTTCCCAGCTCTTTCCATCCCACGCAATGACGCGATCCAGCAGTTGCAGGACTGACTCGCTGAAGCACTGGAAGAGCATCTCGCCTTTATCCGCTGTGGCGGAGCGAGGATCGCCGACGTGGCCGGGCTCGCTGCGGTCGGGCATGATCCAGCCGCGGGAGGCGGGTTCGAAGGCGTTGCCGAAGGGGACGTCGCTTGTTTTTGTGAGATCGCCGACGAGTTCGGGGCGGAGGCGCAGGACCATGCTGGTCTCCCATTCACAGGCGTGGCCCATGACGCGCTGCTGGATGGAGGGATCGCGGGTCCAAGGCTCGGCACCGAGATTCCAGTAGGTTGCAAAGAGGAGCAGGAGATCGCTGCGATCACGGTATTTTTGCCGCGTCTCAAACACGGCCTGCTTGCCGGGGATGTCGTTGCCCCCGTGGCCGTTGAGGAAGACGAGGCGCTTGAAGCCGTGGGCGATGAAGTTGTCCATCAGGCCATTGAGCAGATCGAGATACAGCCGTGGGTCTGCGGACAAGGTGCCAGGGAAGTCCATGTGATGGTGCGAATTTCCGAGCCACATCAGAGGCGCGATCAACACACGCTCTCCTAGCGCTGCTTCGGTGCGGCGGACGAGTTCGTTGGTCAGCATGCTGTCGGTAAAGACGGGCATGTGCCGTCCGTGCTGCTCCAAGGCTGCGACGGGAAAGATAATGGGGGTGTTTTTGTCGAGAGCGGCCACGGCGGGCCAGGTGAGATCAGCCAAGAACATCCAATTAGAACGCCGATGCCGATTCGTTTTTTGATGAACTTGCATCTTTGTTCCGCGCTGGAATCCTATCTGATGAAATTTCGGCCTCGTCTCCTGATTTGCGGAGCACTCATTCTTGAGCTGGCAGCTTGCGGGACTCTACGCCCGAATACTGGCACCATCCCTATCATGGGTTTTGTAAGTCAGGAATCCATCGCACACGCCTGCCGCCAGCACACCGTCCACCGCCGGGGCACGGCTGGATTTGAAATGCTGCCGGATGGTCGTGAGTCATACCTCGCACGGCTGGCCATGATTGAGGCAGCGCAGCACAAGCTGGACCTGCAATACTACATCTGGGATGATGATGTGGTGGGCACCACATTCGCCGACCGCCTGCTGGCAGCGGCCGATCGTGGGGTGAAAGTCCGACTGCTGCTGGATCTCACGAACAAAGCCCAGGTGGAGGTGAGTTCCGCTGCGCTGGCGGCGCATCCCAACATTCAGGTGGCCTTTTTCAATCCGCTGACGGATCTGAAGGGTATTTTTGCCGGGAATCCCATTCCGGTGATCGGAGAGATCGACCGCATGCAAAGCCGCATGCACAACAAGGTCATGATCGCAGATGGCGCCCTTGTCATGGGCGGCGGGCGAAACCTGGGAGACACCTATTTTGGCATCGATCGAAAGCACAACATGCGGGATTTGGATTTCATCGCCGCCGGGCCGGTGGTGGATGCGTCGGCCAAGTCCTTTGAGCTTTTCTGGAGGTCGCCGCTGACGCTTGTGGGCGATCAGTCAAAAATCACCGATCGTGAACGCGAAAAGCTGCGAGATCTGCGCAAGCACGTCATGCGCAAGAAGCGTGCACTGGCAGCGAAAAGCGTATGCCCCTACCCTCTTGCGCTGAGCCGGGCAGAGTCTTTGGATGTCTTGCACCAACTCGTGAGTCGCATGATCTGGGCTGAGTACGCGTTTATAGCGGACCCACCAGAGCGCATGATGCGTCAGGGATTTGTGGCATCACCCGTATCGAAAAAAATTGAAGGAGCCATGCGCGAGGCCAGGTCCGAGGTGGTGATGCATGCCGCCTATTTCATTCCCCAGAACGACACGCTGGAGCTGCTAAGAGCAGCCACCGCGCGCGGCGTCCATGTGCAGGTGCTGACCAATTCCCTGGCTTCCATCGACGGAGTGGCCGCCATGGCGGGGATCGTCAACCGCCGCGAAGGTGTGCTCGACAGCGGGGTCAGCCTCTTTGAACTCAATGCGCATGCGGTCGATCGCAAAGACTACATCCATGTGCGCAGACTCACACCGCTGGGCATGCATACGAAAGGATTCGTGGTCGATGACCGCCTGTCGTTCATCGGCTCCTTCAACATGGATCCCCGCTCCAAATACATCAACACAGAAACGGGGGTGATCATCCATAGCGCGGTATTCGCCGCACGCTTGAAATCGTATTTGATGAAGGGACTGCAGGCCGAGAACAGCTGGCACATCACGCGTGCGGCCAACGGCGCCCTCCTCTGGACAGGTCAGCTACCCGATGGCAGTCGCTCAGTGCGGCGCATCGAGCCGGATGCATCGCTGGTTCGCCGGCTGAGCTGCTGGTTCTACCGCTGCCTGCCTTGGGAGGATTTTTTATAAGCCCGCCTCAGCGGATTTCCTCGACCTTGATGGTGTGGGTGACGGGTTTGATGAATTTGCGGACGTTGGCATCCGGCTTGGCATGCTCATCGGCGAGCTTCTTTTTCAGTTTCGTCAGCGCAGCGGCCACTTTGGGTTCTTCAGCAGCCTCAGCAGCGATCACGCGCATGTGAGTGACAAGGTTTTTGATCAGCAGCGTTTCAAAGTTCTCCTTCAGCGTGATGGCGGCGGTCAAGGCGGCGAAGTCGTTATCGAAGGGTGTCTTGGTGAATTCGGCGGCGAGATTGATGCCGGCTTCGAGCTGCTCGCGGGTGAACTCCTTGCTCTGACTGCCCCAGGTGACTTTGGCTTTGGCGGCGCTGAGGTTTTTCACCTTCAGGGTGAGGCGGTTGAGGTCTTGATTGAAAGTGGTGAAAGGCAGGATGCTGCGATTGCTGCCGGCAGATTTTGGATCAGCGTCGAAAATGAAGGGCCATTTCGAGCTTTCCAGCGTCACACTGCCGCCCTTGCCCGCTATGATGGCATGCCCGCTGCTCGCCGCACACTCGCCCTTCAAATCCACCGTGATCGTGCCGATCTCGCCGTCAAAGCCGAGTGCTTTCAAGAAGGCCTGGGCCATCAGGAGCTGGCCTGCGGGTGCGGGGTGGAAGCCGTCGCCGCCGAAGGGGCCGTACTCTTTGCCGAGAGCTGCCTTCGATTTCGCGAGCGCGCTCATCATGCTGTCGTGCACGTTGGCAAAGGGCTGCTTGTTTTCTTCCGCGAGCTTCTTCGCGATGTCGCGCAGGTGTGCGAGGTTTTCGTTGTAGATCTCGCCCTTGATGGTTGGACGCGTGAAGAAATCGGGATCGACTCCACCCGGTGAACCAATCGCCATGACTTTCACGCCAACTTTTTGCAGCCCTGCGATCACCGCGCGCATGTTTTTCTCATACTCGGCGCCAATCTGCGGCGTGTAGGCCGTGTAGCTGCCGTCGTTCATGCCGTAGCAAGTGGTGGCCACATTCGGATTGAACACGGCGAGGTCGTTTTCAAGACGCGCGGCGAATCCGCCGGCGCGTTCGCCACTCCAGCCAAACTGGAACACCTTGATGTCGCTGCGGCCGGTGCAGGCGAGCAGGTAGGTCTCGATGTATCTGGAATAGATCTTCTGCTCGGTGATGCTGTCACCGATCACGGCGACACGGGCGTTTGGCGGCAGCAGGGATTCCGCACGCAGGCTGACGGTAGAAAGGAGGATGGTAAGGAGCGGGAGGATGCGCATGGTGGTTGAAATGAGAGAATCAAATACCTCCAAAAAGGAGGAGTTCTGGCAATGATTTCTTAACTCAGCATGGATTCCGTCTGCGCTAGGACATCGCCAAACGGAATGCGCTCCAGCAAACCGAAGTTGGGATGTCTGCCGAGGCGTTCGCGCGTGGTGGCGGGACTGGTGAGGCCGCAGAGGAAACGTGCGAGCTGGCGGGAGGAGCGCAGGGCGGCTTTGCGCTCGGCGATGACCTCGTGGATGGCGGCGACGTGCTCGACGGTGATCGGTGGTGGCTCGGACTGCGGGATCTCGCGCGGTGATTCGTCGGTGCTGCCTTTTTCGTGCTCTTTGCAGCTCGTGCAGGTGCCGCAGTCTGCAGCCATTTCTTCGCCGAAGTAGTGCAAGAGCCAGCGAGTGAGGCAGCCGCGATGCTGGGCTAAACTCAGCACTTCACCGAGGCGCTCGACATCCCGACATTCACGCTCTGCAAAGAGCTGCTGCATCTTTTTCGTGATCTCCTTGGGATCGCGGCGGTGTGCGTCTTCGGCCAGACGATACTTCTGGCGGCTGCCGCTGGGCTTGAGTTCGATGTCGCCGGATTCCTGCAGATAGGTCAGCGCTTTGAGCACGCGATCACGTGGCTCATTGAGTTCGGCGGCGGCTTCGTCGGGATTGAGCGTGATCCATTTGGTGCCGCGCTTACCGCATTGAAACAGGCTGCGCAGGAAGGCCTGACGTTCCGGTTTGTAACCGGTAAGGATGCGCTGCTCCGGCTGGATGAAGCGGAACTGATAGCTCGCGTAAAACGAGCCGAGCGGACGCAGGATGCCGTTGAGTTCGAGATTGGTGATGACGGTCTCGATAACCAGCGGGCGGATGTCCGTAGCGTGGGCGAGATCGTACATGGAGATATCGAACTCCGCACCTTGCAGCAGCAGATGATCCAGGAGCTGGCGGATGGCCTGCGGCGTGGGTGTGTCGCCAAAGGTGAAGTTTTCCAGCACGATGCAATCGTCCGCACAGGCTAGCATTTCGCAGACGGAGACCTTGCCATCGCGACCCGCGCGGCCGGTTTCCTGCGAGTAGTTTTCGAGGGTCTTGGGAAGATTGTAGTGATACACCGCGCGGATGTCAGCCTTGTCGATGCCCATGCCGAAGGCGATGGTGGCGACGATGACATCGGTCTGGCCGTTCATGAAGGCATCCTGCGCGGCGTGGCGGTGCTCGTCCGGCAAGCCGGCGTGATAGGCGAGGGCGTTCACGCCATTTTTCTGCAAATGCGTGGCCACGTGCTCGGCGGTGTTTTGCAGCGTGACGTAAACGATGGAGGGAACCTTGCGCTTGAGCAGCAGCTTGGTGAGCACGGGCAGGCGCTGCTGTGAGGTGCAAGGAGTGATGCGAAAATGCAGGTTTGACCGCAAGAAGGAGGTCTGCACATGGTCCGCCTGCTCGATGGCAAAGGCCTTGCGAATATCCGCCGCGACTGAGGGCGTGGCGGTGGCTGTGAGGGCGAGCACGGGATTGATGCCGAGTTCCTTGGCGACCAGTGCGAGACGCAGGTATTCCGGGCGGAAATTGTGGCCCCATTCGGAGATGCAGTGGGCTTCATCGACGGCCATCATGGAGATGCGCAGACGTTTGAGGCGCTCGACGAAGTTTTCATTCATGAGCCGCTCCGGGGCGATGTAGAGGAGCTTGAGCGTGCCATTGCGCATGTCGTCAAAGACCTGCATGGCCTCATCCGCTGAGAGTGAGGAATCCAAGCGCGCGGCGGCAATGCCGCGTGCGCGCAACGCCTGCACCTGGTCCTTCATCAGAGCGATCAATGGCGAGATGACGAGCGTCACGCCGTCCATGAGCAGCGCGGGGAGTTGGTAGCAGAGCGATTTGCCCGCGCTGGTAGGGAACAAGGCGAGTGCGCTTCTGCCTGCGAGCAGAGTCTCCATGACCTGCTCCTGCCCGGCGCGAAAGGCCTTGTGGCCGAAGTGCTGTTTCAGGGTGGCGTGGAGATCATGCGACATGCAGCACTCATGGCACATTGAGGCTTCCGAATGCAATGCAAACTTAACGGAGGTCAAGCCATCAAGGCTTCGCCGGTCAAGGGATGGTCAAGAGTCGTGTGACGACCTGCTTGACCTTGCCTTGACCTCTTGACGAATCCTTGACCCGGCTCCGCCGCCTGCCTTACTTGCTGTGCGTGTCGCAGTGCTCCGACTCGGGCTCGGTTTCTTCGACGATGGCTTTGTCCTTGAGAAATTCCATGGCTTCCTGGAGTAGGAGGTCACCGCGGACGTTGTCGATGAGACCGTTTTTCTGCGCTTCGGCCATGAACTTCTTCGCAGGCATCTTCTGACGCTCGGCGATCTGGGCGAGGGCCATGGCGATCTTCTGGCCGGGAACTTCGAGGGCTTCCTTCTTGGCGATCTGCTCAAGGATGAAGCTGACTTTGACGTTCTGGCGGGCCTGATTGGTAGCGCTGTTGAGGATCTCGTCCTGCTGCTTCATGAGCTCTTCTTCGCCGATGCCCTGCTGCATGGCGCGCTGAGCGATTTCGTTGGTGCGGCGCTGGGCTTCGCGGTTCACGATTTCCTGCGGCAGTTCGAACTCAACCTTCTCAAACAGGTAAGCGGTGACCTGATTGGACTTCGCGGCATCACGCGCCTGCTCACGGCGGCGGCGGATGGCGTCGCGCACTTCATTGCGCAGGGTTTCGAGGGTCATTTCATCACCGCCGACCTTCTTGATGAGGTCTTCGGTGAGTTCCGGCACTGCCTTGTTCTTCACGCCGTGGCATTTTGCGGCCAGGGCGATGGTCTTGCCGCGCAGGGCTTCAAAGTTGAAATCGTCCGCGATGGTGATGTTCAGCGTGCGCTCGTCATCTTTGGCGATGCCGACGAGGCCTGCGTAGAAGCCGGGGAGGAAATCATCTTCATCGGCGAGGAGGAACCAGTTTTCCTTCATCTCCTTGAGATGAGCGGGGGCGTCGGGCATCGCTTCGGCGAGCGGCTGGCCTTCGAGGCTGCCGGTGACGCTGAGCACGACGACATCACCGACGGCGGCGACACGGTCCACATCTTCATAGGTGGCCTGGTTTTCACGGAGGTGGAGGAGATCGTGGTCCACATCAGCGTCAGTGACTTCGATGCGGGGGAGCTTGACGGGGATGCCGGTGTACTCTGGAAGCTCAAACTTCGGCGCGAGGCTCATCTCAATGGTAAAGCTGAAGCTGTTGTCGGTGTCGTGATACATCTTGTCATTCACGGCGAGGACGTTGAGGAGTTCGAGGCCTTCGCTCTTCACAGCCTGACGCAGACCTTCGCTAATGAGCTTCTTTTCGAGTTCGTCCTTCACTTCGTTTTCGTAGCGTTTGGCGACGATGCTCTTCGGCGTTTTGCCGGGGCGATAGCCGGGCAGGCGAACCATGCCGGCGAAGTAGGTGATGATTCCGTCACGTTCTTTGCCGACCTGGTCGGAGGGAACGCGGACGTGGGCGACGGCGCGGCAGTTGGGCTGATGTTCGACGTTGATGTTCATGAGAAAGCGATTAGGGGCGAAGTGTTTTCCATCGCGACAACCGGGCGGTGGGAACCGCGTCCGGGTCGGAGGGGCGCGCATGATAGACAGTTTGACGGTTTTGACAAACAGAGAACGACATCCCCGAATTTAGCCTACATGCGTATTTTTCAGAGATTTGAGGTCTGGCTGCTGCTTATCGCAGGCGGAATCGCCATCTGGTGGTCATTTGAACCGTCCCAAAACCTGGCCGAAAACGGTCCCGAAGCGGAAATGAACACCGATTCCCCCCTGCAACTCCGCCGGTGCACGCTGGAGCGCGATTTTGGCAATGCCCGTCTGGATCTCGAGGTACGCTACAAGAATGCAAGCCCCCGCCCGCTATCGATGCGGCCTCCGGACGTGCGATTGGTCAATGCCGCAGGCAAGGAGGTGCCGCCCTTTATTCTCCCAGTGGAACGCCCGCCGAGCATCGAAGCCCAAACCACCGGGGACGTGCGGCTGCGATTTTGGCTGGAAAAAGCCGATCTGGGAGGTCCCCTGACCCTGGAAATCCGTGGGCAGAAGCTGGAAGTCAAAAACGGCACGGCGCTGGATTTGGAGAAGCTGGAGAATGGCAAGCCGAAGGTGTGGACGAATGCGGACTGGACTCCCTGACGAATTTCAGGCCTGTAAAATGACCCAGGTCGCGCCCCAGGAGCCACTGGTTTCATCGGCGGGCCAGATGAATTGCTGAACTTCGGGCAGTTTCGTGAGCAACTGATGTACACCGGTTCTGAGGGTGCCTTTGCCTTTGCCGTGAATGATTCGGACGCGGAGGATGCCGAGCTTGCGGCATTCGGCGAAGTATTCGGGCAGGAGGCTGCCGATTTCATTCGGACGAAAGGTGTGCAGATCGAGCTCCGGGCCGATGGGATGCTCCACAACGTCCGGGATCGATTGGTCAGCGTCTGCGGGCATGGTGGAAGATGATTCGATAGAACCTGGAGTCCAGCGGCAATCGAATAAGCACTGTGCTTGTGATCTGTGCTGAGACGTCTAGCTTGGCCCAAGCGCTTCCAAGGAGTTTCTATTGCGTTCCCAACTACGATCCTGGTTCCAGCAACTGCGTGATTTTTCACGTCAGGGCAAGACGTGGTTTCAAACCGTGGCCGCCGAAAGTGATCTCGACCCTTTTCCGCTCAGGCAGACGCTGCAGGGTTACGACAAGGGAATGTTCAAAGCGGACTTCCGGAGCGGGGTGGACGGCGCGCTGCTGGCCATTCCGCAGGGGATGGCGTTTGCCGTGGTGGCCGGGCTGCCGCTGGTCTATGGAATCACCTGCTCAGCGGTGGCCTGCGTGGTCGGCGCGCTGCTGATGAGTTCGCGGCATGCCGTTTATGGACCGACAAATGCCACAGCCTTCATGGTGGCGTCCTATTTCGCCGCCTTTCCCAACCTGAACCAACTGGCTTCGATGCCGATGCTGGTGTTTCTTGTGGGTGCGCTGCTGATTTTCGGCGCGTATTTCCGTGTGGCGGACATGGCGCGGTTCATCAGCCGGGCGGTGGTGGTGGCATATATCACGGGTGCAGCCTTGCAGATGTTTGCGCATCAGCTGCCGGTAGCGCTGGGCCAGCAGATCGCCGCGCCCCCCGGCAAACACGTGGCGCGAACGCTGGTCTCCGATGTGCACGAGGTGCTGGGGAATCTGCAGACCATTCACTGGCCGAGTGCGCTGATCTGCGTTCTCGCCCTTGGCAGCTACTACGGTCTCAGGCGTTTTGGCAAACGCTTCCCGGCGCTGACGCTGACGCTCATCCTAATGTCTTTCCTCGCCGTGATAATGAACAAAGCGGGGCTGCATGTCGCGACCTATTCAGATCTGTCATTCTCCTGGCGCACACTGCTGCCGCCGTTTCCTGACTTCACGAGTGGCAAGGCTTCAGCGCAGTTCAGCCAGCTCTTTGGGCTCGCGCTTTCACTGGCGTTTGTCTCCATGATGGAAAACTCCGCGATGGCGCGCACGCTGGCCAGCAGGTCAGGGCACAGCGTGGATGCCAACCAGGACATGCTCAGTCTCGGTGTGGCGAATCTGGCCTGCTCCTATCTCAGCGGCATGCCCGCGTCCCAGTCACTGACGCGTTCGCTGGCGGCGTATGAGAGCGGCGCGGTGACGCCGATCTCCGCCATTGTCGGTGGCGTGGTGTGTCTGGTGGCGGCGCTGACTATTGGCCCGCTGGTGGCGTTTGTGCCCAAGGCCGCGCTCGCGGCGATGGTGATCTGTGTGGCCATGGCGCTCATCAACAAGCGGCAGATCCACATCTCCCTGCGCGCGACAGGGGCGGATGCGGTGGTGTTTCTCACGACCTTCATCGCCACGCTGCTCGTGCCCCTGCATGTGGCGATCTTCACCGGGGTGGGCATCTCGATCATTCTCTACCTGCACAAGGCCAGCCAGCCCTCGCTGGTGGAATACGTCTTCAATGAGGAAGGCAATCTGGCCGAAGCACACCAAGGCGGGCGCCAGCATCCGGCCATCTCCATCGTGCATGTGGAGGGTGATTTGTTTTTTGCCTCCGCCGACATTTTTCGCACGCAGATCCAACGATCCTGCACGGACCCCAATTTACGGATTGTCATCCTGAGGCTGAAGAATGCACGCCACCTGGACGCCACGTGCGCCATGGCGATCGAGGAGCTGACGCGGATGCTGCGTGCTGACGGGCGTGACATTATTGTCAGCGGCGTGTCGAAGGATCTGTACCGTGTGTTGAAGGGGGCAGGTATGGTGGAGGTGATCACGAAGGACAATCTCTTCCCCGCCAGTCCGTCCAATCCCAATCTTTCCACCCGCAATGCTTTGCGACGTGCGCAGGAGATTCTGGGCATCAAAGACGCTGACGTGCGTATCTACTACGATCCCTCTAAATCCCCCAAGTCCTAGATTCCTCATGAAATGGTCCTTTCGCCTCTTCACCGTAGCCGGTACGGAAGTCCGTGTTCATGTCACTTTTTTCCTGCTGCTGCTGTTTGTCGCCAGCCAGAGTTTTCTCAGCGGGCAAGGCGCTCCTGCAGCGCTGGAAGCTACGCTGTTCATCACCGTCATGTTTGTCTGCGTGGTGCTGCATGAATTTGGCCATGTGCTGGCCGCACGAGGCTACGGCATCCGTACGCCGGATATCACGCTGCTGCCCATCGGCGGTGTGGCGCGACTGGAGCGCATGCCACGCAAGCCCTCGCAGGAGCTGGTGGTGGCCATCAGCGGTCCGCTGGTCAATGTAATCATCGCTGCGGCGATTTGGCTGGGTTTAGGCATCAATGCCACGCTCAACCCGGACTACAACTTCCTCAAAACGGGCAACTTTTTCGAGAAGCTCATGATGTGGAATGCCTTCATGGTAGCCTTCAATTTGATCCCCGCTTTCCCCATGGACGGGGGCCGCATCCTGCGCGCCACATTTGCCATGGTCATGGAATACGGAGTCGCGACACGCCGGGCGGCCGCGATCGGGCAGGGCATCGCGATGATGGTGGCGATCTACATGCTGCTGAACCACTCTTTTCATCCCATGATTTTGCTCATCTGCTTCTTCATCTTCATGGCGGCAGGCCAGGAGGCCGCCATGGTCACCCAGCAGGAGGTCACGCGAAATCTGCACGTGCGTGATGCGATGCTCACCGATTTTCGCAGCCTGCCACCTGAGGCCACGCTGCGTGATGGCGTGACGCTTCTGCTCGCCGGTGCACAGCAGGATTTTCCTGTACTCGACACCCATGGCGGCATGCAGGGCATGCTGACGCGACATGATCTGATCTCGGCACTCGCAGAAAAGGGCCCTGGTCAACCTGTGATGGAAGTGATGCGCGCCTGCCCCGCATCGACTCAGCCTGCCAGCGAGCTGACCCAGGCGCTCGAAATCTTGAACGCCAGCGATTGTCCGGCCATACCAGTCCTTGATCCCAGCAGCGGCAAACTCGTCGGCCTGCTCACCTCTGAAAATGTGGGCGAGGCACTGATGGTGCGTGCGGCGTTGATGAAACTGCACGCCTAGGCTGCGCTCTCTGCCTGTGGCAGATGCACGGCAGGCAGCGGGGCGACGATGTTCACTGGCCAGGGGGAGAACTTCTCGAATATGCCGGGGGCAAGTTCTTTGCTGCTGGCATAGCCGCGCCGGAACATTTCGAGCTTGGCGTCGATGTTATCGACGTGATGCAGGGCTACGGCCTCTGGCGTCTTTGGCAGCACGGGGGAGCCGAACTCATGGGTGCCGTGATGCGCGGCAATGAGATGCAGCAGATGCAGGCGCACGATTTCGGAAGCAGGCTCCAGTGCGGTCCATTCGGCAGCCGCAGGGTCTTCCAGCAGATCCCGCCACAGTTTGTTCACCAACTCAAGACCCAGTGGAATGTGGCCCAGCATTTCGGCAGTGAGATTGAAGGGCATGGTGAAGCCGGACTCTGCATACACATTTTCCCAGAGTTTGCCACAGTCGTGAAACAAGACGCCCGCGATCATCAAGTCACGGTTCAACTGCGGATACAGGCCCGCAAGCGCGACCGCGCAACGCATCATCTGCGCCACGTGCTCCACCAGACCGCCACGGCGGGCATGATGATTTCTGCGTGCTGCGCCGGTGCGGCGGAAGCGCTCACCGTAGCGTTCAAGAAACACGCAGCAGAGTTTTAGGAGGCGTGGGTCGCGCATGGACTCTATGAAGGCGGTGATGTCGGCATAATCGACCTGCTGGCGTGACGCGAGGTCGGGATCTCCCAGCAGCAGTGTGCTGGTTTCGTCTTCGGCGAGAGTGCGCATCTGCACCTGACGTGGTTCGAGGCCGTATTTACCTTCCACCCACTGTCCGGCGAGCTGGATGAAGGCGTTGCGCGCCAGTTTGGACGCGTCTTGGAACAGGGGATTGTTATCAAAGACACGCCAGATGAACGAATCGGCGGCATCAACGAACTTCACCTCAAAGAACGGACTGCCGGAGCTGGTTGCTTTTTCGATGCGTGATTCGACCTGCAAATGCAGGCGATAAGGCTGCGGCGTTTGATTCGCGACCTGCCGCAGCTGGGTGATCGTGATGAGGTCGAGGTCTTCAGCCGTGGCGTCTTGCATGCCGGCAGATTGGCTGCGGACCACGCACGGCGTCAAGAACGAAGCAGTTTGCTACATGACCGGCTGCCCAATTTCGCGCCAAGGTCCCTGCTTGAGTACGATGTCCGGCACGAGGGACTGCCAGTTGAGATCGCGGGCATTGATCATGTTGCGCACTTCGGCGCTGGTGTGAAAGAGGTAGTCTGGGCTGGGCTCTTCCAATGCACGGACGCTTTTGGTTTCGATTAGGTAGCGCAGGAGATGCTTTTGCTCGGGAGTGACATGGGAGTCGTTTACACCGAGAATCTGGCCGTTCATCGGATTGCCCATGGGATAGACGTAAACACGCACCTGATTTTTGAAGAGCCGTCCAAAGGCTTCGAGCAGGCCGCCTTCGAGATCGGTACACCAGCGTTCGTTGAACAGCTCCTGAAACAAGGGCAGCCCAAGCACGATGCCGATGGGGCACTGGGTGTGGCGCGCGAGGTAGCTGCTGACGCGGTGGAATTCCGGATACTTCGAGATGAGCACGTTTTTGCCGAGCGCCTGCAGCACATCTGCACGTGCAAGGAACTCGCTGTCCGGCACCTCGGCACCACTGGCGAGTAGATTGTGCATGGTGATTTCGAGAATCTCGATGTTGTCACGGGCTTCATCACCAAAATCTGCCTGAAAAGCGGCCTGACCGCGCTCGATCATGTCGAGATTGAGCTTGGTGATGGGATCAAAGCTGCCGCGCTTGAGAAAGACCGGCTTTTTATAAAGCACATCGGAAGCCTGCCAGATTTCGCCATCGGCACCGAACAGTGCGGCGTCAGCGAGCCCCAAGCGGACGAGCTTCAGTGCGACGAGGCGATCCTGAAATTCCGAGGCGGCGAAGGCGGGGCCAGCAAAGTCGATCATGTCAATCTCGACGGATTTACGAGTGATGTCGTCGAGCAGGCTGTGGAGAAAAGAGGACAGGTCCTCCCGCAGATAAAAGGCGGCGTAGATGAGGTTCACACCGAGTTTCCCCAGTGCATCTGCCTGGAGTGCATTGGAGTCGTCCAAGAGACGGACGTGCATCTGGATTTCGTTGCCCGGGCCGCCGGGTTCGGTCTGAAAACGCAGGCCAATCCAGCCATGGCACTCCTCTTTGGTGTCGCGATAGGAGCGTGCGCGCACGGTGTCTGCCAGCGTGAAGAAGGTGGTGGTGGTGCCGCGTTTGGCGTTCAAGCGCTGAATGAGCATGGGATACTCATGCTCCAGCATGGCGCACATGCGCTGGCGCGAAACGTAGCGGGAACACTTGCCGTAAATTTCATCGCTGATGGTCATGTCATAGGCTGACATAGTCTTGGCGACGGTGCCGGATGCACCGCCGGCCCGGAAGAACCAGTTGGCGATCTCCTGACCAGCACCTATTTCGGCGAAGGTGCCGTAGATGGTGTGAGCGAGATTGATTTTGAGTGCTTTCTCATGCGTGCCGGGGCGGTCGTTAACAGAATTCATGTGGTGTGATTTGATGATGCGCATGCTTGACGGCGATGCACGAAGCATTTGAAGGCAGTTCCGGCTCCTTCGGGGTCGGTGAGCCAGGCTGGGGCAGCGTGTAAATGCAGAAATTCGGCCAGGGTCTGTTGTGAGTCCTGCGCGAGGCCCAGTTCAAGCAGCCAGGCGGCGTAGTCGGTGAAGTTGATGTCAGCAGTGATGTCCTGGCGGCCTGGATTGGCATAAAGGTCGGCTCCGGTGAGTCTTTGGTGCAAGAGATAAGCACGCAGCGTGCCGTGTGGCCGCCGATGGTAGAGACGGGGAAATTCGTCGCCGTAGTCGATGGTGAGCATGGTGCCGCTGTGCCAATGCGGGGTCCATTGGTGCAGCCAGTCGCGGATGCTGGAGTGAAGCTCGCAGCGCTGGCGATCCGCGAAGGCGGTGTGGCGCAGGGCGCTGTAGTGGGCTGGCTCAAGAGCGTGCGGGTGCAGCTGCTCCGGCACCCAGACTTCAAGCCAGCGCTGCGCTGCGGCGTCCCACTGCACGAGCGTTGCGGGGAAGGCATCGAGGAGTTCGTTGTGGTAGATGTGCGCGTGGCCTTGAGCAGCGGCGAGTGCGGATTCGAGATCGGTGTGCCATGTCACCTTGGCGCCCAGTTTCTTTTGCTGCTCCTGCCGCAGCACCGGGGAGGTTTCGACGATGTGAAAGGTGAACCGGAGGCGTGCCCACCAGCCGAGGGACTTGCGTACGGCTTGCATAAGCGAGCCATCGCCTGCGCCGACCTCGATGATGTGGCGAACCTGCGGCTGAAGGCGCGATTCTGCTTTGAGCCAGGCGGCGATGGCATGGCCGAGGGATGGTGAAAGCGTGGCGGAGGTGGAAAAATCCCCGGAGCGGCCTACGGTGCGAATATTGCGGGTGTAGTAGCCGCGTTCGGGGTCGAACAGGGCACGCGCCATGAAGGCGGAGAAGGGTTCAGAAACTGCGGATGATTTCATCGGCGATTATTTCCAAGCCTTCGCGAACGATGTGTTCTGGCTGCGAGTAGGTGAGGCGCAGGCACTCATGCGGATGACGCCAGTCTTGCTCCAAACCGAAGGCGAAGTAGTGCCCGGGGATGACGAGCACCTTGCGCTCTTTGAGCCGACGATACAATTCCGCGGCAGAGATGGGCAGGCCATTGACCCAGAGCCAAAGGAAGAAGGCCCCCTCCTGCGCATGCAAGGCCCACGGAACGCGATCTCCCAGCGCCGCAGCGAGAACGGATTTGGCGAAATCGGAGCGTTCACGGTAGAAGGGGCGAATGATCGAGGCGCCGAACCTGACAAGAGTGTCGTCTTTGAGCAGAGGCATGAGGAGGGCCTGGCCGAGATTGCCATTCGCGAGTGAGACGATGGCGTTCATGTTCGAGAGGGCCTTCACGATGTGCGGATCGGCGACGATCATGGCGGTGCGCACTCCGGGCAGGCCGACTTTGCTCATACTGATGCTGAAGATCATGCCCGGCTGCCACTTGGGCTGGAAGCCGTTGTGGATGACGCCGGGAAAGGGATGGCCGTAGGCGTTGTCGATGATGAGCGGGATGCCGTGTGCGTCTGCCAGTGCGTGAAGGCTGTCGAACTCGTTTTGCGTGAGCACGTTGCCCGTGGGATTGGTGGGGCAGGAGACACACATCGCGGCGATGTCGGGTGTGATGCGCAGCTGATCAAAATCGACGTGGTATTTGATCTCGTGCGGGGCGGTCTCGACAATGCGTGGCAGGCAAGCGGTGAACTGGCCGGGGCTGAGCGCTTGATTAGCGTAACCGATGTATTCAGGCAGCAGCGGGAACAGGATGCGACGCCTGGTCGTGCCTGTCTCACCGGCGAGGAGATTGAAGAGCAGGAAGAACGCTGACTGCGAACTGGGCATGACCGCGATGTTTTCGCGGGTCACATTCCAGCCGCATTCGCGGTTGAGAAAGGCGGCGAAGGTTTCACGGAAGAGCGGATTGCCGCCAGGGGGATCGTAGTTGAGCAGCGTGCGGTCGATGCTGCCGTCGTCGAGCATGGCGTGCATGCGGTCGCGCCAGAGCTGCTGCACTTCAGGAATGGCGGCAGGCTGGCCGCCGCCGAGCATACGCATGTCTGGATGGGTGGTGAGCGCGGCTCCGCAGTCATCCATGAGTTCCTGGATGCCGCTGGGGCCGGCAAGGCGCTGGCCGATGTCTGAGAAGGTGGGTCGCATCAAGAGGAGACGGAGGTTTGCACCCAGTCGCGAATATTGAAATTTGGCGCAGCTTTTTCAATCTGCCAGCGGCCATCTGCGTTCAGTCTGACACTGCCGAGCCAGAGCTGGTGCCACTCTTCAGGTGGGATCATGCTGAGCTGGCGCCCGCCCTTGACGTCGTAGAGGTGATAAACCTCACCGCAGACTGGTTCAAAACCGAAGCGGCTTTCGTAGATGAGCTTGTTCCAATTGAACGCGTCGATGACCTCCATGTAGCGCTCCTGGATTTCGACCATTTCCTGCTGAAGCACACGCTCGACCCGGGAGACGCCACGGGATTTGAAGCTGGTGAGGTCCTGCGGGATGATTTTGGCAGCCAAGCGTGAAACTGGATACGGCAGGTAGTTGCCGCGAGGCTCAGGGGCTTGCAGAGCAGCGTCAATAGGGTCCAAAGCAGGAGCGTTTTTATTCATAATTGGGTCTGTGTGTGCATGGGGTGGAACGATGCTTTGATTTGAAAAGCCCCCGCGGGGGCTTAGATTGCGGCATGAAGAACGCCTCAAAACTACTGATGGCCGCACTGCTCTCCGGATTGCTGGCCTCCTGCGCTGGCAGAACGATGGACAGCATCCCGACGCTGGCGGAACTGAATGCCTATGAACAGGTCGTCCGATCCAGATATCAGGCCACGTACGACGAACTTGAGAAAAAGCGCGCCAGCGGTGCGATCAGCAAAGCGGACTACGCGGAGGAAAAGCATCGGCTGGACTCCAAAGTCGCTGAGAGCGTCAACAACGCAGCATGGAACAAACACTATCTGGCTGAGTCAGAGCGCAAATCCAACGGCGTTCCAACACCGGATCAGCCGGTGGCATTGAATCCGGGCCAGGTTGGTGGCAACACGGTCGGTTCGGTCGGATCTGGAGGGATGGGCTCATTTTACATGCCCTCATATCAAAATTATGGCGCCGTTACAGGCATGGGTGGCTCAGCGGGTATGGGCAGCATGCGTGGTGCGAGCGATCAGATTAATAAAGTCCAATCTACCCGTAATGATGCCATGTCAGCCGGGGGAACCTACCTTTCTGCGCCACCGCCCGGTTCCGTTTACGATTAAGATGTCAGGCGTTAACACAACGCAGCACTCCTGATCCTGCCAAAGCACCCAGCAGCAGACGCCGCATCCAAAAAAAATAAAGCCCTGTGAGGAATTATCCCCACAGGGCTTTTGGCGGCGGATTTCTCCGCCACATCGACCTCCCTAGGAGGTCAATGCGTTACTTCTTTTTCGCAGCCTTTTTAGCGGCTTTCTTGGCGACCTTGGCGACCTTGGCGACCTTGGCGACCTTGGCGACCTTGGCGACCTTGGCGACC
>NZ_JAQSEA010000306.1:94042-99297 GCF_029946185.1 Prosthecobacter sp.
TTAGCGGCTTTCTTGGCCGGCGCCTTTTTGGCGGCTTTCTTTGCAGCTTTCTTAGCCATGGTGTTTATCCTCTTTTTGTTGTTGGTTGCGTTGTTGCTTTGTTTTGCCACGGGTGCGCTTTTGGCGCCTCCACGGACACTTTTTCCTGCGGCAACCGGGACGGCGGCACGCTTTTCTTCGATCGCCGCCTGCGCTGCGGCAAGGCGTGCGACTGGAACACGGAAAGGGCTGCAACTCACATACGTGAGGCCTGCACGGTGGCAGAATTTGACACTCTCAGGATCACCACCGTGCTCACCGCAGATGCCCAGCTTGATGTCGGGCTTGGTCTTGCGGCCTTTTTCGATGGCGATATGGATGAGCTGGCCGACGCCGGTTTGATCCAGCGTAGCAAAGGGGTTCTTCTTGAAGATTTCGTTTTCCGTGTAAGGCATCAAGAAGCTGCCCATGTCATCACGGCTGATGCCCAGCGCAGTCTGCGTGAGGTCATTGGTGCCGAAGCTGAAGAACTGAGCGGTCTCGGCAATTTCATCTGCCGTGAGAGCTCCACGCGGCACCTCAATCATGGTGCCGACAAGATAGTCGAGCTTAATTTTTTTCTCAGCCATCACTTCTTTTGCAACTTTATGCACGATTTCGACCTGAAGGTCGAGTTCTTTCTTGAAGCCCACCAATGGAATCATCACTTCAGGCTTCACCTTGATCTTCAGCTTGGCCACGTCAGCAGCGGCTTCGAAGATGGCGCGAGCCTGCATCTCGGTGATCTCAGGATACGCGATACCAAGACGGCAGCCGCGATGTCCGAGCATCGGATTGAACTCATGCAGAGCAGCAACACGTGCGGTAACTTTCTCGACCGACACGCCCATTTTCTTGGCAAGTTCAGCCTGAGCTTTTTCTTCATGCGGCACGAATTCGTGAAGCGGAGGATCAAGCAGACGGATGGTTGCAGGAAGTCCTTTGAGCTCCTTGAAGATGCCGGTGAAGTCTTCGCGCTGATATGGCAGCAGCTTGGCGAGCGCTGTTTTGCGATCAGTCACGTTGTCCGCCAAGATCATTTCACGCACTGCGTCAATGCGGTCACCTTCGAAGAACATGTGTTCTGTGCGGGTGAGGCCGATGCCCTGAGCACCGAAAGCAATGGCGTTCTGCGTCTGCTCCGGATTGTCAGCGTTCGTGCGAACCTGCATGCGCGTGGCCTTGGAGCACCAGACCATGAGCTGCTGGAAGCTCTTGAATTTTTCGGTGCTTTGAGCGGCCTTGTCACCACTGATCATGCCGGTGATGATTTCGGAAGGAGCGGTCTTCAGCTCGCCACCGTAAACAATACCGCTGGTGCCGTCGATGGAGAGGAAGTCACCTTCGCTGAAGGTCTGGCCTGCGACAGAAACGGTTTTCTTGTCGTAGTCGATGATCAGAGCGGCGGCGCCGCAAATGCAAACCTTGCCCATTTGACGAGCGACCAGAGCGGCGTGGGATGAAACACCACCGCGTGCGGTCAGAATGCCTTCAGCAGCAATCATGCCGCGAAGATCTTCGGGGCTGGTTTCGTTGCGGACGAGCAGCACCTTCTCACCTCTTGCTTCGGCGAGAACTGCGCGGTCTGCATTCAGATAGATCTTGCCGGAGGCGGCACCTGGGCCAGCCGGAAGGCCGGTGGCGATGGCCTTGGCCTTCTTGACGTCTGCGACGTCGAAGATAGGAGCGAGGAGCTGCTCAAGCTGATCGGCAGGATTGCGCAGCACGGCGGTTTCCCAGTCAATGAGCTTTTCCTTCACCATGTCGATGGAGAACTTCAGAGCGGCGGCCGCAGTGCGCTTACCATTGCGGGTCTGCAGCATGAACAGCTTGCCTTCCTGAATGGTGAACTCGACGTCCTGGACATCCTTGAAATGCTTCTCGAGCTTCTGGCGGACCAGCAGCAGTTCTGCATAGGACTTCGGCATCTGCTTCTTGAGCTCAATCACAGGCTCAGGGGTGCGAACGCCGGCGACAACGTCTTCACCCTGGGCATTGATGAGGAACTCACCATAGAATTCATTAGCACCGTTGGCAGGATTGCGGGTGAAAGCCACGCCGGAGCCGGAGGTCGGGCCGGTGTTGCCGAACACCATCGCCTGCACGTTCACGGCTGTGCCCCATTCAGCAGGGATGTTGTATTTGCGGCGATACACGATCGCGCGGTCATTCATCCAGCTGCCGAACACCGCACCAGCGGCACCGCGAAGCTGATCCCACGGATCGCTTGGGAAAGTTTTACCCGTGCGGTCTTTGACCAGCTGCTTGAAGCGCTTCACAAGTTCTTTCTGGTCATCAGCAGTCAGATCGCTGTCCACGATGTCCTTGTGATAGACTTCATGCTTGAAGTTTTCGATGATGACTTCAAACGGCTCATGGTCTTCACCTTCGAGCTTCTGCACGCCGAGCACGACGTCACCATACATCTGAACGAAACGGCGGTAGCAGTCCCAGGCGAAGCGTTCGTTGTTCGTGGCAGCGGTCAGCGAGAGAACGGTCTGATCATTCAGGCCGAGGTTGAGAATGGTGTCCATCATGCCGGGCATGGAGTCACGTGCGCCGGAGCGCACGGCAACGAGAAGCGGAAAGCCCTTGTCGTCACCGAACTTGTAACCCATGATTTTTTCCATGCCTTTGACAGCAGCTTCCATCTGCGACTGCAAGGAGGCAGGATAGGTTCTTTTATTCTCGTAAAAATACGTGCACACATCGGTGCTGATGGTGAACCCGGGAGGCACTGGAAGGCCGATGCGGCTCATCTCTGCGAGATTGGCACCCTTGCCGCCCAACAATGCTTTCATGGAACCATCACCGTCTGATTTTCCCGGTCCGAAAAAATAAACGTACTTCTTTTTGTCTGCGCTAACCTTGGTTGCTGTCTTTGCCATATAAGATATATCAGATCGTCTGATGCGATCCGTAGTTGTTTGTGTTCAGTGGGGATTGAAGCGCGGATTTAATTCGTTGCGGTATATGATGCAAGCATTAGTTGACAATCAAAGCCGGCGATGAAGGAGGCGCATCAAGACTCAAAACGCTTATGCATCCACTTGTTCGAAGCCATCGAAGTTGGTGCTTGCTCATGACAAGTATTGACGTGGCAATGCAAAAACGATTAAATACTCAAGCGGAACGACGACTGTTTTGTTGAACCCCTTTCGTTCCCGGTACCAGCCAAACATAAACCCAACCAAAGATCATGAAAATCAAACCTCGTTCCAACTCTTCCATACGACCGGGCTTTACGCTCATCGAACTTTTGGTGGTCATCACCATCATTGGCGTCCTTGCAAGCTTGGTCATTTCCCAGGCCAACAAGCTGATGGCGGATGGCAGAAAGCTCCAAGTGCAGACCGTCCTCAAGGACCTGCGCCTTGCCATCATTAGCTATCAGGTCGATTACAACCGCTATCCAGTGAATCCCAGCCTGCTGAGCTCCGCATCTTCCGGCCAAGATATCGCAGCTTTGCCGACGGATGAGAACACCGGCATGGTCGACGCTCTGACGACACTGACTACATCTTCGAGTGGCGGTGGCGGTGGCGGCTCCGGAGGCATTAACTTAAACCCCAAGAGCATCAAATTCATCGACCTCCCGATCGCCAAAAATGGCAAATTTGGCTTGGTCAACGCCCAGCCTCCATACCGGTTGGTCGATCTCTGGGGCACCGTCTATTATGTGCTGCTTGATACCAATGGCGATCTGCAGGTGGCCAATCCAGATTTGAGCAATTCGGATCCCAGGATTTCCGCAAACGCCATCAGCCCTCCGCCGAAGATGCTTCCTTTGGAGGTAGCCGCATACAGCTGGGGCCAGGATTTGAAGCAGCAGACACAGGATGACGTTGTGTCCTGGCGGTCCAAGTAAACCAACCCGACATCAGTCTCACCGAGAGGCGCAGCGGCAAACCGCTGCGCTTTTTTATGCCTTTATCAGACGCGCTTCGCGAGCAGTTCGCCCACCTTGGCCGGATCGACCTTCTCATAAAATTCGTCCTCGATCATGCAGACCGGGCCAAAACCGCAGCTCGCAAGGCACTCGGCAAATTCAATGCTGTACTTGCCATCGGCGCTCACGGCGATGGGATGATGATGATCGGTATGCGAACGGTCGATGCCGCCGGCTTTGCAGAGCGCGTCCATCAGTTCGTAGCTCCCCGCCATGGCACATGAGAGAGTGCGGCACACGCGGATGTGGAACTTGCCAGGAGCGGCTTGACGGAAGCCAGGATAAAAGGTGACAACTTCGAGCACCTGAATCGGCTCCAAGGAGAGCTTTGCGGCCACCCAGTTCACGGCCTCATCATTGATGAAACGGAAATGTTCCTGCACCAAATGCAGCAGGGGGAGGACGGCGCTGCGTTTTGAAACGGGATAATGCGAGATCGCCTCGTCCATGCGTTTTTCCAATTCGGCTGGAACTTCAAAGGCCATGCGGGGTGTCTCGGATGAAAAGGTTGGGATGAATCAGCGGTCACATTCACCCATGACGAAGTCCAGGCTGCCAAGCACAGCAGGAATGTCGCTGAGCATGTGGCCGGGGATCAGCTTGGAGATGATGCTGAGATTGAGGAAGGAGGGAGCGCGGATTTTCAAGCGGTGAGGGACGCCGCCGCCGGTGCTGTTGATGTAGAAGCCGAGCTCGCCCTTGGGATTTTCCGCAGCGAAATAAACTTCTCCTGCGGGAGCGTCAATGCCCTGAGTGGAGATGATGAAGTGGTGGATCAGCTCCTCCATCTTCATCAGCACTTTTTCTTTCTTGGGCAGCAGCCCCTTGGCGTCGGCCACATTGATTGGACCTTCGGGCAGAGTGGCAAACACCTGCCTGAGGATGCGCACGCTCTGGCGCATTTCTTCCATGCGCACGAGATAACGGTCATAGCAGTCGCCCTTGGTGCCGATGGGCACGTCGAACTCATACTTGTCGTAATCGAGATAAGGATGCGCCTTGCGCAGGTCATGTTCGACACCTGAGCCGCGCAGATTTGGCCCGGTGAGACCGTAGCCGATTGCGTCTTCTTTGGAGATCACTCCGATGTCCTGCGTGCGGTCGATGAAGATACGATTACGTGAGAGCAGCTTGTCGATCTCATCGATCACGGGCTCCAACTGATCGAGGAAGGCCTTCACAGAACCGACAAAGCCATTCGGCAGATCACGGATCTGCCCACCCACGCGGGTGTAGCTGGTGGTGAAGCGCGCACCGGTGAGCTGCTCACAGAGATTGTAGATCTTTT
>NZ_JAQSEA010000307.1 GCF_029946185.1 Prosthecobacter sp.
ACGATATGGAACGACATACTTCCAGATGGATGTGAGCGTCTTTTTTACCAGGAGAGCGAACTGAGGGTCTTCCGTATGTTGCATGAACGAGAATTGAGCGGGGTGGGAAAGTCTGAGGGACTCGGCTACACTAACTGTCGTAATTGCACCAGCACAAGGCTCAACAACCGACCAGATGCTGACGATAGATGGCATCCAGTCGATCGAGCATCGCACTAAGGCTGCAATGATTCACGACAAACTGCTGCCCCGCACGGCACATCTCCTGAGTTTGGAGTTTTTGTTCCAAGGTCTCACGGATAGCCGCAGCAAGAGCAGGAGCGTCATGAGGTGGAACAAGCCGGCCTGTTTCACCATGCTTGATAATGCTGGGAATGCCCCCGACATCACTGGCTACGACGGGAACTCCCATGGCCAGTGCTTGCAACCCTGACTGGGGTATCGCTTCGTGGAATGAAGGGATCGCGATGATGTCGAGGGTTCGCATGATTTCGGGAATATCTTCCCGATGGCCTAAAAAGGTGAACTGATTCCCAATCGAGAACTGTGAAACCACGGCTTCTACATATTCCCGCGCTGGCCCCTCCCCAGCGATGATGCAGTGTACACCAATGCCGTGCTGAGTTTTGAGCAGATGAACCGCTTCTGCCAGGATTTGGATGCCCTTGGCGGCTCGAATCACCGTAACCATGCCGATGAGCGGCATCGGAGGGGACTTCGCATAAGCTGAAAAATCTGCTTTTGGCCCTTCGGGCTTGAAGCGTTCGAGATCGACGCCGGTTGGGAGGGTGGTGATCTCACCCGGGTCCAGGTCAAACGTGGAAGTCAGTGAACTGGTGATCTTGGGACTGGTCGTCAGGATGTGATGAGTCCACTCTTTGTAGATCAGGCGGCTGAGTGATTTGTTCGGAATCGGTACGTCAAAATGACGGCTGCGGATGATCAGCGGCACTCGTGCGATGCGCGCAGCGATGGTGAGCAGCCAACCATCCCTAGAACTGTGGGGATTGACGATTTCAATGCGTTGACGATGCAGCCACCAGGCAAGTTTGAGGATGTGAAACGGCAGCAGGTAGCGTTGATCGAAGCGTTGGGCCAGCACCGGCAGGCCCGCCTGGGTGGCGCGTTGATAAATCTGGCTGCTCATGGGGGCGATCAGCCAGACCTCGCTGCCGCGGCTGTGGAATCCTTTAATTTCCGCCAGAATGCGGTGTTCCTGTCCTCCCCAGCCAAGGGAGGCTTCGGAGTGGGCAATACGCCAGGTGCGTTTTTGAGGGGAGAGAGCAGCCATGAATTCCGTTCTGCTCTATTACTCAAGCAGCAGTGAGCCAAATCCTTTTTTTGATGCGATACTTCATGCCAGCACCGGCACTGGAAATTTTTTGAACGATTAGGTCTCTTGGTAATCTGCTGGCCGCCTGCTGAACCACTTAAAATGTTGATTTAGATTGCTTGAGATAAATAAATAAATTAGATGGAAAATACTACTGATTTGCCGTGTTTGGCGCTTCAAAAGTTCAAGTGACGTTGCTTTTTGGAAAAAAGTTCTGGCAAGCCTTCTGACTTGCCGTCATATCCAATTTTTTCATACCACCGACTTTCTACATGACGTCTTCCACCATCGGCATCATCGGCCTAGGCTATGTCGGCCTGCCTTTGAGCCTTCAATTTGCCCGGACGGGCAGCACCGTGCTGGGATTCGACAATGATTCCGCCAAAATCAAAGCCTTGGACGCGGGAGAGACTTACATCCTGCACATCTCGTCAGACGCGATACGTGAACAGCGCAACGAAGGACGTTTTTCCGCCACCACTGACTTTTCGCGTATTTGCGAATGTGAGGCCATAATCATCTGTGTCCCCACACCGTTGGCGAAAAACCGCGAGCCCGACCTCAGCTATGTGCTGAGCACGGGTCGCGCTATCGCTCCCCACCTCCAGCGTGGCCAGTTGGTGGTACTGGAGTCCACCACCTATCCGGGGACAACGGACACCGAACTGCGAGAGGTGCTGGAAGCAGGTTCCACTCTAAAGGCGGGGGTGGATTTTCACCTCGCCTTCTCGCCAGAGCGTGAGGACCCAGGCAATCCGCAGAGTGATGTCGCGGTGATTCCGAAAATTGTTGGTGGCTTCACTCCCGAATGCCTGAAGCACGCGCTGAATGTGTATGGCCGGGCGATCAAGACACTGGTTCCGGTGGAGTCCTGCCGTGTGGCGGAGGCTGTGAAACTGACGGAAAACATCTTCCGTGCTGTGAACATCGCCATGGTGAACGAACTCAAGGTCGTCTATGCGGCGATGGGCATCGACATCTGGGATGTGATCGATGCGGCAAAGACCAAACCCTTTGGTTTCATGCCCTTTTATCCCGGACCTGGGCTCGGAGGCCATTGCATCCCGATTGATCCCTTCTACCTCACTTGGAAGGCACGGGAATACGGGCAGGAGACGCGCTTCATCGAACTTGCGGGTGAGGTTAACACCGCCATGCCTGCCTACGTCATTCAGCGTGTGGGGGAGGCGCTGGCCTCGCTGAATCTGACCCTCCGTGACAGTCGCATCCTCATGATTGGCATCGCCTACAAGTCCAACGTCGATGATGACCGCGAAAGCCCCGCCTATGTGTTGTGGGATCTGCTCGAGAAGCAGGGGGCGGAAGTCGATTACCACGACCCGCATGTGCCGGTGATTCGTCCTTCACGTGAGCATACGCATTTCGCCGGACGCAATAGCGTGGCGCTCGCGGCAGGCACACTGGCAGATTACGATCTGGTGCTCGTGGCCACAAACCACAAGGCCGTGGATGTCGCGCTCATCGCGGAGCACGCGCGTCTCGTTGTTGATTCGCGCAATGCGCTCAGCGCCTTGATGAAAGGCAAACCCAACTATTTTAAAGCATGAAAGCTCTCGTCACAGGTGGTGCAGGTTTTATCGGTTCTCACATTTCCGAGGCACTCTGTCGCAGAGGGGCTGAAGTCATTGTGTTGGACAATCTTTCGCTCGGCAATCCCGCCAATCTTCATTGGAAACAGCCCGGGGACAAGATCGACCTCGTAGAGGGGGATATTCGCGATCAAGCCCTGCTGGCAAAGCTGATGCCGGGTATTGACTGGGTGTTTCACCAAGGCGCTCTTCCTTCGGTACCGCGTTCAGTCGCTGAGCCGCTTGAGAGCAATGCGCAAAACTTGGACGGCACGCTGAACGTCCTGCTGGCCGCGCGCGATGCGGGCGTGAAGCGCCTGATGTTTGCCTCCTCGTCCTCCATTTACGGAAACGCAGATGTTCCTGAAAAGCATGAAGGACTGCCTGTGCAGCCCCTTTCTCCCTACGCACTGCAAAAATACGGTGGCGAGCGTTACTGCCAGCTCTTTTATCAACTCTATGGCTTTGAAGCCATAGCGCTGCGCTACTTCAACATCTTCGGCCCCCGCCAGGCTTTTGATTCCCCCTATTCCGGTGTGATCGCGAAGTTCTGCACCTTCATGCTGGAGGGCAGGCCCCCGGTGATTTTTGGCGACGGCAGTCAGGCCCGTGATTTCACCTTCGTGGACAACGCCGTCTCTGCAAACCTGCTCGCCGCCGAGGCACCTGCGGAGAAAGCCGCGGGCAAGGTCTTCAACGTTGCCGCCGGGCATTCCATCGATCTGATCCGCCTCGTGCAGGACATCAACCATCTGTCTGGCCAGGAACTGCAGCCAACGTTCGAACCGGCACGTGTGGGTGACGTCCTGCACTCCCTGGCGGACATTAGCGCTGCTCGTTCCTGCTTGAACTATGAAGTGAAAGTCGGCTGGGAGGAGGGTCTGCGCCAGACTCTTGAGTTTTACCGGCAGGAAGCAAAAAAAGTCTAGCCATGTCAGCCTGATTTTGCGTCAATTGAGTTCATAAAAATATGAAGGTTGTTATCTTATGCGGTGGTAAAGGCACACGTCTTCGTGAGGAAACCGAGTTCCGCCCGAAGCCGATGGCCCCGATCGGCGGCCAGCCCATCCTCTGGCACATTATGAAGACCTACGCGCACTTCGGGCACAAGGAATTCATCATCTGCCTAGGCTACAAGGGCGAGTGCATCAAGGAGTACTTCCGCAACTATCTCTGGAACACTTCCGACGTCACATTGTCTCTTGGACAATATCCTGCATTACAGTTTCATGACAAAAATGATGAAAATGACTGGTCTGTGACCCTCGCTGAAACCGGTGAACACACGATGACCTCCGCCCGTGTGAAGCGCGTCCAGCGTTACATCCCGGATGGCGAACCGTTTCTGCTCACCTACGGTGACGGCCTCTCCAACATCGATATCAATGCCTCCATTGCTGCGCATAACGCTTCAGGCAAAGTTTGCACTCTCTCTGCCGTTCATCCTGCCGGACGCTTCGGTTCTCTGCGTATCGAGAATGACAATACGGTTCACGTTTTCAACGAAAAGCCTCAGTATGAAGATGCCTATGTCAATGGGGGGTACATGGTGTGCAGCCACCAGATGTTCGACTACCTCAGTCCTGACCCTCAGGTCATGCTCGAGCGCAAGCCCATCGATGACTTGGTTCGAGACGGTCAGCTCCACGCCTTTCGGCATGAAAATTTCTGGCAGCCGATGGACACCTACCAGGAAATGCAGCACCTCAACGAACTATGGGCGCAAGACAAGGCACCCTGGAAAATCTGGTAGGCCCTATGCATTTCTCCGACACCTATCGCGGAAAGCGTGTCCTGCTCACTGGCCATACAGGCTTCAAGGGCAGCTGGCTTGCTGAATGGCTGCTCTCGTTAGGCACCGAGGTGACAGGTCTCGCGCTCGAGCCCAATACCCAGCCTGCGATCTTTGATGAACTGAAACTTGCCAGCCGCCTCGATCATCACATTGGCGACATTCGCGATCTGGGTCTCGTCTCCCGCTTGGTCGAAAAAATACAGCCCCATTTTGTCTTTCACCTCGCTGCGCAGCCTCTCGTCCGGCTTTCCTATGCACAGCCGGTGGACACCTTTGCCACCAATGTGATGGGCACAGTGAATGTCATGGAGGCCGTCCGTAGCGCCGCCCGGCCATGCACCCTGCTTTGCATCTCCACCGACAAGTGTTACGACAATCGCGAGTGGGTGCACAGCTACAGAGAAGTGGACGCACTCGGCGGGCATGACCCCTACAGCGCATCCAAAGGTGCTGCCGAGATCGCCATCAGCTCCTATCGTCGCTCGTTCTTCTCGGGTGCGGATACCGTTGTTCACCTCGCCTCCGCACGCGCTGGCAATGTGATAGGTGGTGGAGATTGGGCGCTGGACCGCATCATGCCAGACTGCATTCGTGCCCTCGCACGGGGGGAGTCTGTCGCCGTGCGCAATAAAGTGGCCACACGTCCGTGGCAGCATGTGTTGGAGCCCCTTAGCGGCTACCTGCACCTAGCCGCCTCCATTCATCAGGCCGCAGAAAAGAAAGCGCCGGAATTCAATCCCCTTTGCAGTGCCTTTAATTTTGGCCCCGCGCTCAGTTCCAACCGCAGCGTCGCAGACGTCGTCAATGAAGCACTCAAACACTGGCCCGGTACTTGGGAAGACAAGTCTGACCCACATGCCGTGCATGAGGCCACCTTGCTCAATCTCGCCACCGACAAGGCCCGGCACCTGCTCCAGTGGCAGCCCGTTTGGAATTTTGAGCAGACCGTCGCTCGTACAGTAGAGTGGTATCATCAAAATCATCTCAATCCTGCCGGTGCCCCCACTCTGACCGCCCAGCAGATCACCGATTTCACGGCTGCCGCCACTGCCGCCGGCCTGCCATGGGCCACCTGACTTTTTGTGAAACGTTCCCCCTCCGACCTCAAACAAGAAATCCTCCGGCTCACGCGCGAGTACTCCGCACTCATGCATACGGCCAACCGTCCCGGTGCCGAAAACGCCGCCCCCTTCATCCCCGGGGAGACCACCGTGCCCTATGCAGGCCGCGTCTTCACTGAGGATGAGGTTGAAGCCGCCGTGGGTTCCACGCTCGATTTCTGGCTCACCCTGGGACCTGAAGGCGCGGCCTTTGAGCAGGAACTTGCAGGCTTCTTGGGCGTCAAACATACCCTCCTTGTCAATTCCGGCTCCTCCGCCAATCTGGTTGCCTTCGCCGCCCTCACCACGCACAAGCTGCCGCCGCACAAACGCATCCAGCCCGGAGATGAAGTCATCACCGTCGCCGCAGGCTTTCCCACCACCGTCGCCCCCATCATTCAGTGCGGTGCCGTCCCCGTCTTCATCGACAACGACCCCAACACGGGCAATGCATGCGTCGATCAGCTCGATGCCGCTTTCGTCGCCGGCAAAACCAAAGCCGTCATGATGGCCCACACCTTGGGCAATCCCTTTGACCTCGGTGCCGTCATCGAGTTTTGCCGCAAGCATGACCTCTGGCTCATCGAGGACAACTGCGACGCCCTCGGCTGCACCTACTCCATGCCCATTGAGCGCGCAGCCGCTCTCGGCTTCAAGGAAAATTCCCCCGGCATCCCGGCAGACGGCACGCACATCACTCGCTACACCGGCACCTGGGGAGACATTTCCACCCAGTCCTTTTACCCTCCCCATCATCTCACCATGGGGGAGGGCGGGGCGGTCAATATCATCCATCGTCCCCCGCTCAAGAGCTATGCCGAAAGCTTCCGCGACTGGGGCCGCGACTGCTGGTGCGCCTCTGGCATCGACAACACCTGCGGCAAACGCTTCGACTGGCAGCTCGGCCAGCTCCCCAAAGGCTACGACCACAAATACATCTACAGCCATCTCGGCTACAATTTAAAGCCGCTTGATCCCCAGGCCGCTATCGGACGTCAGCAGCTCAAAAAACTGCCCGCCTTCATCGAGGCACGCAAACAAAACTGGGACTACCTCCGCGCAGGCCTCGCAGACTTGGAGGACTTCATCACCTTCTCCCTCCCCACTCATGCCACTGGCTGGTCACCAGATGGATTCATCTGGGACGCTACCGACTGTCGCGTGGACTGCTCTTGGTTTGGCTTCATGCTTCGAGTCAAGCAGAGCGCCCCCTTCACCCACACCGACCTCGGCCGCCATCTCGACGCCAAGAAAATTGGCAACCGCATGCTCTTCGGCGGCAATCTCCTCCGCCAGCCCGCCTTCGTACAGCTTCAAAAAGACCGCCCCGAAGCCCTCCGTATCGCCACTCCGCTGGCCGGAGCCGACGAGATCATGAACACCGCCATCTTCCTCGGTACCTACCCCGGCCTGTCCAAAGCCATGCTCGACTACGAGATCGAGACCATTCGCCAATTTGTGCGTTCCAAGTAGCTCATGTCTGAATCCTCTCCGCGCATGGGTGGCCAATCTTCTCTTGCTGACGATCTTGAGATGATTCTGGCCCGGACTCTCCCCTTGTGGGAAGAGATGCGTGGCGGCCGGCTTTTCCTTACCGGCGGCTCAGGTTTCTTTGGTTGCTGGTTGCTGGAGAGTTTCATTCACGCCAATCGAGTTCTCGAACTCGGCGCGGAGGTCGTTGTTCTAAGCCGGGATCCGGCAGCGTTCCGGAGCCGCGCACCTCATCTCGCATCAGCCGGCTGCGTCACCCTGCTGCAAGGCAATGTGACGCAGTTCACGCCCCCCCAAGGAAATTTCACTCACATCATCCATGCCGCCAGCGAGTTGAGTATGAGCCAGCCCAAAGATGCGCTGGGCCTCATCGAGACCACGCTTCTGGGCACACGCCGCGTCCTCGATTTCGCTCGCGAAAGCGGTGCGCGGAAGTTCCTCTTCACCAGCTCGGGAGCTGTTTATGGACCGATGACCCCCGGTCGCAAACATCTCTGTGAGGACGATCCAGTGAGCACCTTGCCGCTGGAGCCACGCAGCGCCTACGCCGAGGCCAAACGTCTCGCCGAACTCGTTTGTGCGATCTACGGCCAGGAGCACGGCATCGAGATTAAGATCGCACGCGGTTTTGCCTTCCTCGGTCCGCATCTGTCACTTGATTCCCATCTCGCCGCCGCTTCTTTTTTGCGTTCAGCGCTGCATGATGAACCCATTACTATCCAAAGCCACGGATGCGTCGTGCGCTCTTATTTGTATGGTGCAGATCTCGCCATCTGGCTGTGGACCATCCTTTTCAAGGGCACGTCCGGGCGTCCCTATAATCTCGGTTCCGATGTGCCGGTTTCGATTACCGAACTTGCGGCCTCAATTCAGGCTGCCGTCTCAGTCCCGCTTACAGTGAACGTTCTCGGAAAACTCAAGCCTGATGAACTGGTGGACATCTATGTGCCAGACATTCATCGTTCCCGCACTGAACTCGGACTGGACGTTTTCACTCCTCTGGCCGAAGCAATCCGCCGAACCCTCCTTTTCCACAACGACATCGCCAGCCACGCATGAAAACCAAAAGCACCTTAAAGGCCATGGGCCATCACGAAGCCAAACACACTTCAGTGGAAAAGGGAGTGGTGGATCAGTTTTGCGATACTTTTGAATCGTCTGCAGTCCCCCTCGCGCAACGCCTGCAGAATTTCCCGCGCCACGTGCGGCGCCAGGACATTGCCCGCTTTTTGACAAAGTATGAACTCTTTCAGCTCGCGTTGCCGGTGAATGGAAACATCGTCGAATGCGGCGTCTTCGCCGGCGGCGGCCTGATGAGCTGGCTTCATTTCTCCAGCATCCTCGAGCCCTTCAACCACACGCGGCGCATCGTCGGCTTTGACACCTTTGCGGGTTTCCCCGGGGTGCATGAAAAAGATACAAAGTCCGGCTCCTCGGATCATCTGCATAAGGACGCCTTTAAAATTAGCCGCACCATGGAGGAGGAGATTGCCGCGCTTGCCGCACTGCATGATAGCAACCGTCCGCTCGGCCACATTCCAAAGGTGGACCTCGTCGCTGGTGACGCATGCAAGACCATCCCCAAATACGTCAAAGAGCATCCCAGCTTGCTCATCAGCCTGCTCTATCTTGACTTTGACATCTATGCTCCCACCAAGAGCGCGCTTGAGCATCTGTATCCGCGAATCGTCAAAGGGGGCATCGTGGCCTTCGATGAACTCAACTGCCCCGAATTCCCCGGCGAGACCACCGCTCTCCTGGAAGCCTTTGACCTGAAGCAGATTGAGCTCAAGCGCACCAACCTCGATCCCCACATTTCTTACTTCATCAAGTGAACCTTGATTCGACAGAACTGGCCCGGCAGATCCGCATTGAAGCTGTGCGCATGGTGGCGCGGGCAAATGCCTCGCACATCGGCGGCGCTCTCTCGATGGCTGATCTCATCGCCGTGCTCTATTCTGAGATTCTACGCATACGTCCGGAAGAGCCCGCATGGTCCACCCGCGACCGCTTTCTTTTGAGCAAGGGCCACTCCTGCACCGCCCTCTATGCAGCACTGGCGGTGCGCGGCTTTTTCCCTCTGGATGAGCTTGAAACCTATGGACGCGATGGCTCACGGCTCATGGCCCATATCAGTCACAAAATCCCCGGTGTGGAGTTCTCCACCGGCTCGCTCGGGCACGGCCTGCCTTATGGCTGCGGCAAGGCACTCGCCGCCAAACGCTCCGGCGCAGACTGGCGCACCTTCGTGATGCTGAGCGATGGCGAACTGGATGAAGGTTCCAACTGGGAGGCCATCCTCTTCGCCCCCCAGCATCGGCTCGATAACCTCGTTGCTATCGTGGACTACAACAAGATCCAGAGCCTCGGCTCCGTTGCAGAGGTGATGGAACTCGATCCGCTTGCAGACAAGTTTCGCGCCTTCCGCTGGGCAGTACGAGAAGTCGATGGGCATGATCACGCTGCGATTCGTGAGGCGCTCTCCTCCATTCCTTGGGAGGTCGGCAAGCCCTCGGTCCTCATTGCTCACACGATCAAAGGCAAAGGAGTGGACTTCATGGAGAACAGTCTCCAGTGGCATTACTCATCTCCACGGGGGGAGCAGCTCGCATCAGCACTTTCACAACTTGGAGGTGACTCATGAGAACCGCTTTCATCAACGAGTTGACCATTCAGGCCCGTGCGCATCCTGAAATTTTTCTTATCGTCGGTGATCTCGGCTTCTCCGTGGTCGAGCCTTTTGCCCGCGAGTTTCCAGATCGTTTTCTCAACGCCGGCGTGGCCGAACAAAACATGACGGGAGTCGCTGCAGGTCTTGCCTCAGAAGGCTACCATGTCTTCACCTACTCCATTGCCAATTTTCCAACCCTGCGCTGCCTGGAACAGATCCGCAATGATGTGTGTTATCATCAGCTGCCAGTGACGGTTGTGGCAGTCGGTGGGGGGCTTGCCTATGGCAACCTCGGGTATTCGCATCATGCCGTTCAAGATCTGGCGATCATGCGGACACTGCCAAACATCACCGTCTTGGCCCCAGGTGATCCAGGCGAGACCAGCGAATGTGTGGCTTGGCTGGCAGATCATCCCGGTCCGTCATATCTCCGCCTTGGTAAGGCTGGAGAAAAAAAACTCCATGACATGCGTGGAATCGAGAATGGGCCGCTGCTTGTTCGCTCGGCTCCTTCCGCTCAGGTCGCGCTCGTTTCAACCGGGGGCATTCTTGACGAAACGCTGGCGGCTGCAGAGATTCTCCAAAATGAGGGCAGGACTGTGGATGTTTACTCATTGCCCTGGCTCAAGCCTCTTGATCCGTCGCG
>NZ_JAQSEA010000308.1 GCF_029946185.1 Prosthecobacter sp.
AGGGCCATGAGGATGTAGGTGGTGGTGAGGATGGGGTCGGATTCCATCCAGCGGCCTTCGGTGTTGGACCAGGAGCCGTCGCCTTTTTGGAGGCTGAGGAGTTTTTCGGTGATGTCTTTGCGCCAGTCGATGAGCTTGCCGTCTTTGGTTTTGATGTAGTCGATCTTGGCGATGCTGAGGGCCTTGGCCATGGTCTGGTAGTAGTAGTAGAGGCCGGCGGCGCCGAGGCCGGGATTTTCGTCGGCGCTGTAATGGTTCTGCAGCCACTCGATGACGGCTTTGACGCGGGGGTCGTCTTTTTCGACGCCGGCGTAGATGAAGCTAAGGAGGCCGGCGTAGCTGATGCTGCCGTAGCTGCGGAGGGAGATGCTGCCGTCGGGGTTGGTGACTTTGGCACCGCGGGTTTCGGTGGGGTTGTAGATGAAGCCGCCGGCGTCGTCGGGGTCTTTGCTGACCCAGGCGGATTTGTTGCTTTCGGGGCGGTTCTGGCAGCGCTGGATGAAGTCGATGGCGGCGGCTACGTTCAACTGCGGCTCGTTCTTGGCGGCGTCGCCTTTGTCGGCGAGAAGGGACTGGGAGTAGTAGAGGGCTTCGAGGCCGAAGGTGAGATTGGACATGTCGGCGTGCATGCCTTTGTCGTCGCCGTAGCCGATGCCGCCGTCGAGGGGGTTGTCCTGCTTGCCTTTTTCGTCGAGGTCCACCTGGCTGCGAATTAAATAGCGGCGGGCTTTGAGCATGACCTCTTCATTTTCGGGCTTGTTGTTGAGGAGGAGGGCGGTGAGGGCGACGGCGGTGTTGTAGTTGCCACGGGCTTTGGTGAAGATGCCGCCATCGGGCCGGGCATTGCTGATGAGGAACTTGGTGGCTTTTTCGACTTCAGCGGGAACGGGATCGCCGGGCTTGCGGTTGGGATCGAGCATGATGCCGATGATAGCGAGGGCGGTGATGGCAACGGGCTCGGCCTCGCCCCACTGACCGGTGGTGGTGTTTTGCTTGTCGCGCAGGAAATTGAGGCCGCGCTCGACGCCGAGGCGGAGCTCCTGCTTGAGGGATTCGTTGCGCGAGGCCTGGGTGGCGGCCTGGGGGAAGGCGGCGGTGGTGCCGATCGCCAGGGTGAGGAGGAGGGCGGGGATTTTCATGGTAAGGAGCACTGGATGTGGAAAGGGCGCGGCGTCAATGGACAAGGGTGGCGTCTCGGAGGGTGGACGGTTCTTGTCCATGGCGGGAGAGTGGGGGGCGGTTTTTGACCGTTATGGAGGTCGGCAAAGTTCATTTCCGGTGCGGTGTGCCTGGGGAGGCTCGGTTTACCGCAGAGGTGCAAAGGGGCAGAGGTGGCAGAGGTGGCAGAGATGAATGGCACTCGGTTAAGGGCATTCATCGTGGATTTTGGGAGCCAACGGACGCTGGCAGTGGCGGCTGTGCGGTGATGACGCTGCTAGTGAAGTCGGTGTGTGCAGAATGTGCTGGGTTTGCTGCCCGGAGGGCTGGTGCGGTAACCTGAGTCCGCCGCACCTTTGGTGCTAAGATCCAGACGGCAATGCGTACGAAACATGGGCATAACCGAGTGCCATTCGTGGCAGAGATTGAATTTATGCTCTGCTCTGCTCTGCTCTGCTCTGCGACAGATTCGAAGATCCTTTCGATGTCCAAGCGACTTGGCTGAGGGGGCTCCTCGTGTTTCGGAAAACGCGGTGCTATTTCGCGGGTGTGATGATGAGGGTGACCTTGGTCTCTTCTGCGGGGATGTTGGCGGGCATGCTGATCCAGAGGTCGTCGCGCTCGTTGCCTTTGGCGGCGGAGTTGATGATGGCGGCGCGATCCACGTAGGTGGAGATGATGGAGCCGGTCTGCTCGGCGGCGAAGCCGGTTTCATCAATGATGGAGCCGTTGAAGATCCAGGTGTCGAGGTCGTCGGGGGTTTGGCGTTTCTCGATGTTCTGGATGAAGTCGGAGAGGGGGACGTTTTTGATTTTGTCGCCGTCTTTCCATTCGACGTGGATGGCGATGCGGTTGGCTCCGGGGGTTTTGGGCGCGGTGTCTTTGGCGTTGTAGGGGCGCTCGGCTTTGGGATCGAGCTTTTCGAGGATGCCGAGGGTGCCGGGCTGGTAATTGGCGAGGAGGAGGGCGAGCTGGATTTGGATGGGTCTGACCTTGGTCTCCAGGACGGTCTCATGGACTTTCTCGCCAGTTTCGTGGCAGAGTGCGTACTCGATGGGGAGCTTTTGATGGAGGATGGAGCAGGGGATGCGCAGCTCGCGGGTGGCGGCGGTGATCTGGATGCCGTTGAGATCAAAGACGCCGGGGGAGACTTGCTTGACGAGCTTTTGCGCGGCTTCGAGCTGTGCTTTGGCGTCTGGCTTGGGCTCGGCGGCGTCTTGCGCGGACGTGTGCGCGCAGGTGATGAGGAGGGCGAGGGCGGTGAGCTGGCGCAACATGGCAAAAGGGGAGGGGGATGGGTTTACAGATTTGGCAGTTTGTAGGTGCCGGTGCGGAGCATCTGATCGACATTTTTGGGCAGGATCACCACGGGCTGGATTTCATAGGAGAGCTGGGGTTTGAAGGTGTTGTCGCTGCGTATTTTGGTGATGATGTGGAGGGCGAGATCAACGAGGGCGGGCTGAACGACGGAGGCGTCGAGCTCACCGAGGCGAACGAGTTCGAGGCCGCGTTTCTGGCCGGAGAGGCCGTCGGTGCCGACAATGATGACGGTTTCACGCTGGCCGGCGGTTTCGGCGGCTTTGGCGGCGCCGATGGCCATGGCGTCGCTCTGGGCATAGATGGCGTCGAAGTTTTTCTGGAGGTTGAAGGCTTCGGTGGTGCACTTCGTGGCATTTTCCGTGGTCCAGTCTGCCGGGGCGTCATGGACGAGGATGACGCCGGACTGGGTGCGGAGGCCTTCGCTGAAGCCTTCGGCGATCTCATTGGTGGAGTAGCTGTCTGCGGTGCCACGGAGCTGGACGACGCGGCCGGTGATTTCGGTGCGGTTTTCTTCGGCAGCTTTGCGTTTGAGGGCTTCGATGATGGTGTCTGCGGCCATTCGGCCGACTTTGCGCTGGTCGCTGAACACGATGCTGGTGCAGCCTTCATTGAGCATGCGTTTGTCGAGGCCGATGACGATGATGCCATGGGTCTGTGCTTCGACGATGAGGGCCGCCACGGAAGGGGGATCGATGGGACAGATGATGATGGCGGCGGGCTTGGCGGCGATGGCCTGACGGAACTGTTCGATCTGCTGGGTGCTGCTGCCGGCGGCGTCGCTGGTGGTGAGCTGGTAGCCGATCTGCCTGCCGACGAGCATGGCGAGGCCATTGCGCTGGAATTCCTGCATGGCGATGCGTGTGTCAGGCAGGAGAAGAACGATCTTAGCACGTTCATCTTTGGCGGCGAGGCCGGTGGCGGCAAGAAGGCCGGGGGAAGGAAGGGGGCTGCCAGGAGGAGGTGGAGGGGGGCTTTCCGGCGGAGCTACTTTTTCCAGCTTCTGTTTTTCCAGATCGCTGACTGCTTGTTCCACATCGGTGCCATCCGACGGATCGCATGCGGCTAGCAGGAAGAGCATGCCAAGAAAAAGGGCGGCGGGGCGAGTGCGGGAGAACATCATGGTGAAGGTATTGTAGACTTTGAAGTCAGACTTGCACAAGCCTGAGATGTTCACGAAATCCCCCCCTGTCTTTTGCTTGCACTCTGACGGGATTGCCACAAACTCCGCCCTCCCGCCCCTGACCTATCGTAATGAGCCACAATACAAACATCGCTGTCGCCTGGAGACGGATGTGTCGTTTGAAGACGGAATTTTCGGGGTAGTGACGTCTTTTCGCATCTTTCTGCGAATCCCTGCTTGATGCGAAGGGTGTTTTGCTGATAAAACTTTTAAATATAGGAACAACCAGTCCACATAATGAAATCCATCAGCTTGATTCTCGCATCTCTTCTCCTTGCCAATGTCCTTCAGGCACAAGCTCCGGCGACTGGGGAAAAAATGCCCGGGGTGAAATTGCGAGTCAAGGGTGTGACGGTGGAGGAGCAGCCGACGCCGATGCTCGAAGCGTCCAACGTCAAGATGAAGCGGTGGACTCCGAAAAACTGGATTGAGCTGGATGTGGAGTTTGACATCAAGCTTCCTGAGGAAGCAGGTGGGAGAAAAGGCACGTATGCGGGAATGCAGCTCAACATTTACGTGGCACTGCAGCACATGACCAAGGATGGCAAACGTGAGGTGGTCATGGGGACCTTGGATTTGGTGGACATCCCTGCGGATGAACCCTGCCATGCTCTGGCCTACATCGCCCCCGCCGCGCTTAAATCCATTTTCCAAAAAGATTTCATCTCAGCCTCTTCGGACATTCAGGGCTGGGGGGTCGAATTTGTGGCGGAAGGCAAAGTCATTGCGGCAAAGTCGAGCGTGGGCAGCAAGGCTTGGTGGGAGAACAAAGAAGCTTTTGCCATGATGCAGGGATTGCTGCTGAACAAGATGCAGACGCCTTTTGCGAATATTTTCGGTGACTACGATGTGCAGGTCAAAGCCAAATAAGCACAGCCGTTCCGTCAGTTTCCAGTAGATCAGCGATTTTTTACCTCATCCAGCATGGCAGATCCAAACAGCATTGCAGTCATCAGTCTTGGCTCCCAGCGTGTCAGCGGAGCACTTTTCGGCAAGACGTCGGGAGGGGACCTCATCCTGAAGCGGTATGAAATTATTGAACTGGACGGCGATCCTTCGATGGACGTCAGCCGCCTGTCACAATTGAAAATGGCGCTGCAGGAACTCGCCATCAAGTTGAAGATCAAGGGTTTAAAAGCATGGTGTGCCGTTCCTGGTCATCCGGTGTTCAGTCGTTTTGTGAAGCTGCCTCCGGTGCAGGGGGACAAGCTGGCGCAGATTGTTGAATTTGAAGCGCGGCAGAATGTGCCATGGCAGCTGGATGAAGTTTCCTGGGACTACGAAGTCGTCAGCAAGTCAGATTTGGGCGAGATCGAAGTGGTGCTGGCCGCCATGAAATTTGAGCCATTGAATGAGATGCACCAGGAGGTCACCTCCTGCGGCGTAAAAGTGGTGGGGATGGATGTGGGGCCGCTGGCGCTCTACAACGCCTTTCGTTACAGCTATCCCGATATTGACGAGCCTGCCTTGATTGTGGACATGGGCGCCCGCTCAACGAACTTGGTGTTTGTTGAAGGGGATCGCTTTTTCACCCGCAATCTGCTAGTCGGCGGTGCTGCGGTCACCAACGCGATCGCCAAGGAATTCAGCATTCCCTTTGCTGAGGCTGAGCGCCAGAAACGTTCCCAGGGCTTCGTCGCCCTTGGTGGAGCGGTGGAGGATCATCCGGATGAAGGCGTCAACGCCATGTCCAAGGTGATGCGCAATTCGATGACGAGGCTGCATGCCGAGATCATGCGCACAATCACCTTTTACCGCAGTCAGCAGGGGGGCAGCGCACCTAAGCGTGTCTTCCTCGCAGGTGGGGGGTCTTCGGCGGGATACATTGCGGAATTTTTTGCGGAAAAATTGAAACTGCCGGTGGAGATCTACAACGGCCTGCGTGGTGTGCAGACTGATCGTGGGGTGAGCGCGGATGCCGCCCAGATGGATGCGCCAGCGCTTGGAGAACTCGTGGGTCTGGCATTGCGTGGCATGGGTTCCTGCCCCTGCGAAATTGAGCTCGTTCCCGGGGCGCTGGCTGCTTCGCGTGACGCTGCGCGGCGTGCGCCTGCTTTGATTCTGGCCGGGCTCTGCCTGATGGGGGCCTTGAGTGCCTCGATTTACTGGTTCAAGAGCGCGAGTGCGGTGATTGAACAACGTTCTGCAGCCCTGAGTGTGGAGAGTTCGGAGCTGAGCCGGCTGGCTAATGAAATCCGCCAGCTTGACGCTAAGCAGGAAGAGCTTCGTCTGCGCAGTGTGCAATTGGAACAGGCGGTGACGGACCGCTCGTGGTGGGCGCATTTGCTCAATGATCTCAATCAGCAGTTCGACAATGATCTTATCTGGCTGCCTGTCATTGAAGTGCTCAAGGACGACAAGCCTATCACGAAAGCGCTTTGGGGCGGTGACGAAAATAACAGCAGTCCTGCCGCCAGCAATACTGCCGCCAATGGCAGGGCTGGGGCTCCTGTTGCGCCGGTTTACACACTGCGGATGCGGGGCCTGTATCGTAAAAACGAAATTGGAGAGCAGAAGGTGGTGTATGATTTTGCGGCCAAGCTGGCGAAGATGGACGCGTTCAACACGCCGGATTTTGAAAAGAAACGTGACACATATGTGAAGGTGGACAGTGGTGTGGATGAAGAGCGCTACGCCTATCACTTCGAAATTAAAATGCCTCTGCGCAATCCTCTGCAATTTCAATAAAGCATCATGGACTGGATACGTGAAAACAAACCGTTGGCCGCCATTCTTGGCGTTATCGTCGTGGGCTCGCTGGCCCTTGGCTATCTGTTGTTTGATGCATGGAGCGTCTATTCTGAAACCAAGGAGGGCTATCTCGGCCTGGGTGGCCAGGTGGCCGGCCTGAAAGGAGCGCGACTGGCACCCACGGATGCCAATCTCAAGGCCAAACAGGCGGTGGTGAATGAGTATGCCGCTCTGGTGAACACCCTTGGAAAAACGGTGCTCATTCTTCAGCCGCCGAGTGTGCCCATGAACGACATTGAGTTTCAAGAAAAACTCAAAACCAAAATTTCCGAAATCCGCAAGGACGTGCAATCGAAAATGCAGATTCCTGCAGAGTTTGCCTTCGGTTTTGATGACTACACTCACACGCTGCCAAAATCCGCAGCCGCTGCCACGGAACTTGCCAGCTATCTTGAAGCCATGGATAAGCTGATGAAGCTCTTTCTGGACTGCGGTGTCAAGTCGGTGGACGTGCTGGAACGCTCCAAACTGCCAGTCGAGACCGCAGCGGCTGCCTCGGCTGCTGCGCCAGGGAATAACAATCCAGGAATGCAGGGGCAGGTGGGTGGCAACATTCTTGAAAAGCGTCAGATTTCGGTGGTATTGACCTTGGACCAAGGCCCCTTGCAGTTGCTGATCAGCCGCCTGACCAGCCCGAGTGACATGCCCTATTTCACGAGCTTGCGCTTGCTGCGCATTGAGAACCAGGCGCAGGATGGCCCGCTGCGTTCTGACGTCCGGCTGCCCACTCCGGAGGCGGAGAACCCAAACGCTGTCAAAGCGGAAGAGGCACCAACGGATGAGATCAAACCGCCACCGCCGGCGTTTGTTGATGCTATTCCCGTCTTTGGCAATGAGCTCCTGAAGGTCAGGCTTGAAATTGATCTGGTTAAATTTTTGGACGCCGCCGCAGGGGTTGCGGTTCAGGCTCCTGCCGGACGTTGATCTTACTTTAATTAAATCCGCAGCCTTAAAGCAGCACCATGCAGAACAAACAGGGCAACTACGAAAAAACCATTCTGATCATTTCCTCCCTCCTTGCAATTGGAGTGGCAGTGTTTCTGATTCTCGAATCGCAAGGATTTGAGGAGAGTCTTACCCTGCCGCAGGGGTTCTCGAAGAACGACTTGAATGCACCCGCCAGCCAGAAGGTGACAGACGCGACCGAAACCATGAAGAAAAAGTATTCATGGCTTTCCCCGGTGCGAAATGACAAGGCGGTGCCATTGAACAAATCCGTGATGCTGGTGATGAAGGACGGCAAGCTGTTCGATCTCCTGCTGCCAGAGCCTAAGCTGCGTGAGCCCATGACCAATCTCTTTCTCACGGGAGATCTGACGAAAAGCCCGCCGGAAGCACAACTTCCCTACATCTTTTCGCCCAATGTGGGCCAGTTGGATGCGGACAACGACGGATTCTCCAACTTGGAGGAGTTCACTGCCAAGACTGACCCCCGTGATGCAAGCTCCTTGCCGCCGTATACGGACAAGTTGTTTCTGAACAAGCGTATCAGCCATGACTACATCTTGATGTTGAAAGGTGGCAGTGACGGCACGTTCCAGATTCAGCGCCTGGTGCCAACCAAGACCAGCGTGTTCAAGCCTCTCAATGAAGAGTTTGGTTTTGATAGAAACACGCTGCGCTTCAAGATTCTCTCCTCCCGGAAAGAAACTGTCGAAACGAAATTTGGACCCAAGGATGCTTTCGTTCTGAAAATGCTGGATCTGTCCACCCAGAAGGAATTTGAATTGGTGGAAGGCAAGGAAGTTAATCTGGCAGATTATGAGGCTGAATTCGAATTTCGCTGGAAAAAGCGTCAGATCATTCCTGGTGTGAAGGAGGGTGGTACGTTCCAGCTTCCCGGCTTGGGCAAGACTTTTTACATTCTCAAACTAGAAGAAACCAAAGCCATCATTTCACCCTTCGGTGCAGATGGTAAACCCACCAAGGAAACCATCGAAATTAAGCAGGGCTGAGCCCCTCGCTATTTTCATCCGGCCGAAAAATTAACTCGCCAAAGTTAGCCCTTTTCTGTTACTAATCTCTCTTTACCACAAAATACTGTCAGTCTGTCTTATGACCCATCACTCTCGTCTGGTGTTCAACCTTTCCCTCCTCGTTTTGACTGCGGCCACGCCTTCGCTTAGGGCTCAAAGTCAAAGTACTGCCGCTGGAATGGCCAATAAAGAAATCGCGCGGCGTTATGCCCGCATTGAAGATGCACGCACTGCCATGGATCGCGGTGACAAAATGTTCAGTGAGGGGGATTACGATGGTGCGCTTAGTTCTTACAAAAGCGCCATCGATTCGCTGCCCAATGCGCCATTGACCCGTGACTGGCTGGATCTGGCAAAACTTAAGTATGCCGACTGTAGTGTCACGGTTGCGCAAGAGCGTGCCAAGACGGGCAATTACAAGGAGTCCCGGCAATTGCTGGAAGGTGCGATGGTTTACGTCCCAGGGCATAAAGGTGCTGTGGCTTTCTTAAAGCAGCTTGAAGACCCAGATCGCTGGCCGCCATCGCTCACTGGCGAGCACGTGGCCAACGTGGGTAAGGTTCAGGCGGGCCTTTTGCTGGGAAACAGTTCTGTTGAAACCGGACAGTATGATGCTGCTATTTCACAGTATCAGGATGTTTTGCGGACTGATCCTTACAATAGCGCTGCTCGGCGCGGCATGGAGAATGCTGAGCGCAAGCGGCAGGCCTATTTTAAGACAGCTTACGACCATCAGCGTGCCAAAATGCTGGCTCAGGTGACCGAGTCATGGGAAGACAAGGTGCCAGTGCAAGGTAACACTGTCACCTTTGACTATGGCGTGGGTCGCAGCCCTGGTGCGTTCCTGACCGAAAAAATGAACAAGATCATTTTCCCTACGGTGCAGTTTGATGGGGCGACCATTGAAGAAGCGGTTGAATACCTGCGGATTAAAAGCCGTGACTTGGACACCTTCACGGACAAGTCCGGGGTCAAAGGGGTGAACATCATTCTCCGCATGGGCGAGGCTCCAAGCAATGCTTCCATCAGCCTTGACTTGAAGGATGTGCCGATGTCAGAGGCTCTTCGCTACGTCACAGAACTTGCTCAGATGAAATACAAGGTTGAGGCGCACGCTGTTTTGGTGGTGCCGATTTCTGAAAATGCCAGTGAACAGTATACACGCAGCTATCGCGTGCCGCCGGACTTCTTGAGTTCAGGAGGGGGAGATGTGGCTGGTGCTGCTGCTCCAGCGGCTGCAGCGGATCCTTTTGCTGCTGGCGGTGGTGCTGCAGCGGGTGGAAGTGGTTTGATCACAAGAAAGACAGCCCGGCAGATTCTTGAAGCATCTGGGATCGTCTTTCCAGAGGGGGCCTCAGCAAGTTACAATCCTGCCAACTCACAGCTGGTGGTCAGAAACACCCAGCCTAATTTGGATCTCGTGGAAGCTTATGTGGAGTCCATCACCCGACTTGCTCCTAAGATGGTGGTTATCACTTCCAAATTTGTCGAAGTGACCCAGAAAAACACTGAGGAACTCGGCTTTGACTGGCTCCTTGGTGGATTGGGTTCGGGCAACCTCGTCTTTGGTGGTGGCAGCCCCGGCAATGGCAATGCCTATAACTCTACCGATTACCCGTTCACGTCGAACTTGACGACTCCTGGTTATACTGTGGGCACTGAACAGGTGTTCCCTAACATTCCCGTGGCTGGTGCTTATGCAGGCGTCATCCCGCTGGGTGCTGTCAATCCAAGCACCATTACTCTAGCTAATCCTGCAGGCACGCCCCCCTTCCCATACGGTGGCGGCCCAGTTACTGCCGGAAATCGCACAGGCGGGTATGCCATTAACAACAGCAGCATTGACAATCTGCTGACGACGGGTTCGACCACCGCCAGCACCAGTGTGGCTCCTGGTATTTTCTCCACGGCAGGCATTTTCGGCAATGCGGCGTTTCAAAATGTGATTCGCGGTCTGAGTCAGAAAAAAGGCGTGGATTTGATGAGCGCCCCAAGCGTGACAACCAAGA
>NZ_JAQSEA010000309.1 GCF_029946185.1 Prosthecobacter sp.
CCAGCACAATGAGCGTCCCCTTCCCGATGCGGGCGCTGAGAATAGCAGGCTGCCCATTGTCAAAACCAGCCAAGGTTTCGATCTTGTCGCCCGCGTCTTTGATCTCAATCTGCCGATGCTTCCAAAACCGCAGCTTGGTAAAATCACGCAGTTTCGGATCACCGAAAGGCTTGAGCAGCGGATGCTCCACTTTGACATCGGCCAGCATGCGATAGTCATCATTGGCATCCCCTTCCCTGACAGTGATGCCAGGAATTCCAGTGAGCGTTTGCAGCAGAGCTGCATCCGCAGGGGAAGTGGCGACCTCCACCAGAAACCCGCCCGCTCTCACAAAGTCGCGCAAGCCTGCGTACATCCCCACAGGCGGAGTTGCACCCGAGATGACGACCAGATCCGGCTTCTGCGCAGGCAGCGCCTTGCCCGCAGTCAGCACCGGAGCCAGCGTGGCAGTCGGCTGCAAAGCCCGCGCCAGATAATACAGCGGCGCAGCGGCTTCATCTCGCGTCGCCTCATCCCCCAGAAAGTGAATGCGCACCGCACGCGGCTGCGGCGGAGCGATGAACAGCCGGTTGTCGAAGTCGTACTTGTCGCCGCTGAGCGCGAGCGTCGTGGCGTGGGTGGAATTCGGCGGCGCATTGAGAATGCGCGAGGCCCCCGGCGGAATCTGCGCCGTGATGCTGTCGCTCAGCGGAGCCTTGTCCCACACCAGGGTAAAGTCCCGCAAAGCCGAATCCCGCGTATTGCTCAAACGAATGCGAATGAGCGCATCCGCATTCCCCTCCTCATCACGCGCCGCGAGAGCCATGGAAAAATTGTCATTCGTAGCGGGATCAAGTCGGTGAACGTTCAGCGTAAGTTCCGCAGGCCATGCAATCGTCCGCAACGCATCCAAGTGCGTTCCCTCCTGCAAATCAGTGATCAGATGAATGCGCTTTTTGAGCTTCGCCGTGCTGGCATCAAATGACGGCACAGCATCAATGAGCGCGCGATCCAACCCCGTACCGTTCCAACTCGGTGCCAGCGCCGCCAGCCTGCTTTGCAGCGCAGCACCGCGATTCGCCGGTGTATTGCGATCCTCCTCAAAACTCCACACCGTCGTGAGTCCCCGATCAAACACCGCCAGCGCCATGCGGTCAGTAATTTTCGCCGCTTTAAACAAACGCTCCGCCTCAGCCAGACCACGCTTCCACAAATCATCACGCCGCATCGAAGCACTGCGATCAAGCAAGATCAGCGTCGCTTGATTCGCAGAAGAAGCCGTGGCGCTTTCACTCTGCAAAAACGGCCGTGCAAACATCAGCGCCAGCAGGATCAGCGCAAGACAGCGCAGCAACAGCAGCAGCCAATTTTCCAGCCTCCGCTTGCTCACCGGCACCGGCGTGCTCACATCCAGAAACATCAACGTGCTGAACTCCACACGGTCCTGCGGTGGCCTGCGTCGCAGATGCAGCAGAATCGGCGCGATGATCGCCGCAGCACCCGCAAGGTATATTGGAAAGAGCCAGGACATGCAGATTAAAATGTTCGAAACACAAAAGGTAATCTCAGCAGAACTCGTCCTCGTCCTCCTACTCGATCACATGCCTTCGCAGGCAATAAAAAGCGACGATTCAAAAACAGATGTGTTGGCTTGGTTTGGAAAGTCATGGGGTATCAATTAAAAACCATTCATGTCGCAAAACGTGCCGCCGCAGATTTCGAAGCCTTCTTGCGTTGACGCGCGCTCAGGAAATTGAACAGCACCTCTTCCAACGGCTGATCCGTCGGACAAAAGTGATACTCCACATTATGCCGATCCGTCGCCGCCTGAATCGTCTCCCTGTGCGCCTGCAGCCGCTTCAAATAAGTTTCACGCACAAGCTGCGGATCAACAAACCGCTCCACCCCCGTCTCAGCATCCCGAAAGTGCGCGGACTTCTCAAAGGTGAAATCAATCTCCGCACGATCCATGACATGAAACAGCACAAGGTCATGCCCCATCGCGCTCAGCAGAGCCAGTTGCTTCTCCAAATGCTCCACCGGCGCCAGCAAATCCGTAATCAGACAGATCATCCCCCGCTTCCGCAGCAGCTCCGCCAACTGCCCCACCGAAAGCGCCAGCGACGTCCCCGCAGCCTTCGCCGGACGCTCCAGCTCCGCAATGATCCGCCGCAGATGCCCCGGCCGATTCCTCGGCGGCATGTGCTCCTCAATCCCATCCGCAAAAGTCGTCAGCCCCGCCGCATCCCCCTGCTTCATCAAAAACGACGCCAGCGTCGCACCCAGCGTCGCCGCATAATCCGCCTTCGTAAATCCCAGTGACCCAAAACCCATCGACTTGCTGTGATCAATCACCAGCTGGCATCTCAGGTTCGTCTCATCCTCAAACTTTTTGATGTACGTCCGGTCACTCCGCGCCAGCACCTTCCAGTCAATATAGCGCGGATCATCCCCCTGCACGTACGCCCGGTACTCCGAGAACTCGACCGAGAACCCATGATACGGACTCCTGTGCATCCCCTTCCACAACCCCTCCACCACCACCTTCGCCCTCAGCTCAAGCGACTTGATGCGCATAAGAGCCGCAGGATCGAGGAAGGATCCCTGTGAATTGCGTGAGGGTAATTGGACAGGATTCACAGGGTGACGAGATGATTAGAAATGTATTGTTTTCGCCGCTCAGCGTCCAGCTTGATAAAACGCATCGAGTTCTCGCTGGAGTTTCAAGTAAAAGAGAACGTCCGAATACTCACGAACAAACAAAAACAGAGAAACACACCCGGATACTCCGGCAAGGATCGCGATGTGCCTTGAAGCAGCGGCAACCGCTATTCCACACAAAATCACTTGAGCCAGATAAAGTTTAAGACGCTCTCCTGGGTACAGCATTCCGCTACGGACCACTTCTCCCAGCCAGAGGTAGCAGACAACGCCCAAACATGCTTTCGCTGCAATATTCGGAACCTTGGGGATTCTGGATTGAAGGTTCATGCGAATGGTTTAGCGCATTACATCAGCGTTGGGGGGTGCGGTAAAGGTCGTGATCGTGCTGCGCAGCTGCATCCGGCGGCAGATCGTCGGCAATCCCTGCGTAGTTGAGCATCCAGACACCCGCAGGTTGCCCGGCAGATGCCTCATCCAGCGTTTGAATCGTCACCATCGTCCCGTCCGCGATGACCACATCAGCAGGCAGCTTGATGCTGTGATTTTGAACCTGAGCGGTGATAGTCATGGCACAAGTATGCTTTCTGCAAAAGCCGTGGTAAGAACAGCCGTCATCTGCCAGATGCGCGCAGCGCCCGAGATCTTCTCGTTCCCTTCGTGCACCCTTACGCCACTCCGTCCCGCCACACACCAGCCCCAAAGGGGCTGCGTAATATAGCCCAGGGTCAGCCGAGCCTAGGCGAGGCGACCCTGGGTATCGATAAAAACGACCGGGAAGCAAACCCAGCACTCCGCCGCACCCAGCCTCCACCAGCAGCGTCTGCAACAAGCTCCGCCACACATTGGCTACGCGGTCACGCAGCGCTCCGACATCAACACAGCTCTCGCTGACCGCCTTTATCAGAGTGCCGTTCGTAGTAGTCATTTAAGTGCCTGAGGGATCGTCATTCGAATTTACTCATTGGTCATTGCTACACCTTCACCGTCTCCAGCAACTTCCCGATCACCTTCTCCACCGTCACACCCTCGGCCTCCGCCTTGTAGTTCACGAGAATACGGTGACGAAAAACCGGTAGCGCCATCGCACGAATATCTTCCACCGTCACATGCGTCCGGTTATGCAGCAGCACCCGCGTCTTCGCCCCCAGCACCAGATTCTGGCTCGCACGCGTCCCCGCGCCCCAGCTAATCCACTGGTTCACGAAATCAGGCACGCCCTCACGTCCCGGCCGTGAAGCCGCCGAAAGCCTCACCGCATACCGCGCCACATCTTCCGCGATCGGCACCTTCCGCACCACCTGCTGAAACGCCAGCAACTCCTCCCCAGTAAAAAGCCTCTGCACCGGCTCCCCCTTGCCCGAGGTCGTCTTCGTCACCACCGCCACCTCATCATCCTCGCTCAGGTAGTCGATCACAATGTTCAGCATGAACCGGTCAAGCTGCGCCTCAGGCAGCGGATACGTCCCCTCCTGCTCAATCGGATTCTGCGTCGCCAGCACAAAGAACGGCTCCGGCAGATGCATCGTCTTCCCGTTCACCGTCACCTGATGCTCCTGCATCGCCTCCAGCAGCGCCGCCTGCGTCTTCGGCGGCGTGCGGTTGATTTCATCCGCCAGAATCATGTTCGCAAACACCGGCCCCCGACTGAACACCAGCTTCCGCCCCTCCGGACTGTCCTCCAAAATTTCCGTCCCCGTAATATCTGACGGCATCAAATCCGGCGTGAACTGAATCCGTTGAAAGCTCAGATGGCACACATCCGCCACCGTCTTAATCAGCAGCGTCTTCGCCAGCCCCGGTGCCCCCGTGATCAAACAATGTCCCCCGCTCAGCAGCGCAATCAGCATCTCATCAATCACATGCTTCTGCCCCACGATCACCTTGCCCACCTCCGCAAAAAGCCGCTGCCGGGCGGTGGAGAGCAGTTCGACGATCTGACGTTCAGTAAGCGGGGCGGAAGACGGCGGAAGGTCAGAAGGAGCGCTCATGAGATAAGTGTTGTATCAAACAGCGCCCACGGTGCCAAGTTTTCATCCACCACGCAGGAACACAAGATTGATCGTTCAAGTGCGCGACAGCGTCCCCGGAGTGCGGCGCTTCAGCGCCGCTTTCGAGCGTCCCTGCCCTCTACTTCCTTCTCAGCAGCCCCAGGACACTCACACCTCGTCATCCAGCATCCAGCATCCAGCATCCAGCATCCAGCATCCAGCCCCCTACCTCGACCAAGCAGGCTCCGGCTCCCACGTCTTCTCCCCATGCCCCACCCCAATCAGCTCCGCATCCTCCTCTTCCTCGGTCGCCTCCAGCAGCGGCGCAAACCGCTCAGACCGAAACCCCAGCTCCTGCTTCACGCTCGAATGCGGATCATCCGGATTATTCAACTCCTGCAGCAGCAGCAGCAGATCAAACTCCGCCCCCGCCAGCTTGATCTCCGCATCATCGTTCACCACAAACTGCGGATTCGACCGCCCGGCACGCAGCGCACGCACCGTGTAGATCGTATCCTTCTTGGGCAGGGACTTGTAGAGGTCGAAGACCCAGGGTTCGAACTGATCGTCAATGCAGACAACTTGCTGGCCGGTTTTGAACATACGCACGCGATATAGCGCTGCGATGCACGATGGCAAGAGATTGACAGAGCAGGCTGGTCCCATTGTATCCTTCGGCGGCCACATTTCCAGACCATGAAAACGTTCATTCAAATTGCAGCATCCTTGATCGCATCATCCTTTCTCGGCAGTTGTGCCACCAATGACAATCCGCCGTGCCGCAAAGTGAGTGCGCAGGAGTTCATGCGACCCCACACGTTCAAAGGCATCGCCTCAGACCGCTTCATCGGCATCACCAAGCCAATAACGCCCTCCAGCAAATCCGGCAAAGCTTACAAAGAAATCTGGGAAATGGGCCTCTTTTATGGCTGGGCGGTGATTTGGATTCCAGTCGAGGAACTGCCGCCAGATTATATTGCAAGGGTACACCAGCAGCCGAACCGGTCGGAGAGGCGATGATGGACACGGCCCTGGGCGAAAAGTCTACGGATGAACGAAATGAATGCCGTGCTTCGCGGCAATGTCGGTGATCTGCGCCATATCAGGCCCGCCCTCCTTGGCAAATTCCTCAGCACATCGCGTGAAAAACGTCTCAAAGCCCGACGGCACCGTGGTGATCAGCATTTTCAGCGTCGTCGTCCCCGCATTGCGAAACGCATGCACCTCCCCCTTCGGCATAAACACCACGCTCCCCGCCGTCACCGCCGTCCAGCGCCCATCATGGAAGAACTCCGGAGAACCCTCCATCACATAGAAATTCTCATCCTCCAGCGTGTGGTAGTGCGGCGGTGGCCCCACCCCGGGCGGTGTCGTCTCGATCCACTGCGTAAAGCGCTCTCCCGTTTGCTCGCCAGTCAGCACAAACTCCACCTCCTCACCAAACGCACGAACGATCCGCCCCTGACCAGGCGGGGTGATGACAGGAATAGCGACGGCTGCGAAACTCATGATCTGAGATTCTAGCTCAACACAAGCCCCCTGCAACTTTCACGAAGCCATCGCGTTGAACAGCCAGCCTCAACACCTCATGAACCGCCTCTGCTACTTTCTCTTCGCCCTCCTGGCCGTATTCACCACCTGCTCCGCCCAGGTTCAGCTACCTCAGGGCATGCAAGCCCTGAACCTCACCGTGGACGGCGTCCCACGCAGCGGCTTCATCTACACACCGCCCACCGCCAAGGAAACGCCCACATCCGTCGTCTTCGTCTGGCACGGCCACGGCGGCAACGCCATGCAGATTGGCCGCAGTATTCCCATGTACAAACTCTGGCCCGAGGCCATCTCAATCTATCTCCAAGGCCTCAACACCCCCGGCCAGCTCACCGACCCCGAAGGCAAGAGACCCGGCTGGCAGCACAGCGCAGGCGCTCAGGAAGATCGCGATCTAAAACTCTTCGACGCCGTCCTCGCCCACCTCAAAGATCACTACAAAATCGACCCCAAACGCATCTTCTCCACCGGCCACTCCAACGGCGGCGGCTTCACCTACCTCCTCTGGCAGACCCGCCCAGATGTCCTCTGCGCCGTCGCCCCATCCGCCGCCACCTCCGTCCGCCTCAAAGACACCCCCTTCAAACCCAAACCCTGCATGCACATCGCCGGCACCCAGGACCCTTTGGTAAAATACGCATGGCAGGAGCTCGCCATGGCCAAGGTCAAACAGATCAATCAATGCGCCCCCGAAGGCACCCCCTGGGCCAAAGACAGCACCCTCTTCCCTTCCAAAGTCGGTGCCCCCTTCATCGCCTTCATCCATCAAGGCACCCACAAATTCCCCGAAGAAGCCCCCGCCTTGATCGCCAAGTTCTTCAAAGAACAAGCCGCCTCCGCAAACTAACGCGGCTCATCCAAAGAACGCGCCCTTTCCGGAAAGTACGACAGGCACTCCTGCCTGTCGATCAGCGCTCCGCAATCACCAGCCTTCTCAGACCACGCGCCAGCGTCCCCGGACTGCGGCGCTTCAGCGCCGCTCTCGATATAGCCCCTCCTGTCCGTCGATCAGCGCTCCGCCATCACCAGCCTTCTCAGACCACGCGCCAGCGTCCCCGGAGTGCGGCGCTTCAGCGCCGCTCTCGAACGTCCATCGGCTCACTCACCCACCAGCGCCTTCTCCCACTCCCCCTCCTTAAACCCCACCAGAAAAATCTGCCTCCCAGCATCCACTGCAAACGGCCGCTTCACCAGATTCCCATTCCCCGCCAGCATCCCCAGCGCCTCCTCCGTGCTCATCCCCGGCAGCGTATCCTTCAGCCCCAGACTCCGGTAATCCATCCCCGACACATTAAACAGCCGCCGCAGCTCCCCCTCATACGCCCCCAGCATCACCTTCAGCTCCCCCACCGACGGCGGCGTCTCCCGAATCGCCACCTCCTCAAAATCAATCGAGCGCTGCTTCAGCCACTTGATCGCATTCTTGCAGGTGGAACATCCGGAGTAAGCGTAAACTTTGAGCATGGTGTAAAAGAGGTGGCCGCTAGCTTTGCATGAGGTTCGTCCACCCTTCAAACTCCGCCGGCAGCTTCGCCATAAAAGCCAGCGGCTGATCATGGATCGGATGGTTAAACGAAAGCTTCCACGCATGCAGCATCAGCCGCGGCACCTGCACCCGCTGCTTCGCTGGATTCGCATAAATCGGATCCCCCAAAATCGCACACTGCAAAGACTCCCGCATGTGCACACGGATCTGGTGCGTCCTCCCCGTCAGCAGTCGGCACTGGATCAGCGCACACCCCTGGTCCACCGCCAGCTTCGTCCACTCCGTCACCGCATCCTTCCCCGCCCCATCCAGCAAATTGCTCATCCGTTTCCTGTCCACCGGATGCCTCCCGATGGAAGTCTGAAGCCGCCCCCCCTCCTCCTTCGGCACCCCGTTCACCACCGCCAGATAGATCTTCGAAATCCGCCGCTCCGAAAACGCCTCCGTCAGCCGCCGATGCGCGATGTCATTCTTCGCCACCACCATGCAGCCGCTCGTGTCCTTATCCAGCCGGTGCACAATCCCCGGCCGCATCTCCCCACCGATCCCGCTCAGGTCCTCAATGTGGTGCAGCAGCGCATTCACCAGCGTCCCGTCCGGATTCCCCTCCGCCGGATGCACCACCAGCCCCGACGCCTTGTCCAGCACCACAATGTCGCTGTCCTCATACAAAATCGTCAAAGGAATGTTCTGGGCCTTGATCTCCACCTCCGCTACATCCGGCACCGTGAGACTCACCGCATCCCCGCTCCGCACCGTGGCCCCCGCCTTCACGGCTTTCCCATTCAGCGTCGCATGCCCCTCCTTGATCAAGTCCTGCAAACGCGACCGCGACATATCCGGCAAACGCCTCGCAAGGTGTTTGTCGAAACGATCTCCAATATCCACTGTTTCACTGATGAGCCAATCCACCCGACAAACTCAAGATTCAAATTAATAAGGCAAACTGTAATTTCTGGCATATCCAATGCGTCCCTGCTACTGCCAATAGCCGTCACTTTGATTCTAGCCCCTCCAGAACAGTCCTTCCTCAGCACCTGCCCGGTGTGTCAGCGGCAGATCGATGTCACCTCCCTCGAGCCCTTCACCAAATTGAAGTGCCCCTTCTGCGGTCAGATGGTCCGCGTCCGCCGCCGCTTCGATCAGTTCATGATCGTCCGCCAGATCGGCGAAGGCGGCATGAGCCGCGTGTTCGAAGCCGAAGACGAAACCCTCGGCCGCCGCGTCGCCCTCAAAATCCTCAACCGCCAGTACTCCCGCGACTCCATCCGGCTCGAGCAGTTCCGCCGCGAGGCCCACATCACCGCCAACGTCACCCACCCCAACGTCATCAAGCTCTACTCCGTCGGCTATGACCAGGGCTACTTCTACATCGCCATGGAGCTCGTCGGCGGCGGCTCCCTCGAGCAGCGCATCCGCCGCGAAGGCCACCTCAAAGAAGACGAAGCCCTCCGCATCGGTCGCGAAGTCGCCGAAGGCCTCCGCGCCGCCCAGCAGCTCACCCTCATCCACCGCGACGTCAAACCCGCCAACATCCTCTTCACCGAGACCGGCACCGCCAAAGTCGTGGACTTCGGCCTCGCCCTCTTCGTTGACCGTGGCGGCGACCAGTCCGGCGAAATGTGGGCCACCCCCTACTACGTCGCCCCCGAAAAAGTCATCGAAAACAAAGAAGACTACCGCAGCGACATCTTCTCCCTCGGCGCCACCCTCTACCATGCCATGACCGGCAATCCGCCCCACAAGGCGGACACCAGCGCCATCGAAGACCTCCGCCGCATCAAGTCCAAGCGCGTCACCCTCGGCGAATCCGGCCTCCGCTTCTCCCCCCGCACCGAGCACGTCATCAACGGCATGCTCTCCTTCAACCCCGAAGACCGCTTCGCCAACTACGCCGAAGTCGTCGATGAAATGCGCCTCGCCGAAGGCCTCCTTGATCGCGGCAGCGTCCGCCGCCGCCTCGTCACCCGTCGCACCCGCCTCATCGGCCTCACCGCCGCCGCCATCATCGTCGCCTACGGCATCGGCTGGCTCCTCCGCGAAGGCGGCGAGCGCCGCAACGTCCGCGCAGCCATCCAGCTCGCCACCGCCAATGAGAGCGAACTCGACGGCACCGGCATCACCCTCACCGCCGACAAAGCCAACAAAAAAACCGTCTCCGAACGCTTCACCGAAGCCCGTCAGGCCATGCTCGAAGACCGGCAGTACGCCACTGCCGAACACAAATTCACCAAGCTCGTCGAATCCAAGGACATGCTCCAGCCCACCGCAAACTGGGCTCACTTCAATGCCTCCCTGTGCAGCATCATCCTCGGCAGTAAAAAAGAAGCCGCCGCCCATTTCGCCCAGCTCGCCACCACCCCAGACCTCAACGGCCTCGCCCCCTTCTTCGCCAAGCTCAAAGAGCGCATGTCCAAGAATTTAGGCCTCGGCACCCCACTCAGTTCCCTCGGCTACAAGACCACCAACGAAGAAATCCTCGGCTACCTCGTCCACGGCCTCGCCGAATGGCACTTTGGCGATGCCCTCCTCGGAGCCCAGGAACTCGAATACTTCCAGCAGCATCTCCCCGACACCAAGCAGGCCCCCGCCAGCACCCCCGCCGCCTCCCTCGACTGGCTCTCCCTCTACAGCACCCTCGTAGCCCGGTACACGCCCGACTTCGCCCTCGTCCGCACCGCCCTGCAGCCCAAGAATTCCGGCACCATCTCTGAGCTCCGCACCGCCCTCACCGAAGTCCAGCAGACCCGCAAAAAACTTAAAACCAGCGGCGCCTTCCTCAGCTTCATCAAAGACATGGAATCCGGCCTCCAGCGCGAGATCTCCCGCATGACCCTCGAAAACCAGCAGCAACAGCTGGAAGACGACAAAAAACGTCGCCAGTCCGATCTCGAGCTCCTCGCCGAAGTCAACGCCCTCGTCCCCTCCCTCGTCCAGGGCTACGACTACACCCGCGCCATCGACCTCCTCACCAGCACCCGCCTCGAAACCGCAGACGTCCGCACCGCCCTCGACGGCCGCCTCTACCTCTACACCCAGTCCCGCGACTTCATCCGCCAGCTCACCAACGACCTCGCCCGCACAGCCTGGACCGGCACCATCACCCGCCGCGAAGGCGGCCAGCTCACCGGCCGCATCACCTGCAACGCCGTCGGCACCACCATCAGCGTCAGCCTCGATCGCGGCACCCTCTCCCTCCCCCTCGACAGCCTCACCCCCGAGTCCCTCGTCGAGATCGCCCAGTCCCTCGGCACCCAAGTCACCGACTCCACCGACTACTACCGTCGTCAGGAAAACACCGCCGCCTTCGCCCGCCTCACCGGCCTCACCCAGCTCTCCACCACCATCGCCGCCCAGCTCATGGAAGAAAACTCCTCCTTCCGCATGCGCTGGATGAAAGTCATGGCCGCCGGCATCTAAAGTACGACAGACACTCCTGTCCGTCGATCAGCGCGCCCCATCCTCCCCGGCCCGCAAATACCCCTCGCCATTCGAGTCAATTCACGGCCACTCCCAACCATTCGCGTTGGAATCAGTGATTCCTCCATCATTAACCGCCGTCATCTGAAGTACGACAGACACTCCTGTCTGTCGATCAGCGCCCCCCCATCCTTCTCGGCCCCCAAATACCCCTCGCCATTCAAGTCAATTCACGGCCATTCCCAACCATTCGCGTTGGAATCAGTGATTCCTCCCGCATTATCCGCCGGCATCTGAAGTACGACAGACACTCCTGTCTGTCGATCAGCGCCCCCCCCATCGCCCCAGGCTCGCAAATACCCTCGCCATTCGCGTTGCAAGCACTTCGCTACTTGCCCTAGGCATGCGGCCATCCATAACGCGAAGGTAGGGCCAGTTGGGCCTCCAACCGCCGCCGAACGTCTCCCAGTTCCACTTCCTTCCGCATTCCAGCAGCGACGTCTTGGGCTCATCAGCGCCAACGGCGCGACTTACCGCAGCCCAGGACAACGCCCTGGGGACGCGAACAAAAAGCCGTGAGCCCTGAAAGGGCGAGCTAGCTCACGCTGGAGCCAAGAACCTCCAATCGCCACGCTTCACCATCAGCAGATCGGAAAGCCCGTAGGGCTGGCATCATCGTAGCCGTGGGTGCCAACCCACGGACCACGCATGCGTGCTAGTTTCCACTCCGTGGAACCGCGTAGCGGTGACACAATCCGTCCAGCCACCCAGCCGTCACCTTCATGCACTGATCATCCAAAAAAATCCCAGCCACCACTCCGCCAGCCTCCCCTCATCCTCCGTTTCCCTTGCCATCCGAATCATCCCCACCTTTGGTAAGCAAAACAACCCATGGCCGTCGAAACCAAGCCCCTTTTCAATCCCGAGCTCATCCGTCAGCAGGTGCACATCTTCACCCTGCCGGAGTCCATCGACGCAGCACGGCCACGCCTCCAGCATTGGGCTGACCTCATCTCATCCGGCAAGGCGGACACCTTCAAGGAAACCGCCCTCCTCCCTGAGTTCCTCTCCGACATCTTCGGCCAGCTCCTCGGTTACACCAGCCCTGCCGGTCCTGGAGACAGCTTCACCTTGCTGCGTGAAACCCATGTCGAGGTGGACGGCCAGTTCGCAGATGCCGCTCTCGGACGCTTCACCACCGAGACAAAAAAATTCATCGTCGCCGTCGAGGGCAAAGGCACGCGCGATCCGTTGGATCGCCCCTTTTCTGGCCGTCGCTTGTCCGCCGTGGAGCAGGCCTATCGCTACGCCATCAATCTTCCCTGTGACTGGATCATCGTCACCTCCATGCGGGAGACGCGGCTGTATCACAAAGGCTCCAACCAGCACACCTACGAGCGCTTTGAGACCACACGCCTCGCCAGCGATGCAGCATTGTTGAAGCGCTTCGTCTTCCTCCTCGGCGCGGAACGCGTCGTGCCTGCGCTGGGCGAGAGCCATCTCAATGCCTTGCTCCGTACGTCCGAGTCCGCCGGGCGTGAACTCACCAACAAATTCTACGCCCTCTACGCCGACATCCGCCAGGAAGTTTTCGGCCGTCTCCGCATCGCCAATGCTCAGGTGGAGCCACATGAAATCCTGCGCTGCACCCAGAAGCTGCTCGACCGCATTCTCTTCTGCTCCTTCTGCGAAGACCGCGTCCTGCTCCCGCCCAACACCGTACGCCACGCCTTCGAGCACAGCGATCCCTACAATCCCCGGCCCATCTGGGAAAACTTTCGCGGCCTCTTCCGCTCCGTCGATGTCGGCAATGCCGGACTGAAAATCCCCGCCTACAACGGTGGCCTCTTCGCGCATGACGCGGGCCTCGACACCCTCACCGTGCCGGATGAAGTCTGCGCGCTCTTCCGCGATCTCGCCGACTACGATTACCGTCCGGCCCGCGAGATGGCGGAGGCCTCAGACAGCCAGGAAATCCGTCCCGTCATCGACGTGGACATCCTCGGCCACATCTTCGAGCAGTCCATCACCGACCTCGAACGCCTCCGCCAGGACCTGGAGCGTGATGACAGCGTCATCGTCGATGACAAGCAGGCCAAGACACGCCGAAAAAAGGAAGGCGCGTTCTATACCCCCGCCTTTATCACCCGCTACATCGTTGAGCAAACACTCGGTGCCGTGCTGCGTGCTCGCTTTGAGGTGTTGCGCATCACCGAAGAAGCCGCCGCCACAGGCACGGCCAAAAAGACGCTCACCGATCCCAACGCCTACGATCTTCCCGCTCTCAATGAACCTCAGCGCAAAGCGCTCATCCGCTTCTGGGAGCAGTGGCAGGAGGTCCTGAAGACCCTACGCATTCTCGATCCCGCCTGCGGCAGCGGTGCCTTCCTCATCGAAGCCTTCGACCAGCTTCACGCCCACTACGAAGTGTCCAATGCACGACTGGAAGAACTGCGCGGCCACCGCACCCTCTTCGATCTCGACCGCCAGATCCTCCAGCACAACATCTACGGCGTCGATCTCAACGCCGAGGCCATTCAGATCTGCCAGCTCAGCCTCTGGATCAAAACCGCCGCCCATGGCAAGCGCCTAACCAGCCTCGATCACAGCATCCGCGAAGGCAACAGCGTCGTCAGCGACTCCTCCGTGCATCCCAAGGCCTTCGACTGGCAGTCCGCCTTCCCCGAAGTCTTCGCCCAGGGCGGCTTCGATGTCGTCGTGGGCAATCCGCCGTACGTGCGGCAGGAACTCCTCACACCCTACAAGCCCTGGCTCGAAGCGCACTACGCCAGCTACCACGGCATGGCGGATCTGTACGTGTACTTCTACGAACTCGGCCAGCGTCTGCTCAAGCCCGGCGGCCAGCTCTCCTACATCGTCACCAACAAATGGATGAAAGCCGGATACGGCGAGCCTTTGCGCCGCTTTTTCCGCGATCAGACCTGGATTCGCAGCGTCGTGGACTTCGGCCATGCCAAGCAAATCTTCGAAGAGGCCGATGTCTTCCCCTGCATCATCGTCGCCGAAAAACCCACCAGCGAAGAGAAGCCCAAAACCGCCCGCCTCTGCACCATCCCCCGCGAGCAGCTTCGCATCGACGATCTCAGCGTCCAGATCGAAAAAGAAGGCGCGGAGATGGATGTGTCCTCACTTGGCGCAGCGGAATGGCAGCTTGAATCAGGAGGAGTAATAGGACTGCTCAAGAAAATCCGAAGCACTGCAGTTTCGCTAACGAAATATGTCGGCAGCAAGCCAATCACAGGAATCAAGACTGGACTCAATGAGGCGTATCTATTTTCGACTGAGATTAAGAACCGTTTGATAAATGAAGACCCACGCTCGGCTGAACTCATCAAGCCGTTTTTCCGTGGGAGTGATGTCGGAAGATGGGTTAGTGAACCGAGTCCGGTTTGGATGTTGGTTCTCAAATCGAGTGCCGATGAAGCATGGCCATGGAGGAACGCTGGCCAAAATGCAGAGAATGTTTTCGCCTCTGAATATCCGGCGATCCATGCACATCTTAAATCCTTCGAGGAGGGCTTGCGGAAGCGTCAGGACCAAGGTCGTAACTGGTGGGAACTGCGTCCTTGCGCCTATTACGCACTCTTTGAGCAACCGAAAATCTACTTTCAACTTATACAGTTCCATCCGTGTTACTCTTTGGACCGAGTCGCTACTTACGGAAACAACAAGACTGGGTTTATCCCAACTGGAGACTTGTATCTTCTGGCCGTCTTGAACTCACCGCTCATGTGGTGGCACAACTGGCGGCATTTGCCGCACATGAAAGACGAAGCGCTCGCACCAAATCCCACAGTACTCGAATCCATTCCGATTGCACTGCCTTCGGATGCATTGCGTACCGCCGTCGAGACCGCCGTGAGCCGCCTCATCGACATCACCGCCAGCCAGCAGCAGACTCAGCACACCGTGCTCGACTGGCTGCGCGTGGAATACGCCATCGAGAAGCCCAGTCAGAAACTCGCAGCCCTGACCGAGCTCGATTCCGATGCCTTCATCGCCGAAGTGAAAAAGCTCCGTGGCAAAAGCCAGCCGCTCACCGCCGCCAGTCTCGCAGCCTTGCGTGCCGAGTACCTCCGCAGCATCGACCCCGCCCGCACTCTCGCCGCCGAAATGCTCCAGCTCGAACGCACCCTCAGCGACCTCATCAATCAAGCCTACGGCCTCACTCCCGAAGAAGTGCAGCTCATGTGGAACACCGCACCGCCACGGATGCCGTTTACTGAACCGTAAAAAGTGAATCTGCCGCAGCCTGGATGAAGCTGATTCGCATGATCCATCCAAACCTCTCACCAACTAACGCACCATGGGAATGCTACAAGACTTCATCTGCCCTGCCTGTGGGCTGGAGGGGCATGTCTCCGGTGGCGAGGACTGCGGCATGCTCGCGGCCACGACGACGATCTACTGTGAAACCTGCGAGACACTGCAAGATGCGTTGGTGGTAAAAAACCTCCTTTCAACTCCACCCCGCCGGTACAAGCCCAGGTGTGAACAAAGCAAGTCTCACCCTATCAAGATCTGGAACCGTAGCGAGAACTGCCCCCGCTGCGGCCAGGCCATTCTCAAAGTAGCCGAGAACGGGGTAGAAACGATGTGGGATTGAAAAACAATCCTGAACGTCCAGAATACTCTCCTTCGCGGCACCCGCGTCCGTCTCGGCAAACAGTTGGCGGGCATGTGTAGAGCCAGTGGAATTCCAGCCCTGTTCTCATCTGCGTCGTAGGTCCGGTTGACTTTCAGGGGAAGCCGGGCCGCCTCTCTTTTCAACTTGGCTCCTTGAGTTGAAGCCCCGCGTATTTCCCGCAACGAATAGAAGACCTCACCGTCAATTCAATCTCTGCCCCCTCCGCCTCTCAGCCCCTCTGCGGCAAAAACGAACGCCCCCAGCGCCATCGTCCATGCCCCCACAATCACAGCCTTAGCCGCTGTTTAAGAATCGGATCACAATCTTGTATCCGGCATTTTCTGCATGCCTTCATTAGCGTCAAATCAGCGTCAAATCAGCGGTTAAAAACTCTTCTCTCCGCCCCATTCATTTCCCCACAAAGAGGACCTCACCATCCCATTCAATCTCTGCCACCTCCGCCTCTCAGCCCCTCTGCGGCAAAAACAAACCACCCAGCGCCATCGCCCATGACCGGTCCTCCAAACATTTCACCACAGAGCGCACAGAAAAACACCAAGGAATGAACCCGAAAAAAAAATGGATGAATTGGCCCCTCTGTGCCCTCGGCATGGCCTCTGGGGTAGAAACAAAAAACGCTTACAATAATCTCATCGCTGAATCCGGCATTTTCTGAATGCCTTGATCAGCCTCTTATCAGCGTCAAATCAGCGGTTAAAAAAGTCCCGTTCCATTCACGACCCGGCACCAGCACTCATCAAGCAGTCGCGGTCACATTTTTTCTCACCTCTTTTTGCGTCTCTTTGCGGCCATCCCTCCGGCTCCCCTCCCTCGTCCTACATCAAAAAAATATCCGCCTCCGGATAAGTAGCCGCCGCCAGTGCAGCCCAGAGCGGATCACCGATCACAATAACCGCCGTCATCACCCCAAACGCCGGCAGCTGATGGCTCAACGGCAGATAGCGCACCCCAGACGGATCGTCCTCCATTTGCTTCTGGTTCGGCCGCGCCACATAAGCATACCCCTCTTGGTTCAGATGCCGTGCCAGCTCCATCACCTTCTCATCCGGCGCCGTGGCGACTCCCACCGAACCCGGCGCAACGATGAGGAAGTTCCGGAAAGACGACTGCGACTCAGCCTGCACACCACCAGCCGCACGCGCTGCAAAAACCTGAAGAGCCTGGATCATGGGAAGAGAAGAATTCATGGGAGTGAGAGGTTCGAATCACAAGCAGCCGACCGTCAGGATTCAGCATCAGTCTCTCATCGCGTTTCAGCAAAAATTGGCCGGGTCGAAACACCACCAAAAAATCCCAACCCAAAGCCCCCGCATCTTTTTCCACGCAAACCACCTCACGCAATCCCTGCCAAGATCACCGCCTTTCGGATATCAGACTTCAGGCCATTCCTCTGCCAATCCATTCCCTTGCCTATCTCAACACCTCCGCAACACCACAACCCCTCACTCACAGGCAAACACGAACCCTCACCATTTTTTCACCCTTTTCCCTTCTTTCGGCCATCCCTTCGCCTCAGTTCATCCTTCTTAATTTTTCATTCATCATTCCACACAAAAAAACCCCGCCTGCCTCACGGCAAACGGGGTTCTCAAACTCACTTCACCGCTTCGCGGTTACTTGATCTCCTGCGCCCAGAAAATGTGCCAGTCGTCCAAGTTGTTCAGATCCACCGCACCCGGGCTCACGCTACCGTCATCAGCCACACCATCCGCATCCAGAATCGTCTTCCGCGTCGCATCATCATGGATGTACCCCAAGATCGCCTGATTGTGCTTGTACAAATCACCCTTCGTCAGCTTCACTCCCGGCTGCGCCTTCACCCAGCTCTCAAGCTGCGGATAGCTCGGCTTCGTCGCGATGAACGTCTTGAACGTCTCAATGTTGATGCCCAGCGCATCCAGCGTCATCTGGTCATACCCGCAGCCGATGCCCGGATAATCAGCATGCAGTTTGCCAGCAGCAGCCAAAGAAGCCTTCTGCCACAGACGCGGAAGATGAAGAACACCGAGAGGACCGGCAATGCCGGAACTGATAAGAGGAACAATCTGACTCATGATAAGAATGTAGGTTGGATTTTCGGGACAAGCACTCGCAACAGCGAACACACCCGACTTTGATGGCTGCCCCGCGCAGCAGCAAGAACAAATGCATCCATCCACTTCTATCAGTGCACCTCCACGAAACGAGCAAGGAGCCCCACAAAAAAAACATCTGAATCACACCTCTGCGTCCGTCCATCCTCAGCGGTTTTCAAACTCTTCGGCCCTGAAATTTTTTCACCCTCTTTCCTCTCTTTCGGCCATTCCCTTCTGGAACTCCGGCCAAACCACCGTCAACAATCGTAAACCACCGTAAACTCCCCACCTCTGCTCCCTCTGCCTCACCGCCCCTCTGCGGCAAAATCGAACGTCCCATCCCCCACCGACGCCCCAGTTTCTCAGCCTTCACCACCCCGGCCACTCGATCCAATCTTGCAAGGCAGACGAAGCCCAACTTCAAACTTCAAACTTTAAACCTGAAACTTTCTCCTCAGGCCCCTTTCATGAAAAACCTCTGTCACCTCGCCCTCGCCGCACTGCTCGCCCTCCCCTGCGCCGCCGCTGAGGAAAAACCAGTCAAGGCGCCCAAGTCCGCGCCCATCAAATCCCCCCTCGAACTCCACCGCTGGTCCGGCACCCTCAACGTCCCCGATCCCGTCGCTGTCACCGCAGATCCCCAGGGCCGCATCTACATCTCCGCCACCACCCGCCGCAAAGTCGCCGACCTCGACATCCGCGAGCACACCCAGTGGATCCCCGATGACGTCGCCCTCACCAGCGTCGAAGAAAAAGAAGCCTTCCTCAAACGCGAGCTCGCCCCCGGCAAAACCCGCCTCCCACGCGGCTCCCTCGCCGACCACAACAAAGACGGCTCCATCGACTGGAAAGACCTCACCGTACACAGCGAGCGCATCTACCAGCTCCGCGACACCGACCACGACGGCACCGCCGACAAACTCACCGTCTTCGCCGAAGGCTTCAACAGCGTCGTCACCGGCATCGCCGCCGGCATCCTCTATCACGACGGCTGGGTCTACGTCACTGTCGCCCCCGACCTCATCCGCCTCCGCGACACCAACGACGACGGCGTCGCCGACGAACGCGAAATCGTCGCCCACGGCTTCGGCATCCACATCGCCTACGCCGGCCACGACATGCACGGCCCCCGCATCGGCCCCGACGGCCGCATCTACTGGAGCATCGGCGACAAAGGCGTCAACGTCACCAGCAAGGAAGGCAAACACTTCGACTACCCCCACGAAGGCTGCGTCCTCCGCTGCGAGCCCGACGGCACCCAGTTCGAAGTCTTCGCCCACGGCCTCCGCAACGTGCAGGAAATCGCCTTCGACAACTACGGCAACATGTTCGGCGTGGACAACGACGCCGACATGCCCGGCGAGCGCGAACGTTTCGTTTACATCACCGAGCGCAGCGACTCCGGCTGGCGCTGCAGCCATCAGTATCAAAAATCCGCCAGCCGCTGGATGCGCGACGGCATCTGGCAGCCCGCCCATCCCGGCCAGCCCCTCTTCATCACACCACCGCTCGCCAACTACTCCAACGGCCCCGCCGGATTCATCCACGAACCCGGCACCGCCCTCGGCGCATCATTGCGCGGCCACTTCATCCTCGACCAGTTCCCCTCCGGCCAGATGACTGCCTTCCAGATCGTCCCCTCCGGCAGCACCTTCAAGATGCAAAACGAGCGCCTCATCCACAGCGGTCTCATGGGCATCGGCCTCGCCATGGCCCCCACCGGCGAGCTCATCATCGCCGACTGGGACGGCGGCTACCCCCTCGATCAAAAAGGCGCCATCTGGTTCGCCGACGACCCCACCGGCAAAAACAGCACCGAGCGCCAGGAAACCCAAAAACTCCTCAACTCCGACAACCTCGACGCCACCCACCTCGCCAATCCCGACCAACGCGTCCGCCTCCACGCCCAATTCACCCTTGTCAAAAAAGGTGATTACACCCTGCTGCAAAAAACAGCACACGACAAAAAGGCAAACCAACTCGCCCGCATCCACGCCATCTGGGGTCTCGGCCAGGGCATGCGCGCAAAAAAGGTCGAAGCCACCTCTCTGACCCCGCTTCTTGCCGAATCCGACACAGAGATCGTCACAAATGTCCTCAAAATACTCGGCGATATCAAGACCTCCGGCACCCCTCTCGTCCCCCTCCTCACCCATCCCTCCCAGCGCGTCCGCTTCCACGCCGCCATAGCCCTCGGCAAGCTCGAAGAACCCACCGCAGTCCAAGCCTTGCTCAAGCTTGCCACCAAGGAAAGCGCCGATCCCTACATGCGCCACGCCATCGTCACCGGCCTCGCCGGCTGCGCCGACGAAGCCACCCTCGCCAAGCACCTGAACGACAAACAGTCCCTCTGCTGCCTCCTTGCGCTCGCCCGCCAAAATTCGCCACTCGTTGCCAATTTCCTCACAAATCCAACCCTCGCCCCCGAAGCCGAACGCGCCATCTACGACGACGTCGGCATCCCAGCAGCCCTCCCCGCCCTCACCCAGCGCCCCACCAGCCGCGGCCTAAACGCCTGCCTCCGCCTCGGCATCGCCGAACCCATCATCAAAGCCGCATTGCAGCGCACCCCGTTGCAAGCAGAAGCACTCGACACCCTCCTCACCTTCACCCATCCCCCACGTCTCGATCGCATTGACGGCACGGCCCACGAAAACTCGCCACGCGATGCCAAAGCCTTCGCCGATTTGCTACAACCGAACCTCGACGCCCTCCTCGCCATCCAAGACGGCGAACTCAAAGCCAAAGCCGTCGAACTCCTCACTCAGCTTCAGTTGCAAGTCCCTGCAAGCGTACTGCAGCAGATCATCTCCGATACATCCGCACGCAGCACCCTGCGCGCCGAAGCACTGAAACTCATGGCATCGCAGCACGCTGCCACCCCCGAGTTCGCCGCCACCCTCGATCTCTCCCTCGCCAAAACCTCCCCCCCCGAGCTCCGCCGCGAAGCCCTGCACCAGCTCTTCACCCACCAGCCCGACCGCGCCATCACCGAAGCAGCCGCCCTTCTTGCAAAAAGTGACACAACCACGCAGCAGCTTGCACTTTCACTCCTCGCCACGTCCAAAGACGACACCGTCATCACCCACTGGCTCGATCTTCTCATCGAAAACAAAGCCCCCGCCTCCATCCAACTCGACATCCTCGAAGCCGCCTCAACTCGGGAAGCTTTGAAACCCAAACTCGCCACCTTGCAGCTCAATTCCACTGAGCTCCTCGAAGGTGGAGACGCCACCCGTGGCAAAGACATCGTCACCAACAACATCGCCGCCAACTGCATCGCCTGCCACACCATCGAAGCCAAGGAAGGCAGCCAGGTCGGCCCCAACCTCAAAACCATCGGCAGCCAAAAAGACCGCAAATACATCCTCGAATCCCTCCTCAATCCCCTCGCCCAGATCGCCCCCGGCTTCGGCCTCGTCTCTCTCACCACCAAAGACGGCAAGGCAATATCCGCCGTTTTAGAGAAAGAAGACGCAAAACAAGTCACTTTGCGACTCCCTGATGGCAAAACCCAAACCTTCCCTCGCGCTCAAATCGCCACCATCACCCCGCCCATGACCATCATGCCCCCCATGCTCGGCATCCTCACCAAGCCGCAAATTCGTGACGTGGTAGCGTATCTGGCTGCATTGAAAGGCAAGAAGAAGTAATCACATCGGCCCTGGCGGCAGTTCACGTTCAGCGGGGATGAGGACGGCTGCGGGCGGAGGGTTGCTACCCTTGCCCAGGCGTCCACTGTACAGGTCGATTGCACGCTTCGCGATGATGTCTATCACTGCGGGCTGGAGCGTGCGGGCGGCGACATTGGAGACGGCCATACCCGCCCACATGATGGGCGATTTGAACCTCAGCACCTGCCAGTAGGGCAGCAGGCGTTTGTACCATTTGTTCGCCGTCTGCATTCTCTCATGATTGGCGATCTTGTGGGTCATTTCCCAGGTTTTCAACGCGGTGCTAGCACTGACATCCACAAGACGGCCAATGGAGCGAGTTTGCAAAAAATCCGCCACATCCATCGCGGCGAGATGCACGGCGCGGGAGAACTGGCTGAGGCCGGGGGCGAGCATGGCCTCCTGTTTGCCGGGGTGGTAGATGGCTGCAATCTCGCGCACGAGCTTCGGCACTTCGTCCACGAGAGGTGGCAGCCACTCGGGATTGAGATTTTTTTGCCAGCGCAGGCGGTTTTTGCAGGCTTCGACGGCTTCCTGGGCTTTTTCGTCCGCCAGACCGCACTCAGGGTACACATAACTGGCGAGCGCATGCCGTGCGGCGCGCAGATCGGCGGCGAAGCGCAGCAGCTTCCAGATCACAATCGACGCCGCGCCGATTAGGACGCCGGCAAGGAAGGTGAGAATGTGGCCCCAAGGCATGTGTGTACGGAAGAGCACCGCAGGCAGGGTGTCAAGATGACGAAAGTGATGAGACAGCCTGCTTGCGGCGGCGGGATGACACGCCATAGATGCGCTTCTCACCATGTCCTCCATCTTCGAACTCTTCTCTCTTCAAGGCAAAACCGCCGTCGTGATCGGCGGCACCGGCGAACTCTGCGGCGCCATCGCCGAAGGCTATGCATCTGCGGGTGCGGAAGTCGTGCTCGTCGGGCGCGATCAGACCAAGGCTGACAAGCGCCTGGAGACCATTCAAGCCGCAGGCGGACAGGCCTACTTTGTTTCCGCAGACGCCAGCCGCAAAGCCGACCTGCAAATCCTGCTTGATCAGGTTCTCGAACGTTCCGGCGGTTGCGACATCCTGATCAATGGTGCGGGCGTGAATTCTGCAACGCCGTTCCTCGATATTCCAGAAGATGAATACGACAGGATCATGAACATCAACACCAAGGGCGTGTTCCTCGCCTGCCAGGTGTTTGGCAAATACTTCGTGGATAACAAAATCCCGGCCTCCATCATCAATCTCGGCTCCATGTCCGGCCTGCTGCCGTTGAGCCGCGTGTTCACCTATTCCATGTCCAAGGGCGCGGTGCACAATCTCAGCAAAAATCTCGCCCGCGAATGGGCACCTCTTGGAATCCGTGTGAATACCTTGGTTCCCGGCTTCTTCCCTGCGGAGCAGAACAAGAAAGTGCTCACGCCTGACCGCGTTGCCAAGATCATGGGCCACACGCCGATGAACCGCTTTGGTGAGGCCAAGGAACTCGTCGCCGCAGCCCTGCTGCTCGCGGGTGATGGCAGCTCATTCATCACCGGCCATGAGATGGTGGTGGATGGTGGGTATTCGTCGCAGACGATCTGAGATTTGAAACCCTCGCGATAGAATCGCAAAATTCGACGCGTTTAGGCCAGTGGTAAGACCTCTAACCACATGGCTTTTTCATCCATCAAACCGCAGCGCAGCCTCGTCGAAGAGGTTTGCGCACGTATCGCCGCCGAAATCCGTGACGAAACTAGTGACGGCGATGGCTGGCTGCCGCCGGAGCGTGATCTGGCGCTGAAACTCGGTGTGAGCCGTCCCGTCGTGCGGGAGGCGACGAAGCGGCTGGAGTTGCAAGGGCTGCTGGAAGTGAAGCATGGCGTCGGCACGAAGGTCGTGGACAAGCTGCACAAGCCGCTGAACGGGTCGCTGGCGCTGCTGATTCCGGATGACAAAGAGCGGCTGCGGCAGCTCATTCAGGTGCGGTTCATGCTGGAGCCGGAGAATGCAAGGCTCGCTGCTGAAAACGCCACGCCCGTGCAGATTCGCAGGCTGCGCGCGGCTTTGCAGGAGCTGGCGGAGACGCAGGATTTTGAGACTGCGGTAGAGGCAGACATGATGTTTCATCGCCAACTCGCGGCGGCTTCGGGGAACCAGATTGCCTCGCTGCTGCTGCATTCTCTTTCCGAATTGATACAAACGAGTCTGAAGCATGGTTATAGCCGGACCTCGACGGACAATGCGGCGCGACAGCATGCTGCGGTGCTGAACGCCATTGAGAAACGAGACCCCGCCGCCGCAGCGAAAGCGATGCGCGAGCACCTGATCACCGCAGAGGCCGATCTGGCCCTGCCGAAAGCCAAGAAATCAGCATGAAATCACTCTTCTATTTTTTATTTGCTCTCGCGAGTAGCAGCGCCCTCGCTGCCGAACCTGATGCGGCCAAGCTGTTTCATGAGCAGGTGGCGCCGATCCTGGTGAAGAACTGCGTGGAATGCCATAACGACGTGACGACGAAGGGCGGTCTAAACATGGGCACGCTGGCCGATGTGCTCAAAGGCGGTGACGACGGCCCGGCGCTAGTTCCGGGCAATGCAGCCGAGTCATCGCTCTATACGATGATCGTGCCGGAAGCGGCGGGTGATAAGGCAGAGATGCCGAAGAAGAAGCCATCTCTTTCCACGGCCGAAACCGATCTGATTAAGCGCTGGATCGAAATGGGCGCGGCGTGGCCGCAGGAGATCGTCCTCAAGGAGAAATCGAAGGGCGATGTCACTCACTGGTCGCTGCTGCCACTGAAGGCCGCGCCGCATGGTTCGATTGATACGTTTATCAGCGCGAAGCTGAAGGAGAAAAGCCTCGCGATGAATCCACCTGCGGATGCCCGCACATTCATCCGCCGCGCCAGTTTTGATCTGATCGGCCTCCCCCCGACCCCTGAAGAAGCCGCAGCCTTCGAAAAAGAATTCGTCCAGGATCCGGCATCCAGCATCAAGCATCTAGTGGACCGCCTGATGGCATCGCCACGCTACGGCGAGCGCTGGGCGCGGCACTGGCTGGATGTGGTGCGGTTTGCGGAAAGCCATGGATTTGAAATGAACCGCACAAGGCCGAATGCGTGGCCGTACCGTGACTACGTCATTCATGCGTTTAATGAGGACAAGCCGTATGACCAATTTGTGCGTGAGCAGATCGCGGGCGATCTGCTTGGAGCGGATGAAGGGACGGGGTTTCTCGTCGCGGGCTCTTGGGATCAGGTAAAGGGCCAGGACCCGGTGCTGCGGGCGAACCAACGGGCGGATGAAATGCATGATCTCGTCAGCACCACGGGCAGCACCTTTCTCGGGCTCACGATTGGCTGCGCGCGCTGCCATGATCACAAGTTTGATCCCATTTTGCAGACGGACTACTATCGCGTGAGAGCCATCTTTGAAGGCGTGCAGCATGCAGAGCGTGAACTGCGTCCGGCGGATGTTGAACAACGCCAGAAGCAGGCAGAAGGCGTGCGGACGGAGATCGCGGCGATGGATGCAGCACTCGCACGCTTCCAACCACGTGCCCAACTTACACGGCGTGTGCTGGTGGATGATGATTTGCCTCCGCCGACGAAGCCCGATGCCATTGGCTGCGTGCAGATCGAACAGCCCACGAATGGCAAGCCGATCGAATACTCTCCGGGCACCGAATTGGGACAGGCGGCAGATCCGGGTGATTCGACACGCCTGCCCAATTTTGGCGAAAGCTATCGATACTGGAAGGCGGAGAAGGATGCGGCGGCACAGGATTTCTTTTCGTGGAATCCGCGTGTTTCGGGCAAACAGCGTATCTGGCTGTCTTGGGCGGCGTGGACCACGCATGCGAAGGATGCGCGCTACATTCTCGATGTGGATGGCGATGCGAATACGAAGGGCGACCAGCAGGAGATTACCAGTGTGAATCAGAGCCAATTTGCCGATGGCAGCGGTGCGATTCCCGGGCAGAAGCGCTGGAGCGGTTTCAAGTATGCTGGAACGTATGCGCTGACGAAGGATTCCATCCTTATCCTGCGCAGCGGCAAACTCGGCGGACCTACTGTTGCGGATGCGGTATTGTTTGAAGAGGCAGACGGCGCTCAACCTTCATCACAGCCTCATTTGAGAGCACCAGTGACGCATCTGGCGAACCGCGAGAGCTTTGACGCGGTGAAGGCTCGGTTTGTCCGCTTCACGATCCATGCGACGATTGGCGGGCAGCCGTGCATCGATGAGTTGGAGGTGTTTTCGAATGGGAAGCAGCCACACAATGTGGCGCTGGCGAAGAACGGCGCGAAGGTGACGGCTTCGGATGTTTTCAGCGACGGCACGATTCCGATTCATCAGATCGCGCATGCGAACGACGGTCTGTATGGCAATGCGAAAAGCTGGATTTCAAAGAATGCAGGCAAGGGCTGGCTGCAGATCGAATTGCCGCGTGAGGAAAGCATTAGCAGCGTGGTGTGGAGCCGGGATCGCGGTGAAAAGAAGGGCAAGGTCTATGAAGATCGTCTCGCCACGGATTACGTGATTGAGACTTCGCTTGATGGAAAGGTGTGGCAAGCGGTGGCGGCATCAGTGGACAGGCTGGTCGTGGAGTATCGGGATCGTATTCGCGACATTCCAACCTTGAGCGGTGTCTCGGCTGAGAATGCCGCTGATGTGAAGCGGCAAAGCGAAAGCCGTGCCGTGTTGCAGCGTAGGCTGAAGGAGCTGACCACCTTCCCAATGGCCTATCTCGGCAGGTTTGAGCAGCCGGGGCCGACCTTCCGACTGCAACGCGGTGACCCGCTGACGCCGCAGGAGGAAATCACTCCGGGGGCGCTGGCTCAGTTCGGTGTGAAACTGGACCTGCCCAAAGACACTCCGGAAGCCGAACGGCGCATGGCTTTGGCGAAGTGGCTGGCCGATCCGCAGAATCCGCTCACGGCACGGGTGATGGTGAACCGCCTCTGGCATTATCATTTCGGCACGGGCATCGTCGATACGCCGAGCGATCTTGGCTTCAATGGTGGCAAGCCGTCGCACCCTGAACTGCTCGACTGGCTGGCTGCGCAGTTCATGCAGCACGGGTGGAGCATGAAGGAGATGCACCGGCTCATCATGAACTCAGCGGCTTACAGGCAGTCGAGCACGGCCAATGACACCGGCATGCTGGCGGATTCGGGGGCGCGGTTTCTGTGGCGCTTCCCCACGCGGCGGCTCGAAGCGGAGCCATTGCGGGACACGATCCTCGCTGTGAGCGGCGTGTTGGATCTGACGATGGGCGGACCGGGATTCGATCTGTTTGTAGCAAATGACAACTACGTGAAGGTGTATCAATCGAAGCAGGAATTTGGGCCTGACACTTTCCGACGCATGGTTTACCAAAGCAAGCCACGCGTGCAGCTTGATGACACGTTTGGGGCGTTCGATGTGCCGGATGCGGGGCAGATCGCCCCACGCCGCACCTCGAGCACGACGCCGTTGCAGGCGCTTAATTTTCTGAACAGCACGTTTGCGATGCAGCAGAGCGAGCTGCTGGCCGCACGGCTTGAAAAGGAGGCAGGCAAGACTGCTGCGGCACAGGTGAAACGCGCGTTTCAACTGGCCTACCAGCGCGATCCGAATGCGGACGAAATGGCTGCTTCCACGCAGCTCATTTCACAGCACGGGCTGGCGATGTTCTGCCGCGCGCTGTTCAACACGAGCGAGTTCATGACCCTGTATTGATTCTGTTATGCAAAACCATCTTCTTTCCCGTCGGAATTTTCTCAATCAAGGCGTCAGCGGACTGGGCAGCATTGCTTTGAGCTCGCTGCTGGCGCAGAAGGGCCTGCTGGCGAATGACCCCATTCGTCCGCTGATTGATCCTGCGCATCCGTACGCGCCACGCGCGCCGCATTTTGAGCCGCGTGCGAAGAATGTGATCGTGGTTTTCTGCTCCGGGGCCATGAGCCATGTGGATACGTTTGATTACAAGCCGGAGCTGGTGAAGCGGCATGGCATGCCGCTGCCGGGCGCGGCGGATTTGATCACCTTCCAGGGGGCGCAGGGGAATCTGGTGAAGCCGCTGTGGGAGTTCAAGCCACGCGGACAAAGCGGCAAGATGATCAGCGATCTGCTGCCAAACATCGCCGAGCTGGCGGATGACATGTGCTTCATCCATTCGATGACGGCCAAGTCGAACACGCACGGCCCGGCGGAGAACCAGATGAGCACGGGGTTCATTCTAGACGGCTTCCCCGGCATCGGTTCCTGGGTGACTTATGCGCTGGGCTCGGAGTGCGATGACATGCCGGCCTTTGTTGCGATTCCCGATCCGCGCGGTGTGCCGCAGATCGGCCCACGACACTGGAACTCGGCGTTTTTGCCAGCGGCCTTTCAAGGCACGGCCTTTAATGCGAGCAAGCCGATCCCCAATCTGATCCGCCCTGCCAGTGTGAGTGAGGCGGCAGACCGTGACACGCGTGCTTTTGTGAATTTGCTCAATCAGAGGCAGGCACAGGAGCATCCGGCGGACAGCGATCTGGCGGCGCGGATTTCGTCCTATGAACTCGCGGCGCGGATGCAGATCGCGGCGTCGGAGGTCGGCAACATGGCTGACGAGAGCAAGGCAACACTGGATCTCTATGGCGTGAATGACAGCAACGAGACGAAGGCTGGCTTCGCGAAGAACTGCCTGCTGGCGCGGCGGCTGATCGAGCGCGGGGTGCGGTTTGTGCAGCTTTTCAACGGCTCCTACGCCATGGGCGAGGGCGTGGGGAACTGGGACGGGCACAAAACGATTGAGAAGCAGTATTCGGTGCATGCTCCGATTCTCGACCAGCCGGTGGCGGGAATGCTGAAGGATCTGAAAGCCCGGGGACTGCTGCAGGACACGCTGGTGGCCTTTGTGACGGAGTTTGGGCGCATGCCGACCTTCCAGAAGGGGGCGAATGGCCGTGACCACAATCCGAAGGGCTTCACGGTGTGGCTGGCGGGGGCCGGGGTGAAAAAGGCTTTCAGCTACGGGGCGACGGACGAATTTGGCTACAAAGCGGCTGAGCAAGTGAGCACCATTTATGACCTGCATGCCACGATTTTGCACCTGCTGGGAATCGACCACGAGCGTCTGAGCTACTATAATAACGGCATCGAACGGAGGCTAACGGACGTCCACGGGCACGTGCTCAAAGACGTGCTGTCGTGACCCCGCTTGAGAATGAGGGGGAAAAAGAGTTTGATTTCCTTCTCAAAGTCTCCACCGTGCGCCTCCCCAAAACCTGACCCCATTCCCGTACCCGTATCATGGCAGTTGTCATCCGTCTCCGTCAAGAAGGCCAAAAAGGCCGTCCAGTCTTCCGTATCGTTGCGGCTGACCAACGCTTTCCAAAAGAAGGCCGTTTCCTCGAAATCCTCGGTACCTATGATCCTCAAAAGGGCGTCAAAGGTGCAACCGTGAAACTCGATCGCGTCAATGCTTGGATCTCCCAAGGAGCCAAGCCCTCTGACACTGTGAAGAGCCTCATCAAGCACGCCGCAGCAGCCGTTCCGGCATAATAAGCTGCCATGGACGCGCCGGAAGCCCTCCGCGAGTTCCTATCCTACGTGGTGGCGAATCTGATCGACCACCCGCAGCAGGCGACCATTGCGATCGGCACCAATATCAATGGTGCCGTCGCTTATCGTGTACAGCTAGCGCCGGAAGATGTGCGTCATGTCATTGGCAAAAATGGCATGACCATCAGCGCGATCCGCTCCCTGCTCAACACAGCGGCTGCAAAGCACGGGATCAAAATTTCCCTCAAAGTGGGGTCCTCACAAGAAGAGGATGCGGAAGCCGCCACAGCGGTGCCGCAAGATGAAGCGTGAGCTAATCTCACGCCACTCTGCTGCCAGCCCACCAGCCGATGGCTGCGGCGGTGATACCCAGCAGGATGCTGCCAATGGCATTGAACAGAGCAAGCCAGGAATGCTGATTTAAAAGCAGCAGCCATGAGTCATTCGCCAGCGTGGAAAAAGTCGTGTAGCCACCCAGCACACCCGTGGCGGCAAACAGCCATGGCCCTGAGCTTTTTTCCTTCATGGCAGGCAAGGCAAAAAGGAAGCCCAGAATAAAACTGCCGAGGATATTTGCGACGAGCACGCCCCACGGAAAGACGGCTTTCGGCAGCAGACGCGCCATGCCGAGTACGGTGCCATACCGCATCACCGAACCGAAGCCCCCACCTAGAAAGACCAGCAGGAGATTTTTCATACGGGATTGCAATTTGTGATCACGCCGTCACCTCCTCACGTCTGGAGCCACCGATCGTCTGCGGCGCGATGCGCGCACGCCACACGTAGCGCTGGAACAAAACTTTGACCGAGGCTGTGAGCGGCACCGCCAAGATGGCACCGAGCAGGCCGCCCAGCAGCAGCCCCCAGACGAGGACCGAGGCGATCACCGTCATTGGGTGCAGCCCTACGGCTTCACCCACGATGCGCGGGGTAATAAACAAGGCGTCAACCTGCTGCACCAAGGCGAAGACACCGGTGACGACCAGCGGCATGACCCACCAAGGATCCGCCGAAATCCACGCACTGCCCCCCTGCACCGAGGCGATGATCACTGCCGGAATCCAGCACAGGACGATGCCCAAATACGGAATGATGCCCGCCAGGCAAAGCGCCAGACCAATGAGCAGGCCAAAGTCCAGCCCCACGATCATCAGCCCGATGCCGGTGGCGATGCCATTGATCAAACTGACAAAAAGCTGGCCACGGAAGAAGGCCACGAGGTAGCTATTGATCTCGTTCAGGCAGCTTACCAACTCGTCTTTGAAGGCCGAGGCGCGCAGAGGCAGGTAATCTGACCACCGCTCCTGAATATTGGAGCTCTCGATCAGGAAATAATAGAGGTACAAAGGCACGATGATGAAGGAGAGCAAAAAACCAAAGATACCGAGGAAACCGCCCACACTGGTTCGGAGGAACGTCCAGACGATGCCCGGAACCTTGGGCAGCGTCGTCTTCACCCACTCACCACTGAGCAGGGCCTGAAAGTCCGCGTCGGGTCCTTCGCCGACCTCTTTGATTGCCACTGGGGCTGGCGACGGCGTTTCAGATGAAGGCGCAGAAGCCGCCTGTGGCTCTGCTTGGAGCGGCAGCTTGATGCCGTAGTCCTTTTCGATCTTTGCTGAGAAACCGATCACCGCCTTTTGCGCCTTCGTAAAATAGACCGGCACGCGGTCTGCCAGATGGTGCGCAGGGTCATCCAGCTTCACCACAATCCACCAGCCCAGACCACTGATGGCCATTATAAACACCCCAAACGCCAGCAGCACGGAACGCTGCCGGTTCAGGCCTCGCCGCTCCAGCCAGTGCACCCCGGGCTCCAGCAGGTAGGCCAGCACACCTGCCACGGCAAAGGGCACCAGAATGGGCTGCAGAAAGGCCATCACCTGCGTCGCCAGATAGATCAGCCCGATGGCCAGCGCGCCAACGACGGTGATGGATACGGCAGTTATGGCAGTCCATAACGCACTGCGCTGAAAGGCGGTGGGAAAGTTCTTCATCGGGAGAATGGTGCGCAGCCTAGCCAGTCGCCGTAGTTTGGGTACTGCAAAGATGCCCGCAAATTGGACAGCCCGGACTCAAGAGGTATCGTCTTCCACCATGTCCCGCCCTCTGCCCCAGCCTGTTGATCCCGCCGAACTCCCACAACTCGCGCAGGCCACCATGCGTGCTGCGAAGTTTCCCATGCTGGCAACGGTGGATGGCGATCAGCCGCGGTTGCGCCCAGTCTCCCCGGTGCGCACGGATGGCTTCACGGTTTATGTCGCCAATCTGCGCCGGTATGGCAAGACGCACGAACTGGAGGTCAATCCCAAGGCCGAGCTTTGCTACAAGGACGACCAGGATAATCAGGTGCGCATCACGGCCACTGCCGAGATCGTTACCGAGCGCGCTCTCTTGGAAGAAATCTGGAACTCGAATCCCTTGCTGCGCGCCTACCTCGGCAGCATCGACAATCCGGAGTTGATCATCTACCGCTTCCTTCCCAATCGGGTGCGCTACATGCGTGAGTGGGCCTTGGAGTATTTTGAAGTGCCTTTTTGAGGGTATTCATCAATTACCTGTCCGTTTGGCCTGAGCTGTGCGTTGCAAGTTGATCGGGGTGAAATGTGAATAAGCTTCGCTTTTGTGAATAACTTCTTGCCACTAACTCCGCGTTCTGACACTCTCCGGCAATTACCGTGATTCATTCTATTAATCACATTTCGGGATCGGTACGTTTGGCTCTCCCCGGCGCCAACGAAAAACTGTCCCTGCCTTTTTCAACGCAGGCAACCACTACACCCACTAAACTACCATGGACCGTGACGACCACTCAGCATCGGTAATCTCCTCCGTTAGCACCACCCGCGCTTCCGACCTTGGTCCTGTATCTCCATCCGCCACCCCCTCCCGCCGCCGCAAAACGGGTCCCGTCACTGCCACCAAGACCTTCGTTCTCGACACCAACGTCCTGCTGCACGACCCAGCCTGTATCCACCGCTTTGCTGAAAATCACATCTGCATTCCGGTCGATGTGCTGAGCGAACTGGACCGCTTTAAGAATGAGATGACAGAGCGCGGTGCCAATGCCCGCGAAGTGCATCGGGCGCTGATGAAGATTTTCTCCAACAAAGGTGCCTCGGTCACCACGGGTGTCCCGACCGACGGCGGCGGCAGCATCCGCGTCGCAGTCTATGATCCTGCAGAAGCCCGCAAGCACCCCAGCGTGCAGGGATTTGAGCGTATTTTTCACGATCTGGACAAAGCCGACCACCGCATCCTGGCCTGCACACTCTGGCTGAGCGAGCAGGTTTCGCCGCCGGTCATCCTCGTCAGCAAAGACCTCAACATGCAGCTCAAGGCGCGTGCCGTGGGCATTGAGTGCGAAGATTACCTCCATGACAAAGTGGAGCCGCGGGAGGTCGCGAATTTTGACATCGCCCGCGTCGAGGTGAGCCCGCATGAGTTGCAGCGCTTTGCCAGCAGCGGCCTCCTCCCTATGCCGGAAAGCCGCACCATTGGCATGGTCGTCAATGACTACGCCCTGCTCTCTGCCGGGGACAAAGCCACCATGCCCGCGAAGCTCAGTGCAAACGGCGAGTTTGTGCGTCTGCACCATACGCCGGAGTCGATCAAGGTTGGTCAGGGCCGCGCCATCAAGCCGATGAATCTCGGGCAGGCCTGCTTTCTGGATGCACTGCTCGATCCCGAGATCAGCCTCGTCACCTGCTACGGCCAGGCGGGAACGGGCAAGACCCTGCTCGCCGTCGCAGCCGCTTTGCAGCAGGTGTTTAACCGTACCTACCACGGTGTCACCGTGAGCCGCCCCATCGTTGCGATGGGGCAGACTGTCGGCTTCCTGCCGGGATCCTTGCAGGAAAAAATGCGCCCTTGGCTGCAGCCGGTGTATGACGCCCTTGATCTCCTGATGCGGCCCATGGAGGGCGTGCAACAGGGCCCGGCGCGGAAGAAGAACCGCTTCATGCCCGAGCCGCAGCAGCAGATGGCCGCGCCAGCCGCGCCGTATGACACGCTCATTCAGCAGGGCGTCATCGAAATCGAAGCGCTATGCTACATCCGTGGTCGCAGCATCCCTGATCGCTTTTTCATCCTGGATGAAGCACAGCAGCTCACGCCGCTGGAGGCCAAGACCATCGTCACCCGCATGTCTCGCGGCTCCAAGCTCGTCCTCGTCGGTGACCCGGCGCAGATCGACAATCCCTACGTGGACAGCCGCAGCAACGGGCTTGTGTACACGCGCCAGCGCATGCGCGGCCAGACTTTCGCTGCGCACGTTCCCTTGGTCAAAGGTGAACGCAGTCCGCTGGCGGAGGCGGCCGCACGGTTGCTGTAACCTCTATTCGTTGCAGAAAATCGCGCTTAAAAAATTCCTCTGATTATTTTTGAAATGGAATGAGTGTCGCGTCGTTTAAGACGCTACGCGGGGTTGGGCATCCCAAAATCCCGCGCGCAATATCCACAACCCAAACTCGACACACATGAAAGTTATCACCTCGTTCCTCGCTATTCTGGCTGTCTCCGCTGTCACCTCCTTCGGAGCTGATGCTCCCAAGAAGCCCAAGATGAGCCCGGAAGAAATGTTCACCAAGAAAGACGCCGACAAAGACGGCAAAGTCAGCAAAGAAGAGTTCCTCAAGGGTGCCAAGGACGCAACGAAGGCCGAAGCCTCCTTCACCACGAAGGACAAGGACAAGGACGGATCTCTTTCCAAGGAAGAATTCACCGCTGCTCCAAAGAAAAAGAAGGCCGCCTAAGCCCCCTGTTTCTTAGCCTTCAGCAAGTCTGCCACGCCGCACCCGCCTCGCGCGAGTGCGGCGTTATGATGTCTGAATCAGGCGGCCCCCTGATGCTCTTCGCAAAAAAACATGATCATTTATCGAAACGAAATGGGCGGCTTCTCGTTTAACACGGCACGCGCCGGACTGGAACCTCCAGAACTCCGCGCGCTACATCAACAACCAAACATTGACCCACATGAAAGTTATCACCTCTCTCCTCGCCATCCTGGCTCTGTCCGCAGTCACGTCCTTCGCCGCTGAAGGTGATGCCCCCAAGAAGCCTGCTGGCGACAAACCAAAGATGAGCCCGGAAAAAATGATCGAGAAGCTCGACACCGACAAAGATGGCAAAGTGTCCAAGGCGGAATTCCTGGCTTCTCCAAACGCCAAGAAAGACGAAGCCAAGGCCACCGAACGCTTCGGCAAGATGGACAAGGACAGCGACGGCTTCCTCACCAAGGAAGAAATGACCCCGAAGAAAAAGAAGGACGCCTGAGCCCTCTGACTCTTTGACTTCCTACAAGTCATCCTGGCCGCACCCGCCTTGCGCGAGTGCGGCTTTTTTGTGAGTGCATTGGCCAGAACACGGAAGAAGCCCCCTTCTCTCCAACGTACCTACTGTCCGCCCCTCTTCTCTTTTCCGAATGCTCCGCAGCACCTCTATCACACTCCTGCTCTTCGCCGCCACCAGTCAGGCGGCGGTTGATTACACCACGCAGATCAAGCCGCTGTTGCAGCAGCATTGTGTGAAATGCCACGGTGCCACCACGCAGAAGTCACAGCTCAAGGTCGATACCGCCGCCGCCGTACGCGCCGGCGGCAAGCGCGGCGCTGCCCTGCCCGATCTCCTTGTGCAGGTCATCTCCGGTTCCCACGCTGAAGTCCCGCAGATGCCCTACAAGCGCGGCCCGCTGGACTCTGCGCAGATCGCACTCTTCAAGCAGTGGGTCGCTGAAGGTGCTCACTCTCCTGCCGAGGAAATTCCTAGCGATGACCGTCACTGGGCCTTCATCGCGCCGGTCAAAGCGCCGCTACCGAAGAATGGCAGCACGCATCCGATTGATGCATTCATTCGCACCAGTCTTGCCAAAGCGGAACTCACTCCTTCACCCTCTGCTGCACCAGCTACGTTCATACGCCGTCTTCATCTTGATCTCACCGGACTGCCGCCGACGCCCGCTGAAGTTGCTGCATTTCTCAAAAATCCAGCCTCTAGCATCGAGGCTCTCGTTACAAGACTGCTCGCCTCCAAACACTATGGCGAACGCTGGGGCCGCTGGTGGCTTGATCAGGCACGCTACGGCGACAGCAATGGCTACAGCATCGACGCCCCGCGCAGCATTTGGCCGTATCGCGATTACGTCGTCAATGCATTGAACAAGGACATGCCCTTTGATCGGTTCAGCCTTGAACAACTCGCGGGTGACATGCTGCCCAAGCCTTCGCGCGATCAACTCATCGCCACCGGTTTTCATCGCAACACGCAGATCAATCAGGAGGGCGGCATCGACAAAGAACAGTTCCGCACCGAGAGCATTTTTGATCGCGTCGCCACCACTGGCACCGTGTGGCTCGGACTCACCATCGGCTGTGCGCAGTGCCACGATCACAAGTTTGATCCCATCAGCCATCACGAGTACTATCAGTTCTTTGCCTTCCTCAACAACCAGGACGAACCCACTCTTCCCGTTCCAGATCCCGGCCAAGATCTCGACAAGCTGAAGGCTGAGCACGGGCAGGTGCTCAAGCAGATCGATGCTCGCATCAAGGAACGCCTTGCCGTGCTGCAGGAATGGGAAAAGACCCTTGGGGACCAGTCCAAGAAATTGGTCGATGCCGAAGCGCTCAAGTCCCTGGCCAAGTCCGCTGCCAAACGGGGTGCCGCCGATCAGCGCATTCTCTTCAAAGCCATGACCGGCACGTCTGACAGCGTCTTCAATCCGCTTTACGACCGGCATCTCGAACTCGACAACATTTTCAAGACCGGCACCACCACCCTCGTGATGAAGGAGCTGCCGCAACCGCGCAAAACCACGCTTTTTATCAAGGGCGATTTCACCCGTCCGGCAGATGTAGTGCAGCCCGGTGTACTCGCCGTGCTGCCGCCACTGCCCGAAGGTGCCAAGGCTGATCGCCTCGCACTCGCACGCTGGCTCATCGATCCAGCCAACCCGCTAACAGCCCGCGTCATTGTAAATCGCGTCTGGCAGCAGTACTTCGGACGGGGCCTCGTCGAAACTGAAAACGACTTCGGCACCATGGGTCGGCTGCCGAGCCACCCGGAACTGCTCGACTGGCTTGCCGTCGATTTCATGGAGCATGGCTGGAGCCTCAAGCATCTGCACAAGCTCATCGTCACCAGCGCGACGTATCAGCAATCTTCCGTCATTCGACCAGATGCTGCATCAATTGATCCAAACAACTACCTCCTCTGGCGGCAAACCCGCCTTCGTCTGGATGCCGAAATCGTGCGCGATGTCTGCCTTGCCACCAGCGGCCTGCTCTCTTCCAAGATGGGTGGGGCGCCGGTGTATCCGCCGATTCCCGAGGGCATCATGTCTTTGGGGCAGGTCAAGCGCGGCTGGCCCATCAGCAAAGGCAGCGACCGTTACCGGCGCGGCATCTACACATTCATCTTCCGCGCCACGCCACCGCCGGCACTCAGCGTCTTCGATGCTCCCGACGGTTTCAGCACCTGCACCCGCCGCGTCCGCAGCAACACCCCGCTGCAGGCACTCACCCTTCTCAACGACAGCGCTTATGTCGAGTTCGCAAAGGCTTTGGCTGCACGCCTGATCAAGGAAGCCAAATCCGACGAGGCCCGCATCACCCACGCCTACCAGCTATGTCTCTCCCGCCCGCCGCTTGACCGTGAACGCCAAGCTCTCATTCACCTGCTTGCTGCTGAACGCCAATCAAACGGCACCGAACCACAAGCTTGGCAAGCCGTTGCCCGCGTGATGCTGAATCTGGACGAGACGATCACGCGGGAGTGAAACCACGCCCCCAGCCTTTCCTAGTGCCCCCCTTTACTGGCGATTCGGCTCCTTCAGCGCCAGGAGCAGCCACTGGGGGGTATTGATGGGAAGCTTAATCTTGCGATTCTTCTTCAAGAACTCGGACAGATGGAGACGGCCGGTCATCTTGCCTTTGTCATCATGCAAATAGACATAAGGCCGGCCTCCAATCACCGCACCGACGAGGAGGTTTTTCGGACCCGCTATGTTCAGGTCTTCTTTGTCTGGTGTCTGGAATTGAGCGAGCAATGTAGCAGCGGAAAGCACGGCATCTTTCGTGCATGACTCCCAGCATAGCCTTCGTCAAACCCATTCCCAGGCACGTTCGTCCACGGGATCGCGGCCTTCATCATACTCGATGTGGTCGATTAGAGTCTCGATGGGCTTTCCGCTGAGGCCGCTGTCCTGAATGCGCTGGGGGAGCACGGCAGAGCGTTCGTCGCGCCAGCCGAGTTTGGCAATGAAGCGGTTCCACATGTGGCACTCCTCATCCGTGCGTGCCGTGCCACAGGCATGCACCCAAGTGAGGATTTCTTCATCGGTGCCTCCTTCAAGGACGCGCGTTTGGAGCGCGGCATACGGCACGCCGAGAAAACGGCAGCAACGACCGTCCAGCGTGTAAAACTGCGTGTCTCCCAACTGCGCCAAATAATCATCGGGCAGTTTGGCCGCAGCATGCAGACGGATCTTGTCGAGCATGCGGCCGAAATAGATGAAGCGGCCGACCTTGGCGTAACAACTGCGAAGACCTGGGACGTAGGGCATAAAGCTACTTTGCTCCATGGAAGAACCGTTTGGTAAGCCATGACATGCCTGCTACCAAAGGACTCTTGAACTCCTCACGGCGGAGGAAGCGGCACATCATTGATCCGTGGCGCTGCGGGGCTGGCTGCACCTCCAGGGATCGGAGTGGAAGGAGGGGGAAGAATCGGATTCGGCGGCAGCCCCATTTGGACAGGCGGGGCGTTCATATTTTGACGCTGCGGCATGCCTCGGCCTTGATTCGGCGCTGCAGACTGCTGCGAGGGAATGGCACTTCTGACCTCGACTGGCGGAGCGGCGGAGAGATCGGCAAAGCTGATCCAGCCAGCCTGATCTCCCTTCTGCAACTGAATGCGGGTCTTGTCCACGCTCTCGCCCGGTTTGACCGCGCGAATCTTGATGCCCATCTCATTTTCCGAACCAATGCGCGCCTCCATGACCTGCGAAGTGATGCGGTCCACCAGCACGGCGACGAGGGCGCCGTCGATCTCGTAGATGCCGGAGAGGCTGAGGTTGTCGGCAAAATTCGGCCCTGTCGGTGCATCGGGAGAAGGCAGATCCTTCGTGGTGAAGATGGAACGCTGCCACAAAGGGGCGAAGCGCTCCAGCTTCGGAAAGGGCACAGGGGTCTCGTCCTGCTTCTTCGGTTCCTGGGCAGATGCATGCGTGACGATTATCGCCAGCCCAAGCAGAGAGAATGATAACGTGGAAAGTTTCATGGCTAGTTTGCTTTGCTGACCTTGGGGGCCGATTTCTCACGATAGAACTGGGTAAACTCGACCTCGGCATTGATGGTCTTGTTCGTTCCGCTGGGATTGATCTGCATGCGGGTGATGCCGATGAAGCTGTGAGGCTGCTGCAACGCATGCAGCCAGCCGAAGAGTGCCTGCTCAGGAACACCCGCGAGCGTTATCTTCACGGTGGCTTGGTCAAAGTAGCCGAGATTTTCCTCCAGCGGCAGACCATCCGGCCCTAGGACGCGTGCGGCTTCGATGAATTCCTTGCCGCCGATACTGAGTCCGCTTTTTTCCGCCTGGGCGGTGATGATTTCCAACAGCTTGGACGAAGCCTCCTGCCGGCTGTTGAAGTTCGGGCAGTGCTCCTCGATCCACCCATACCGGTCCGCCCAGTTCGAGCCCTGCGAGACGGCGAGGTTCATTTCACCAAGGCGGTCACGCAGGCTGTCGTTCTCTTCACGGATGGCCATGTAGTTGTTGAAGGCATACATGAGTCCGCCGCCGCCGATGATGGCGAGGAACAGGAAGGCAAAGACGCCGAGCAGCAATTTCTCGCTCTTCTTCATTCGCCCGGCCCTCCCTTCATCTCAAAGCTGGCGCTGCCGTCACTGGCAAAGGCTGGCGGCGGTCCGTTCAATGCGAAAGGAGTGAGCGCTTCGATGGACTTGAGCGCCTGGGTGTACTCGAACGCCAGGGTTGCGTTGGGCATGCGACCACGCAGGTTCATGCGCTCAGGCGTCCATTCCCAATGCGTGATGGAAACTTCCTTGGATGATTCAGGCTCCATGAGGTGCAGCAAAATCTGCTGCGGCCAGGTGGCGGGATCCAAGGCAGGCGCGACCTCCTGCCACGCCTTTTTGTGATCCATGACCCGTGACGCACGCGGCGTGAGAACGGCGACTTTTTCACGCAGCAAGTTGCGCTCTTGCAAGGCCAGTGAGGTGAGCGTGGCGACGAGAGCAATGGCCGCAGCGATCACCGTTCCGGCCGCCAGCGCCATGAAGCGTGTCTTTGACCTGCGGGTCTGGCTTTGACGCTCAGAGATGACATCCTGCGGCATGAGCAGGCTGGAGCCCCGCTCAGGCATCGTCGGTGCTGGCATGTCGCAGCGGTAGGCGGTCAAGCCGGTGACGCGCTGAATTTGCGTGATGTCGCCTTCCTCAATCCACAACACGATGCTTTCGAGGCGTCCAAGCACGCCCTGAAAACCGAGCTGGAGGCAGATGTTGTTGAGCTCCGCGAGTGCGTTGTTGTCCAGCTTGTTCGCAGACAATGGGGTGCAGTAAATCAACTGCGCCCCGCTGGTGATGGCGACGACGAGACGGCCCAATTCACGAAAAATCGTGAGGCTGTTTTGCACCATCGGATAGCACAGTGCATGCAGCGTGACTTCATCCGGCAGGCGTGCGGTGTCCGTAAGAGGCGTCGGCAAGTCTTTGAGCGCGAGGATGCGCGTGAGATAGGCACCTTCCTTCCCCTGCATGTTGCACACCTGCACGCCAGCCTCGTCGTCCTCAGCCTTGATGCCCATGCGTTCAAGATGCAGCAGACCCATGCTGCGCAAATGTTCGGGCTGCCCTTTGAGCCAGGCGGGCAGCGCCCAGAAATGAACGGCAGGCAGTGCGAGCACCCGCCGATAGGCGACTTTGCCAAATCTGGCGCCTGCGGCGCTTTGGTCGGAATTGAGCACGCAGGCAGCGCCCTCCGCACCGATCCAGCTTTGCCAGACTAGTGCGCCGGGGAGCAGCAGTTCGCAGGGTGATTTACGTGTCTTTGCCATGGGCGGGGATTTCACCACGCCAGACGGCCTTGCCGTCCTGCGTGATGAGGATGAGTTTGCGTTGCAGAGGGCCTAGAGAGCCGATGCTCTCGATGCGGCGGATGGGACCGGCAAATTGAATCCATTGCTGAAGTTGCGCGACGATCTGCGGCTGAAACACGCCCAGGAGCTGCGCCACCTGCGGCACGCTGCTGAGTCGAACGTCATCCTGCGTGTGCAGTGCGCCATCGCGACCGGCACGCAGCGTGAGCAGCGGCTGCACGCGCTCCATTGGCAAATCTACCAGCAGTGCGATGAGTTCCGGACGTGCGTCATTGATATCCACACGGCCATCGCCAAAAACGGTGAACCACTCGCGCCAGTCGGGCCGCTCGACATTGACGATGTCCATGCCGCGCACCAGCAGCATCTCCTCGACTTCTTTGAACGGGCGGTTGAAGGGCATGCCTTCGAAACCCATCTTTTCGTAGTCGCGTTTCTCGGCACCGCTGAGGCTGACATTGCCGTCCGCATCGACCCAGTCCTTGATAGCATCGCACAAAGCGGAGACAAACTCCGGCTTGAAACCCCAACTTGTGAACAAGCGGCGCAGCAGCACTTTGTCGCCGGTCTGGATGAGATGATTGGCGTTCAGCCGGGCCTCCTCGGCCACCAGCTTGACGTTGTAGCCGCCGCCGTCGTTCGCGTTGAAGTGCAGCAGCGGATCGTCCTCCCGCATGACCGGATGACGTGCCACTTCGATGCCCATTTCCGCATAACGTTTGGCAAAAATGCGGCCGCGCATCATGCGTGTGTATTGGGAGTCTGCCTGCAGCGCCTTCGTTCCCGCAAAAATGACCATGCCCAGAATCGCGATCATCCAGAAGACCACGATGAGCGCCGAGCCGCGCTGCAATGACGAATGACGAAGGGCCAATGACGAGGGAATGACGAAACCGCCGGATCTTCTTGATCGGCTCGCCATTGCTTCGGTTACTGGAATTTCATTCGTCATTGCGGAGGAGGTGCCTGCGGCACACTGACCTGAGCCAGATCGTTCGCGATCCAAAAGGTGTATTCGTGCGCACGGGGATCGGCGGTGAAGGCGAACTTGAGCTTCATGAAAAGTGGCGGCTGTGGGTTCTTCTTCGGATCCCAACTGGTGAACCATTTCTTTTCCACGGGCTCATAGAACTGCCACTGCATCTCCTTGAGTCCATCGAGGATTGGCAGTTCGGCGATGAGATTGAATTCATCCTGTGAACGCGACTTGGGATTGAGTTTGAAGTGACGCACCACGAGGCCCAGGTCTTTGGTCTCCCGGTTGCGCACGACGCCGAACTCGACGGCGTCGGCGAGCTTCAACTGACGCTTCCAAGCGAAAGGCATGTGGCCTCCTGCGATAAACAGATTGCCCGAGGCACCACGCGCCACCTTTTCGAGTCCGGCACTGAGCTGAATGCCCGGATCCATGGTTTCCATGTAATCACGCCACTGCATGACAAAATTGCTGATGCGGGTCTCTGCCACACGTGCGGTGCTCATGGATTTGCCCAACTGCAGAGCACCATTCGCAACGCCATAAACGGCGCTCAGGATGAAGCCGATGAGCGCCATGGCCATGATGACTTCAAGCAGTGTGAATGCGGCCTTAGATCGGACTGTGGGGCGAATACACATAGGTTTCCATGCTGCGTTTCATGCGCCGCGTGCGCCCGTCTTTGATCCATGCTTCGGCGCGGATGCGAAACATGTGGTCGAGTTCGACCTTGTCTTTGTTGATGAGTTTGACCTTCTCGATCGTGGCGCTGGCATCAATGTGATCAGCGGTGGGATTGAAAGAGATGCTGGCGGCTTTGAACTCGGGCTGGTGCGCCACTTCGGCGAGCACGGACTCCAGAACACGCAGCACCTGCGCCTCCTGACGTGAGGAAGTGGAGGCTTTTGCGATCTGCTCGATGGCCTGCGTCATGCTGACGGCCACGAATGAAAACAACGCGAGGGCAAGGATGATTTCGAGCAAGGCGAAACCCGAGGCGGAGGAGGATGTGCGTGTGTGTTTCATCCTTTAACCTGAATGGATTTACGTTTTGCACAGGCGGTGAGCGGATCGAAACCGATCTCGATCAGTCCAGCCGGACCGCTGATGCGAACCTCGATGGGCTCACAGATACCGCTGGGGCTGAACTCCCAGGCTTCACCGCGACTCGGCTTGCGGAAAACTTTCTCCCCCACGCGGCGCACCTGCAGCATGCCGCTGAACTCATCACTCGTGCCAAAGGCGCCAGCGGTAAGTTCCATGCGCACCGTCTGCTGGCGGTTGAGTGCCTGCAGCATGTTTTGCCGGGCCGTGGTTTCGATCATGGCTGCGGCACGCCGAAGTTTATCTTCTGCACGCACGCCGGAGATGCTGACGGAGGCGATGCCTATGATCAGCAAGGTGAGCGACATCGCGACGATGATCTCCAGCAGGGTGAAGCCCGCTGAACGACAATGACTAAAGCCATGCTGAGCTTTCAGCATGGTTTGCATGGTCTTTGTAATGGACTTGCAGTTCGTCATTCCGGTTTCGTCATTATTGATCCCAGCTTCCGATGTCGTCAGCATTCTCAGCCACGCCGTCAGGGCCGGAGGAATAGAGATCGAAGCCGGTCTTGTCTTTGACACCGGGACGGCGGTAGTGATAGGGGTTGCCCCATGGATCGATGGGCAGTTTCTTGAGCTTCGGACTCCAGCTTTGCGGAGCGGGGCGGCTCGTGGGTTTTTCAACCAGAGCGGAAAGGCCCTGTTCGGTGGTGGGCAGGAACATGTTGTCCACTTCGTAGGCGCGCAGCGCTGAACCGATGCTGCTGATGTTGCCTTTGGTGGTGGTTTTTTTTCCACCTTCAAGCACACCGCCGAAATTGACGATGGCCGCGCCCACAAGGAGCGCCACGATGGCGAGCACGAGGATCATCTCGACGAGGGTGAAGCCGGACGTCGGGAGGCGTGGTTGGGTTTGGGTGTGTTTCATGTGTGTGTGAATGGGACCGGGCGGCTATTTATTGATGCTGGAAATGGTCTGGAAGATGGTGGTCATCATGAGGTAGGCCATGAGGCCGACCATGCCGGCCATGAGGCAGACGATGAGGGGCTGGATGAGCGCGGCGAGCGTGTCGATCTTCTTGCTGAGCTCACGGTCGAAGCGTTCGGCGGCGCGTGCGAGTGCGGCTGGCATGTCGCCGGTTTGCTCGCCCACGTTCACCATGTCGATGAGCAGCGGCGGGAACTGAGCGCTACGGTCGAGTGCGCGGGAAAGCGCAACGCCTTCGCCTACGTTGCGCATGACGCTTTCAAATTCCTGCTGCAGGTAGGGATTGTCCGTGGCCTGATGCGTGAGCTGCATGGCCTGCACCATGGTGAGGCCGTTGCCGAGAAGGTTGGCCATCGTTTCCAAAAACTGGACGTAGAACCGTGCGCGGAAGATGCCGCCGAAGAGCGGGATGCGCAGCTTGAACCGCGCCCAAGGGATGGCCGACTCAGGGCGCGAGATCCACGCCTTGCCGAGAATGTAGGCAACGATGCCGCCGAGAATGAGCATCCACCAGGTGGCCTTGAAGGTGTCGCTGATTTTCAGGATGATCTGCGCGGCCAATGGCAACGAGCCACCGGTGGAATCGAGCATCTCCGTGAGTTTCGGGATGAGATAGACCACGAACAGCAACGTAACAGCAACTGCTGCGACGATGAGGAACGCGGGATAAAGCAGCGCGGAGAGCACCTTGGATTTCAGCGCTTGCAAGGAACGCATGTACTGCGCTTGACGCTTCAAGATGGTGCTCAGCGAACCGCTGGCTTCACCCGCTGAGACAAGCGCGCAGAAGAGTTTGCCGAAGCTGGGGCTGGTGGCAGCGATGGCTTTGGAGAAGGCCATGCCATCACGCACTTTTCCACGCAGCACGGTGGCGAGAGTTTTGATGCCGGAGAGTTCACGGCGGCGCTCCATAGTGGCGAGTGCAGGCTCAAGCTGGATGCCCGCACCGACGAGGTCGGAGAGTTCTTCAATGAAGAGCACGACCTGCGGGAGCTTGAGTTTGATGACGCCACCGGGGGTCGTTTCGGTGGTCTTCACACTCTGCCTGGCCTTGGTGACTGGCGTTTTAAAATCACCTGCAACTTCCAGTTTGATGGGCTGAATTTTCTTTTTCCCGAGCAGTGCAAACGCTTCGCTGCGATCCGACGCAGCCAACTCCCCGGTGATGAGACCGGAAGGACCTTGGGCGCTGTAAACGAAGGTTGGCATAGAATTAGGCGGCTAACCGAGAGGGGGGCATGGTGGTCGTCTGCGGAGCGTGATCGCGATCACTGGCGGCGGTGACGCTGAGGACCTCCTCGATGGTGGTTTCGCCGCTGAGCACTTTTTGGAAGCCGTAGCCGCGCATGGGGATGTAACCGTCCTTGATGGCCTGCTTGTGAAACTCGGCGGGATGGGCGCGGCTGTTGATGAGATGCTGCAGCGCATGGGTGACGAGACAGACCTCGTAGATGGAGAGACGGCCTTGGAAGCCGCTGCCGCGGCAGGCTTCACAGCCCACTGAGCGCATGATCTTGCCGGAGAGGTGGGACGGGAAGCCGATGGACTTGAGATAGCTCTCCTCCACCTCTGTGGGTGTTTTGCACACAGGGCAGAGTTTGCGAACGAGACGCTGGGCGAAGAAGGCGCGGACGGCACTGGAGACGAGGAAGGGCTCCACGCCCATGTCGATGAGACGGGTGATGCCGCCGAGGGCGTCATTCGTGTGGAGTGTGCTGAAGACGAGGTGACCTGTGAGCGCAGCACGCACGGCGATTTCGGTGGTTTCGAGGTCGCGCATTTCCCCGATCATCACGACGTTGGGATCACCGCGCAGAATGCTGCGCAGTCCCGTACCGAAGGTGAGGCCGATCTCGGGCTTCACCGCGATTTGCACGATGCCCGGCATCTTGTACTCCACGGGGTCTTCAATGGTGACGATGCGGCGATGCGTCTGATTGAGATCCGTGAGGAAAGCGTAAAGCGTGGTCGATTTGCCGCTGCCGGTGGGGCCGGTAATGAGGATGATGCCGTTGGGCAGTTTCAGCAGTTCATCGACGATGGGGCGAATGTTGTCCGTGAGGCCAAGACGGTTCACCGTGACTTGCTGCTGGGCCAGAAGACGCAAGCTGATGCTTTCGCCTTCGACCGATGGAATGGTGGCCACGCGCACGTCGATGCCGAGGCCGTCGAGCTCGAGATTGATGCGGCCATCCTGCGGCAGACGTTTTTCGGCGATGTCGAGGCGCGCCATGATCTTGAGGCGGGCGATCACGGAGGCTTGCAGCGACTTGATGTTTTCAGGCACTGCCAGTTCTTCGAGGCGACCGTCGATGCGGTAGCGGATGCGCAGGCGATCCTGCTGTGGCTCGACGTGGATGTCCGTGGCGCGTTGCTCCAGACCACGGCGGATGATTTGATTCACGAAGCGCACCACGGAGGCCTCTTCGTCCTCGGGCTCATCGAGCACGGTGACTTCATCACGCAAATCTTCCGCGCCCCAGTCGGCACGACCGCGCAGGATTTTTTCAAACGTGTCCGCACCCAGACCGTAGAGCTTTTGCAGTCCTTCGACAATGCGGGTGCGCTGCCCGACATGCCAGACGACCGGCATCGTCAGACTCGCTGCCACACGCTGGTGGGCTATGAGACTGAGCGGATCAAAGGTGGCGATGTGCAGCGTGCGCTCTGTCTCCGAGCCGTCTTCGTTTTTCGTTTCTTCGGTAAAAACAGGCAGCAAGCGATGACGCAGAGCGATCTCCGCCGGCAGCATACGGCGCATACCCTGCTCTGTCGGTTGATCTTCATCCTTCGGCTCCCACCACGGCAGGTTGAGAGTCTTGGCCAAGGCGGCCAGGAAATCGCGCTCGCGCACGCCCTCGCAATCCAGTACCGCGTCCACGAATGACGTCTGATTGAAGCATGCTTCCTCCACCGCCTGCCGTACGGCAGGAAGATCGGCACAACCCGAGTCTTTGAGGATCTGATCGATGAGTGGAAGCATGGGAACTGACTGTCTAAATCCAGCCTTATAATACCTTATATTTATGGTTTTTCATAGAAATGGCAAGTTTTTAATACATCTGAACCATTTGGAGAGCCGAAAAGTTCAGCTCTCTGGTCTTGGACACGGTTTTCCCCTGACTGCCTTTAGGCCCTCCCGACGCCTATTTTGCGGCGCTGATTTGCGCCACCATGGCATCTAAGGACCCGTTTTTGATCGCGATCACTCCCTTGGGATCGATGAGATAGAGGGTGGGGAAGTTGCGCAAGTTGTAGAGCGTGGTGTTGGGGCCGCTGCTGGTGTTGTCGAGCACGTTGCGGAAGCTGACCTGGTAATCGGCGAGGGCTTTTTTGGCCTCGGTCTCGATGTCGGTGTTCACCCCGAGCACGACGGCGTTTTTGTCTTTGAGCTGTTCAGCGGCTTGGTTCATCAGCGGCAGCGTGCCGTGGCAGGCATGGCACCAGCCGCCCCAAAAGATGACGATGACGTATTTACCGCGGTAGTCGCTGAGCTTGAAGTTCACGCCGCCGGCATCCTTGCCCTCGATCTCCGGTGCTTCACACCCGACCTGAAGATTGGTCATTTCAAACAGCATTTTGGCGGTGATGTCAGACAGCTTGAAGCCTTGGATGGTGACGTCGGCGTAGTCGGCGTTGAGCTGCTGAAAGCATTCGAGCGCCTTGTCCTTCGAAGCAGCGGCGGAGACGCGGTCGGCAGAGGCGTCGAAGTTTTTGAAATGGATGGCACCGAGGGCATAGAGAGCCGCCGCTTTTTCGTCACGGTGGGAGTTCTTCTCGATCACGGCCTTGAGCACCGGCTCGGCGGGCAGGCCGTGGTATTCGAGCTGCTTCACCGCTTCGGCGATACCCGGGCGATCTGCAAAGGTGGTGCCAAGCATCTTCAGCGCTTCCTGGCCTTCGGGAAAACTCGCAGCGCCCATCACCAGCCAGTTCACGCCTTTCACCACATCCGGCTGATCCAGGTTCGCCTGCAGCACCTCCATCATCACTTTGGCATAAGGCCCGGCGCTGGGGATGCTGGCGCGAAACTTGTTTTTCTCCTCCTCGGTGGCCGCTGCGATGAGCTTCTGGGTGTTGGCACGCACCGAGTTTTCGTATTCATCAATGATTGTGCGGATCTCCGTGTTGAGTGGGGAGGAGGGAGTCTGGGCCAGGATGGAGACGATGGACAGCAGCAGGAGGACGATGGATCTCATGGTGAATCAGCAAAGAGTACGACGGGTGCGGAATCCCAGCAACGGCAGACCGGCGATCAGGCACAGCAGCAGGCTTCCCGGCTCTGGAACCACCGAAAATGACTCATAGACATTGTCATAAACCAGCACCGGAACTCCGTAGAAATCTGTATGTTCGGTGAGAGTGAAGGTCCTGGCAGCAAGACCGCTATCGAGTGCTTCCACACGATAAACCGTGTCGTCCGTGAGACCCGTGAGCGTGATATTGTACCCCCCGGCGCTGTTGCTGAATCCGCTGGCCACGAGGATGCCGCTAGTATCATTGTACACATTGATCACCTGTCCAGCCAGCCCTTCTCCGGGTGTGTAAAAGGCATCCGCCAAGATCGTGTCCTGAAACACGGATCCCGTGAGTATGGCATCTGAAATGTAATTGATGCCATCATACCGAAACTGCGAGGCCAGATGTTCGGTGACAATGTACGGCCCGATGGCGGTGACGTTGCTGCCCGGAATAGCGATGCTTTGAAAGCCAATGCCGATTTCCTTCATGGCCGCACTCATCAGGAGATCACGATGTCCGGCCGGATTCTGAATGCCATTGCCATAACCTGCCGTCGCACCATTGCCATCCCCCCAGTCGATCACGAAGGCGGCATGGTTATGAATGGGCGACTGCGCCGAGGCAAATAGGTTTTCACCGAGGTTCAACCAGTTGGCCGAGTAGCCGCCATTAATCAGGCGCAGGTTGAGGCTCAAGCCGTCCAAGGAGTGCGCCTGCTGGTCGGAAGTCACCATCAGGTTGGAGTAGTTGGTGGCAGAGATATTCAATGCACTGTTCCATGCCAAAGGAGGTGCTGCTGTGAGACTGGAAAATTGCGTGGCGAGATCAGAAGCACTGGTGCCAAAAAAGTTCAGTGCAAAGGCAATGCTGGCATCGTTCGACTTGGTTCCCGCCCACACCCCTGGAGAGGAAAAATTGACCAGTTCGGCCAGTTCACCCTGAGGATCACTGCGGAAGCGGTTGGTCAGTTCCAGCATGTACTGCTGCTCGATGGTCGGATCTGCGGCAGTTGCAATGCCAGACAGGAGCGTGGCAGCACCCATCACGCCTGCGCACCAGCTTCGCCAAGGGCGTTGGGTCGTTTTGCGTAGAACTGACACGGAATGATTCACCTCTGTTAAATTATGGTATTTATATCCATCTGCCAAGCCTGATTCATCCACAGCCATCGAGAATCGTCACTTTGCGCCACAAAGTTTTACTTGCATCATTCACTTTGGCGCACAAAGTGAATCACATGAGCACGACCGACGCCGCCTTGGAGAATCTCCGCATCATTCGTTCTTTGATGGAGAAGGCGCACATCTACCGCGCCGTTTCTGCTCCTGCGGCGCTCACAGGCGGTGTGCTGGCGCTCATCGCCGCCGTATGCCCAGTGTGGTATGCCGTGAAAATGCAAGGTGACGCCGTGATGGGTGATATATGCTTCCTGGAAATCTGGCTCATCATTCTCGGCATCGCCTCGGCCTTGAATGTCTTCCTGCTTGCCAAAGAGGCCAAACGTCGCAACCAGCCTTTCGTCTCCGCCGGCATGCGCATGGCGTTGCGAGCTTTTCTTCCTCCCCTTCTCGTCGGCGGCTGTGTCGGCATTGGTTTGATCGTGTTCCTGCACAATCTCACCCTGGCAGCGCTCATCTGGGCACTGTGTTACGGTCTGGCCCTGCTCAGCACCGCCAGCTTTTCCCCTCGCTCGCTGGTCCGTCTTGGCTGGGCCTTCGTTATCACCGGTTTGCTGGCCTTCTTTGGCTGGGCTGCTTGCAGCGATGTGCGCCTGCTCTCCAGTGACCTCGCCCCAGCGTCTCTCGTCATGGGCCTCACCTTCGGCCTGCTGCATGTGGTTTATGCCCTGGCCGTGTTCTTCAGTGCCCAACCTGCGGAGGTGCAGCCGTAATGATCGACTTCGATCAAATCGACAAGCTCATTCACGAAAAGGGCCGCCTCTCCATCATGACGCTGCTCTCCACCCGGGGCGAATGGGCCTTCCAGGATCTCAAGGCAGAACTCAGCATGAGCGACGGCAACCTCATCTCCCATCTCCGCACCCTCGGCACCGCCGGTTACATCAAAGAAACCCGCGATGAATCCGGCACCCGCCCACGCACCAGCTACGAACTCACGCCAGAAGGACGCAAAGCTTTTAAAGACTACGTCGAGGTACTCGGCGAGATCGTCAAAGCCGCGCAGCAGACCTAAGCGGCAGTTTTTTATCCATTCACTTTGTCACGCAAAGCTAACAACACCATGAACATCATCCTCGCTCAACATCACGGCATGTGCTTCGGCGTCCGCGACGCCCTGCGCACCACTCATACGGCCGCACAACGCGCCCCGCTCACCATCCTCGGCCAACTCGTTCACAACCCACTCGTGGACCGTCACCTCGCCACCCTCGGTGCATTGCGCGGTGACCTCGATGATTTAAACAGCGCCACCACGCAGCAAGTCGCCATCACTGCCCACGGTGCCTCTGATCGCCATCGCCAAGCTTGGCAAAGCGCCGGCCACACGGTCATCGACACCACCTGCCCGCTTGTTAAAAAGGCGCATCATGCTCTCGCCATGTTGGTGAACGAAGGCTACCAGCCGGTTGTCATCGGCCAGAATCAGCACGTCGAAGTGCGCGGACTCATTGGCGATTTCCCCTCGGCTGTCGTCGTGCTTGAGGAGGCCGACCTCGACCGAGTGCCCTCTCATCCGCGACTCGGCATCGTCTCACAAACCACGCAGCCGGTCGAAATCGCCCTCCGTCTGGTGGATGCCATCAAACGCCGCCATCGCAGCTCTGAAGTCCGGTTCATCGACACGATCTGCCATCCCACCAAACAACGCCAGACAGCGATGGATGATCTGCTGCGCGATTGTGATCACATCATCGTCATCGGGGGGCGCAACAGCAACAACACGCGACAGCTCGTACAAAAAGCCAGCGCTCACGGCCTGCCCACGATCCAGATCGAACACGCCGACGAACTCGATCCCGCCTGGTTTGGCAAGGCCCGTAACGTCGGCGTCACCGCTGGCACCTCCACGCTGGATGAAACGGTGGATGCCGTCATGCAACGCCTCCGCCAGATCGCCGCCGAACTGCGCAGCAACCCTGTCCACGAATTCCTCCGCTCCATGCTCCACGCCGCCTAACCCACTAACCAAGCCCCCTTATGAACACTCAACATTGGATCAGCCACTTCGAAGCCAACACCCGCCTCAATCATGAGCTGCAACTGCCGGACACCGCATGCGATTTGCCCGAACACGTTCGCACCGCGCTTGCCCGCTCCATCGCCATCTTCCAGCTTGGCGAAAGTGGTGGTGGCACGCGCTTGCGACGCTACACGCGCAGCATCGCCTCATTGGAAAACCTGAAAGGCTATCAGCGTGCCGTCGATCTCTTCGTTGCCGAGGAGCAGAGCCACGCCGCGCTGCTGGCACGCGCGGTCACTCATCTGCGCGGCACCCTGCTTCAGAAGCAATGGACGAACTCCATCTTCCGCTGGATGCGCGATCTAGTGAACCTCGAATTCAACATCCAGGTGCTCCTCACTGCGGAACTCATCGCCGAAGTCTATTTCGGCCTTCTCTCACTGCGTTGCAGCGATCCCGTCGTCCAGACCGTCGCCAAAAAACTCCTGCGTGATGAAATGGGCCATCTCTCTTTCCAGCGCGATTTCCTGTTTGAGCGCCTCAATACGTTCACGCCTGCCGTGCAACGTCTCTGGCGCTGGCAGTTCCAGGCCATTCATTTCGCCACCGCCTGCGTCGTAGCGTGGGATCATCGCGACTGCCTGCGCAGTCTGAACATCACACCCACCGACTTCCGCGCCCGCGCCCTGCGCTGCTGGCAGAGCTTCCAGTCACGGCTTGAACACCGTCTGCACGAAGACAAATCTCAAGCCCGCCATGAGTCTGGCTCAACACCCGGGTACAACCGCTCCAGCAACGCGACCATGCAATCGCCGGTAAGCTGACGGGACTGACGGGAAAGCGTTGCGGGCTGGGTGTCTTTTTGCACGCCGGATTTCCACAGATGATCCAGAGCATCCGAGTACAGATCAGTCACCTCATCCACGACCTCCTGCCAGTGCTGCGGCTGCGTGCTTTCCTTCCACTCACCACGACCACGGCCAAAATGGCATATGGCCAGGTAGGTGAGAAATGCCAGTTTGACCTGCTCCCGGAAATGCTCGCGTGACCAGCGCAGGCGTTGGTCGCTGCCGCGCACAAGGTTGTAGCTGCGGATCAAAGCATAGGCCCCAATGCCGGAGGCCAGGCCGCCGAGCAGCGCCCCGCCGCCGAAGGTCATGCCGCCCAGTTTGAGATCGGCGATGAGGCCACCCATCGCACCACCGGCGAAGCTGCCAAGCACGCCCCAGATGTTTTCAGAGACGGCCTGTGGCAGATGAAAATGCTCGCGCGCTATCGCGTTCATTTCGTTACCAGCCTGACCTCTCAGGCCATGGGCTTCAATCAGGTTGTTGGTTGTCTGTTCGGTGCGGTCCGCGAGTTGGGTGGCCAGTTTTTGCCGCGCCTCGTTGTACTCGCGGTTCAGGTCATCGCGCTGCCATCCAACACGCTCAAGCAGCGTTTCCGAGCGCACATCCACGCCGTCAAACAGCGCTGCCGTTAGCTGTTCTGAGATCAGACGCACGGAGGATTGAAACACGTCCACATTGCGCTGTGCCCAGGCACGCTTGATCTGCTGGAAGGTCGGGATCTTGGAGCCCTGCATCAGGGGGGCCAGCGAGTCCATGAGGATGTCCTCCTGCACCCAGCAGCGGGCAAAGGCGTCCAGCGTCAGCACTTCGCGAACGATCTCAAACTGCTGTAGATGCGCCCGCCAGGTTTCCAGTTCCACAGCCTCCATGGCTGGACTGCCCGACAGACCGGTTTGATTCAGCAGCACGACCACGGGTTTTTCCACCCAGCCGAGGATTTCCATCTCAGGTCGGATGTAGGCGGCGGCCTCTGGCGGTTCGGCGGCATTGACGAGATACAGCACCACGTCCGCTTCATCGCGCACATTTTTCAGCGCCTGCTGGCTGCACCACAAGGGGCGGTCGGTGATGCGGTCCCAGGTCTGTGAGAGAAACCAAAGCACAGGACTGCTCTCACGCTGCAGGCGCTTCATCAGCCGCGCACTGTCGCCGAAGCCCGGGGTATCCCACAGCCGCAGCATGAAGCCTCCTGTTTCCAGCAGGGTGTGTGATTCATTGAACAGCGTGACGTGCGGTGCATCCCGCACCTCGCCTACATCACGGCGCAGCAGCGTGCGGGCCAGCGTCGTCTTGCCCGCATTCGTGTGCGAAATGAGGCTCAGCGTGACGATGTCTGACGCATCGCGCACGTTCAGCTCCGCCGCCTGTTTGTCAGGCGGGCTGGCGGTTTTGGTTCTGGAGAAAAGAGCGGGCACGAGAAACGAAAACTTCATGAACATTACGATACAGGAGGCTTTACGCGTGTGGATTCTTTGCGCACGGCCACAATCACGTCAGAGGCCAGTCCTTCGACCATCTGCGACCACAATTGCTCGCGGCCGGCGATTTTTTCCGGAGACCAACGTCCCGCAAGACTCGTGCCGTCCAGCAGCACAATGAGTTCCGGCTCGGCATGCTTCGTGAGCAGACGCTGGCGTACATCGGACACCAAGCGCCGCTGCACCTCGGCCTCGGGGGTGGTGGCCATGTTGAAGAGCATCACCAGATTCGCGCACACGGGCTGCCAGCCGGCGGCAAACTCGTCCTCCTCCCCGGCCGGAATGCGCAGATACTCCGCACGCGCCATGCCGCCGAAACGCTCCCTCAGGCCACGATCCCACACCTCGCGATGCGTGGCCGTGGGCTCGATGGCATGCACGAGCACCTGGATGCGCTCGCTGCCGCCTTCCACTGCACGCAGCAGGGTGCGCAGGTAGCCGCCCCACTGCAACGCACGGGCCGGTTGTGAGATGACGCGGCAGCAGCGCGCCGCGCCCAGTCCCGCCAGCAAGAGGCGCGGCAGCACGATCAAGACCAGCAGCGTGCCTGCGTACAAATGAATCCATGGCAGTGCAGGAGCCGGTTTCTCCACCTTGCCCGAAGTCCGATGCATGCCCGCGATCTGGTCCAGCGGCACGGGCACGCGCAGAACCTTTGAGGCCGGTTTGAACAAGGTCTCAAAAAACGCCTTGGCCTCGCTCTCGCCCAGCAGCGTACTTTCCCACACCGCACGGTACTCATGAGACCAGCCACGGGCGTACAGGGCCGCCGCGCCGCCGATGGCCAGCAATGCCGCCGCTACATGCAGCCACATCCGCAGTCGCATCTGCAAGCGCCTCCAGGCCAGAGGCCACGCAAGTTCTTCAAACCGCGTCCGCACTGTTTCAGCCACACCGCTGCCGACCTCTTTGGAGGCTTTGCCCATTCGTGAGATGCCATGCGCGAGAAACTCAGCCACCCAGCCGCCGCGTCCCGCCACGGCGGAGGTCGGGATCAGCTCGTAGAGCACGCCCAAGACGATCACCACCGCATTCCATGCCAGCAACCCCACCAGCGGCAGTGCCAGCAGATTGAATTCGCCCGCCTGCCCCAGGTCTGTAAACCAGTAGCCTGTGAGCAGCGCCAAGGCCCAGCCGACCAGTGCCCAGGACCAGCGCCCCTGCGGCACACACAGCAGGTCCAGCACGCGGATCAATTCGCCACGCCAGCCCACGGCCTCGCGTTCCAGCCACTCGGCGCGTTTGTCCAGAAACGACTCCGAACGCTCCTCCAGCAGATCCCCGGTGATCTCCTCAGAGGTCAGCCCGGCCCGCGTGTGGGCTGTGGCTTCGCGACGACGCTCCGCATTGACGAGAACGCCATCGGTGTCGCCTTCTTCGAGTGCGCGCCATTTCAGCACGCGCTGCCAGTCATTCCAATCCATTCGGGGGGTGATTTTTGGCACACTAAGCGCAGCTTCGGCCGGATTCCAATCCCACAGTTAAAATCATCCCTGCGATTCCATCTCCAGCCGACCTGCCACCATGCGCAGGTGCAGGGTTCCGAGCGCGGCGGCCTCGCTGCTGGAGTGGGTGACGTGCAAAACGGTCAGCGCATGCTCAGACTGCAAGCGCTGAAGCAAGGAAACAGCCTCAGCCCGCATGCTTTCATCCAGCGCGGAGAGGGGTTCGTCGAGCAAGAGCAGCTTGGGCTGCGCCGCCAGAGCACGAGCGAGGGCCACGCGCTGCTTTTCGCCGCCGGAAAGCATGTCTGGCAGGCGATCCAGCAACGGGGCGATGCCAAACTGCTCGGCGAGACGGTTCACGCGTAGCTTAAGTTCCTCAGGGGCCATTCCGCGCAGTTTTGGGGCGAAACCGATCTGCTCCCGCACTCGCAATCCCGGGAACAGCGCCAGATCCTGAGGCACGTAGCCGACGCCGCGCTCACGCGGTTCCAGATCGGTCACGTCCACGCCATCCAGCAGCACGCGCCCGGAGGTCGGCTTGCGCAGGCCGCAGAGGATTTCCAGCAGAGTGGTTTTGCCGCAGCCGGTCGATCCCATCAGCACCGCATAGGTGTTGGCGGGAATTGCCACGGTCACGTTCTCCAAGATGGTGCGGCCAGAAACTTTCCAAGTGAGTTGTTCGAGCTGGATCATACTTTTTCCCCCGTGGCACGCACCGCCACCAGCACCAGCACGGCCAGCAGCACCATGAACAAACTTACCGCCACGGCGGCTTCGAGATTTCCCACGCTGAGTTCCAGCCAGACCGTCGTCGGCAGCACCTCCGTCTTCATGCGTGTGGCACCAGCAAAGACGAGGATCGGCCCGAATTCCCCCAGACTGCGAGCCCAGGCGATGCAAAACGCCGCCACCATGCCCCGCCGTGCCGCCGGCAGCGCCACATGCCACAGTGCCTGGAATCGTGTGCAGCCCAGGGTCAGAGCCACGTCTTCAGGACGCGCCGAAAGATGCTGAAATGTGCCGCGCATGGTGCGGATGGCGAAAGCCGCGGCCACGACGAATTGCGCGAGCACCACGCCACTGACTTGATAGGTGAAGGGAATCGCCATCTCGATCACCTTGCCGATCTTCGTCTGGAAAAAGATCAGCAGGCACAGTCCGACCACCAGGGGTGGCAGGATGATGGGAATATCCAGCGCAGCATCCAGCCACGACTTGCCGCGAAACTCCAGCCGTGTCATCAAATACCCCACCGGCACCGCCAGCAGCAGCGCAAAGCCCGCCGCGAGCGAGCAGGTCACCAAGCTCAAGAAAGTCGCATGCCGGATCTCCGGCGACCGCAGCACCTGCAGCCAGGAGTCTGTCGTGCTGTACATCGCTGTGGCTCCGAGCAGCAGCGCCCAGAAGACCAAATAAACCGCCGTGATCAACGCCAGAACCAGCCAGCAGAGATTGGAACGGTTCAGGCGCATGACAGATCACCAATCCACGTCCAGCCCGATTTTCTCGTCGAGCCACTTGCGGAGCTTGTCGAGGCCTTCGCCGGTTTCGGCGGAGACGGGGTGGACTTTGATGCGTTTGAAGCGCTCCTTGAAGTGAACAAGGTTTTCCTGGCTTTCAGGCAAATCAATCTTGTTGGCGATGATGCACCAAGGGCGCTTGGCCAGTTCTTCCGAGTAGAGTGAGACCTCTTTGCGCACGATTTCGAGATCCGAGACAGGATCACGGCCTTCGGTGCCTGCGGTATCGACGACGAAGAGCAGCACACGGCAGCGCATGATGTGGCGCAGGAAATCATGGCCCAGGCCGATGTTTTCGTGCGCGCCTTCGATGAGGCCGGGAATGTCCGCCAAAGTGCCGCGGCGATTGGGACCGAACTCGATGACGCCGACCATCGGCTGCAGCGTGGTGAAAGGATAATTGGCGATCTTGGGCTTCGCAGCGCTGAGTTTGGAGAGCAGCGTGGATTTGCCTGCATTCGGCGCGCCGACGAATCCGGCATCAGCGATGGAGCGCATCTCAAAGTGAAATTCGCCTTCTTCGCCGGGGGTGCCGGGAACGAATTCACGCGGGGCCTGGTGCGTGGAGGTTTTGAAATGCACGTTCCCCTTCCCGCCTTTGCCGCCTTTGCAGAGCACGTAGGTGGAATTGGTCTCGGTCAGGTCGGCCACGGGCTCGTAGCGTGTGACAAGTTCGTCGGTTTCGTTGTCGTATTCCTGAATGACGCGGCTGATCAGCGTGCCCGGGGGGACTTTATAGACCACGTCTTTGCCACTGCGGCCGGTACATTGTGTGGCACCGCCTTTGGCACCGTCTTCAGCGAGGAGGCGGTTGTTGAAGACGTAATTGCGCAGGCTGTCCGTGCTGGGATCGACCAGCAGGATGAGACTGCCGCCATTCCCGCCATCGCCGCCATCAGGGCCGCCTTTGGGACGAAATTTTCCGCGGTGGAAGTGGGCACTGCCGTCGCCGCCTTTTCCGGCGCGGGCTTGGACTTTGATTTGATCGACAAACATGGGATTGTTCAGTTAGCCGGTGTTGGGCGTGGGAGCAAGGGCCAGCTTATGGGTGCAGCTACTGGGCTGCGGCCTCCTTGTCCCCGCCTGCCACCTTGGTTACAGAGGGGTAAAACAGCTGCATGGCGCGCCGGATATGCGGGCTTTTCAGGCTAGCCGCATAAATGGCGTCCGGTATTTTTCGGTGTTTGGCAAACAAATGGTAGGCGCTGAGGGCCTCAAACCCGGCATTTAGCGATCCCTCCATCGGCAAGTAGCTACGGCCATCGACATTGAGATTTTCGACCATGCCCCACGGCGGAAAGTAGCTGGCCTTCTCCATGCGCTCCAGCAGGTCATAGGTCTCATTCGTCTGAGGGTGCAGCGGCGAGGACATCAGAATGTAATGCGGGTGGATGAGCTTTTGGTCCGGCAAATCGACGCCCCCCACGTAGTAGCCGTTGCCCGCCTGATTTTCGCCCGCCGATAGCCCGTAGATGCCGTTGCGTGCCGCATTCGACTGCGGCCAACGCTTTGGAATGTAGGCACGCTGCGCCCCCAGCATGGCACGGCGCACACTGAGCCAGCGCACGCCGTCATGCGCGTCTGGCACGTCGCTGTCGAAGTCGGGATGAAACAAACTTTGCAGCTCGGTGATGAAGCCGGTGCCCTGCCAGGCCTTGCCTGGAGTGCGCATGGGGGGCGGGCGGTGGGTGGGGTCGGCGATGCCTTCCGTGAGCATGACCAAGGCCGTCTCACCACCCCAATCCTGCCAGCCATGCGGCAGGAGCGTGACGCCGTCTTCACCAAGGCCATGGGAAATCACTCCATCCGGCAGATGCAGAAGATTGAATTCGATCCCCTGCATTTGCAGCACCAAGTCAGCCGCCACTTCGGGCACATCCAGCATGATCGCTGCCAGCAGCATGGACTGGGCATAGATCGCCGTGTCCACAGTGCTGAATTCGGTGCCGGGGTGAATGTGGTAGTTGTTTTCATGCTTGTGCACAAAATGCGGCAGCAGGCCGTGACCCGTTTTGAGCTTCTTGATCGCCTCATGCGTGCGGGTGAGCACCCAGCGTGCGTAATCAGCCTTCACGACCCCCAGCGACTCCTGCGCCGCCGCCGCCGAAGCCAGCACATACATGCCTGTGGCGGAAACGGACTCAAACGCCCCCTCCTCAATGTGAGCGCGGTCACGTACAAAACCGGTCTCGATGGAGTAACTGCGCGCGATCTTTGCGTAGGAGGCTAGAAAAGCATAGGTGTCCCAGGGCATCTGAGGCATCTCGATGCCGAGAAACAGGCCTGACACTTTCACTTCAGCACCAGGCTCAGCCGTCCACACGATGGTTTTTCCGTCACGCACCGCCTCAGGAGCCACCGGATAAACAAACATGCGGTATTGCGGCTCATTCACCTCGATCAACTGCGTCCAGCGCAGTTCGTCGGTGGGAGATTTAATCTCCAATTTGATCCTGCCAAGCCCGGCAGCCTTGAGCATCACCGCCGTGACACGCGGCTGGTATCCGACAGTGACCGGCTCGGGATAGGCATGCGCAAAATCCATCACGCGGTCCGCATTCCGCGCCTGCCCGGCCAGGCTGTGCCACATGCCCGCCCATGCCTCAGGCTGCTGGCCGAGATGCACCACGATTTCGTCCGTGAGCCATTCTATCTCGTGCTCCGCCGCCCCATGAAAGCCGAAGTCCGTGCCGATGTGAGTATAAGAAGTGAATGAATTCAGCCGCTTCGTTCCAGCGAGCACCTGCTGCCCGTCTTCACGATGAATGAAATACTCCTGCACTGGCTGCCACACACGACGTGCGGCAGGCTGAGCCATCAGCTGCGTGCCAAGCATCACAGCGACGGCTCCTATGGTTGAAAGGAGATGCATGAAGCATTTACGTTAGTGGCAAACCTTTGGATTTACCACCTTTGCAGCCTGCAAATTTAATCCTCCCACTTCAATCAGCGCTCGTCGATCGGCACCACCTTCTGGCCATACGGCCTGCCGACGTAGGCGCTGAGCGGGCGGAAGAGGCGGTTTTCGCTCCACTGCTCCAGCACATGGGCGGTCCAGCCGCTCATGCGGGCGATGGCGAAGATCGGTGTGAAGAGATCCGTTGGAATGCCCAGGCTGTAGTAAACGGTGGCACTGTAGAAATCGACGTTGGCATTGAGGCCCTTCTGCTCGCGCATGATCTCGGCGATGCGCTCGGACATCTGGATCCACTTGGATTCGCCAAGCTGGCTGGTGAGCTGGATGGCCATCTCACGCAGGTGCGGAGCGCGGGGATCGAGAACCTTGTACACGCGGTGGCCGATGCCCATGATTTTCTTCTTCTGTGCGAGGGCGTCGGCGACCCAGGCGTCCACCTTGTCAGGGGAGCCGATTTCTTCGAGCATGTGGATCACGCCTTCATTGGCACCGCCGTGCAGGGGGCCTTTGAGCGCTCCGATGGCGGCGCTGATGGCCGAAAACATGTCGCTCAGCGTCGAAGCCACGACACGGGCGGTGAAGGTGGAGGCATTGAAACCGTGCTCGGCATGCAGGATGTAGGCGATGTCGAGGGTCTTTTCAGCTTCCTTGCTCGGCACTTCGCCGTTCATCAGATAGAGGAAGTGGGCGGCTTCGCTGAGGTCCTTGCGCACGGGCGGCAGTTCGAGCCCGTGACGTGCACGGTGGAAGTAGGCTGCAATCACGCCGATCTGTGAAGTGAGGCGGATGGCGTTGGCCATATTTTCGCTGACCTCGAGGTCGTAACGGCTCAAATCATAACACCCGAGCATGGAGACAGCCGTGCGCATGATGTCGATGGGCTTGGCGGTCTTTGGGGCGGCTTTGAGGAAGTCGATGACACCTTGGGGCAGCTCACGCTCGGCACGCAGCGCCGTAGTCAGCTTGTTGAGCTCGGTGCGATTGGGGAGTTTGTTGTAGTAAAGAAGGTAAACAACCTCTTCATAGCTGACTTTGACGAGCTCATTGATGTCGTAACCACAATAAAACAAGATGCCTTCCGCACCGTTCACCTCCCCGAGACGGGTTTCAGCAGCAACGATTCCTTCGAGACCTTTGGATACTACAGACATGGGCGTGGACGTGTGGGGTTTTGGTTTTGATAGCAGATAGCGTGCTCAAACTACGCCTCAACCAAAGACTCAATTACAGAGAAAGAAATCTTCCGAGAGGGGATGTCTGTCCCCCGCAGACAGGAGAGGGTTTTGTTTGTGAACAGGGCTTCACTGGTCTAGCAGCACCGATGGCCACCCCTTATCGCCTCCTTTTTGTCTGCCTGGGCAACATCTGCCGTTCTCCTGCGGCAGAGGGCGTCATGAGATCGTTAGTTGAAACTAAAGGATTGACTGATCGAATCTCGATCCGCTCGGCTGGCACAGGTGGCTGGCACGCAGGGAAGCTGCCGGATCAAAGGATGCGCACAGCTGCGCAAAACCGAGGCCATGACCTCAGCAGCCGCGCCCGGCAAATCACCGAAAACGATTTGCGGGACTACGATCTCGTCCTCGTCATGGACCAGCTAAATCTGCGCGACGTGCGGACCTATGACAGCGGCTCCCAGTTCGGCGCAAAAATCCGCCTGTTCTGCGAATTCTGCACCGAGCATCAGGAAAGCGAAGTGCCAGATCCCTACTACGGCGGCGAGCAGGGCTTCGAACTCGTGCTGGATCTGCTCGAAGATGGCTGCCGCGGGGTGCTGGCGCACATTTCCTCAACCCTCGCGTAAAATCGCCTCTGCCACCCGCATCCCGTCAGCGGCAGCGGAGATGATGCCTCCGGCGTAGCCTGCGCCTTCACCGGCGGGGTAAAAATGCTTCACGCTGATGCATTCCATCGTCTGCACATCACGCGGGATCCGGGCGGGCGAGGAACTGCGCGTTTCGACGCCCGTGAGCACTGCGTCCTCCAAGGCAAAGCCTGGCAGGCTTTTGTCGATGCGTGGAATCGCCTCCTGAATCGTCTCAATCGTGTATTCGGGAAGCACCTCGCACAAATTCGACCACACCACTCCCGGCTCGTAGGATGGCAGGACCTTGCCCGGGCCGGTGGAAGCGCGCCCTGCGAGGAAATCGCCCAGCAACTGCGCTGGCGCGTGATAGCTACTGCCACCGAGCACGAAGGCTTTCCGCTCAAGATTGCGCTGAAACTCGATGCCGCTCAGCACATCCCCCGCAGGCATGTCCTCTGGCCGCACATCCACCATGAAGCCGCTGTTGGCATTCGACTCTTCGCGGGCATAGCTGCTCATGCCGTTCGTCACCACCATGCCCGGCTCCGAAGTAGCCGCCACGACGAGCCCGCCGGGACACATGCAGAAACTGTAGGCCGCACGGCCCGTGCCGCAGTGTGCGACGAACTTATAGGGCGCTGACCCCAGTCGCTTATCCCCGGCCCATTTGCCGTACAGGCTGCGGTCGATCCGCTTCTGCGGGTGCTCAATGCGCACGCCAATGGAAAACGGTTTGGCCTCAAACGGCACGCCATGACGGTGAAGCATGTAAAACGTGTCGCGCGAGCTGTGCCCGATGCTGAAGATGAAACGCGACCCTTCAATCGTTTCACCATCCGCCAGTGTCACCGCACGCATCACGCCGTCTTCGATCACCACATCCGCCACGCGGGCACCAAAACGCACCTCGCCACCCAATGCGATGATCTCTTCACGCACATGCCGCACGACCTTGATGAGCCGGTCCGTGCCGATGTGCGGTCTGCTTTTGGTCAAAATGTCTTCGGGTGCCCCTGCGGCCACCATTTCACGCAGCAGCCATGGAATGCGGTGCTCACGATCACGGATCTGCGTGTAAAGCTTGCCGTCCGAAAAGGTACCGGCTCCGCCTTCACCAAACTGCACGTTTGATTCAGGATTGAAATCCCAGCCGCGCCGCCAGAAGCCGGTCACATCCCGCGCACGATCCCCGGCAGCCTTGCCTCGCTCCAGCAGCAGTGGTTTCAAGCCCGCACGTGCCAGCACGAGGCCGCAAAACAAGCCACAGGGCCCGGTGCCGACGATCACCGGCCGCGATGACGCCGAACGCGCCACATTTTGCGCCACTTCTTGATAGGTCTCCTCAGGAGCCGGGACGATGCGGGGATTTTTGCCGATGCGCTTGAGCACACGCGCCTCGTCTTTCACTTCAACGAGGAGCGTGAAACTGAACTCCACATGCCCGCGCCGCGCATCAATAGCCCGCTGTTTCACCTTGAGGCTGATCACGTCCTCATCGCGCGCGCCCAGCAGTTTCACCACCGCACGGCGCAGGTCATCATCGTGATGATCGACGGGAAGGAGAATCTGGGAGAGTTGCAGCATGGGGGGCGGGATTTGGCAGCTGTGCCAATAGCCCACGTCAAAGCCATATCAACCCTACTTCGTTTTCGCTGCCTTCTCCAGAGGCGGGGAATACCAGCCGAAGACCTTGTCGCCGTTGAACAGCTTGTGATGTTCAGGCGTCATGCCGCCGTAATCGGCGATGACTCCGGCCTGCTCCACGGTGCCAACCCGAAGATTGGCATACACGTCGCCCTCATCGTAGAGAACATGCAGCGGATCGCGGCTGTTCAACTGCACGCCTTTGACCGGTTTGACGACAGTGAATCTCCACGTGGTGTTGATGTGCTGGATGGAGCCCAGCTCCTGATAAGTCAGCGCCTTCGGCACCTTGCTAAGATCATACTGCGCCACGTTGTTGGCACGCCATGGATCGTAGGCCGGGCTGCCCGGATTGGCGTAATCGCCATTCCACCATGCCTGATACGGTGTATTATCAGGCTGCGCCGCACGGATCGCCGCAGGAGATTGAGTGACCGGGAAATTGTGGCGCACCGGCAACGGATCAACACGATCCACGATCTTGCCCACGAGCGCGAACACATCACTCACCCGGCCATAGGTGAAGAACTGGTGGGAATCCATCAGCTCCGAAGTCGAAACGCGCGTCTTCTTGACCGTCAGACGATGCTGATTGCCATCGGAAAACAAATTGAAGCTCAGCAGGTAGTCGATGTCCTTGTCGAGCGCCGGAGGCCTGCCCTGCGCATCCTTGGGTACCTCCAGAGTCTGAGTCCCGGTCGTGGTTTCCTGGGTGGTCAGATTAAACACGCGCATCTGACCGCGACGCAGCAGGTTGGTGCTGAGACTGTCCGCCAGCGCTCGGCCCAGATCTGGACGCCGGGTGCCATCCACCGTTACATCCTCGGCATAGATCGCGACTTTGGGGCGTTCCGCGCTTTTCACATTCCAGTCGCCATCGGCGTGGATTTTGGCGGTGATGACCGTGCTCAGAAGAGCCGCCGTGACAAAGGTGAGTCGGTGCTTATACATGGCCTGTTGGAGTTCAGGCGATGTTAAAGGTTCAAAAATCGCTTGGGAAGCGAAATCTCACCCCCTCAGAGCTGGGGGAGGGGCCAGTTCACCAAGGCCTCAAGGTTCCTTCACCAACGCCTTCACCTCAACCGCGCCAATCGCCTGATGAAACACCATTTGCGTGCCCAGTTGTTCAATGAAGGTCGCGTCAGCTTTCTTTTTCCGCGCCGGCAGCGCCTCTTCTAGCACGGTCTGGATTTCGGACACATGACCCACGGCATTGCCGAACTGGTCCATCACCGCCGAACCGCTCGATCCCGGTGCCCAGTCCGTCGTCGTCTCAAGCCACACAGGTTTGGGTGCTTCAGTTCCTTCAGGAAGTTTGGCGGTCTCCTTTTTGCTCATGAACGAACGGTTCACAAAACGGCTCACAATGCCCTCGCTGAAGTAGCCGCGCTTGCCGCCCGGGTCGCTGAAACACCACACGGCATCCCCCGGACTCACGTCCAGACTGAGCGGCAGCGGTATGAGCGGCTGGTCAGACTTCACGCGAATGATGGCGCTGTCGGTTCCGACATTGCAGGCGAGCACTTCTGTGACGGGCAGCAGAACATCATCCTCGGTGACCGCCACCATCCACCCCTCTTTCATGTTGGCCGGTGGCGCAATCACATGCGCGCATGTGGCCACCGCGCCGTCTGCGGTGATGGCATAGCCGCCAGCCAGATCAAGGTGCCATTTCTCACACTTGGAACAGATGAAAAACTGCCCCACCCGAAGATGGGACATACGCGCCCGCTGCCAGCGTTCGCGCGGAGAAAGCGGCTTGGAATTAGCGACTGGCAGGGTGATGTCGCACTGCGTGCGCTGCGCCTGCTCCATGGCTTTTGTCATCGACAGCAGCGCTGAAGCTCCCTGCAATTTCTTCGCCTGCTCAATCAGCACCGCATTGGGCCGCGCACCACGCCCCTCTATATAAACCGGCACTCCAGGAGCTTGCGCACAGGCCATGCGGGCGGAGACCAGCAGGAACAACAGAGCGCAGGGATGTTTCATAAATATCAGCCGATTTTTTCGGCACCAAAGTGGCCGCGCAGAGCTTCCGGAATCAAAATCGATCCATCCGCCTGCTGATACGTTTCCACGAGCGCGACAAACAAACGCGCCAGCGCCGTACCGGAACCATTCAGGGTATGCGGGATGCGGTTTTTGCCGTTCTCATCCTTGTAGCGCAGGTTCATGCGGCGGGCTTGGTAGTCGCCGAAAGTCGAGCAGCTCGACACTTCGAGATACGTCCCCTGCCCCGGTGCCCAGACTTCGATGTCGTAGGTCTTGGACGAGCCAAAACCAATGTCGCCGGTACAAAGCTCGATCACGCGATAGTGCAGGCCGAGAAGTTGCAGCACCTTCTCCGCATTCGCAGTGAGGCTTTCCAGCTCGGCCATGCTCGTCTCCGGCGTGGTGATCTTCACCAGTTCCACCTTGTCGAACTGATGCATGCGGATCAGGCCACGCGTGCCGAGACCCGCGCTACCGGCCTCACGGCGGAAGCAGGGGGTGTAGGCGGCGTAATTGACCGGCAGCTTTTCCAGCGGCAGGATTTCATCGCGATGCAGATTCGTCACCGGCACTTCGGCTGTGGGGATGAGATAGAGATCGTCTGCGGCACTGTGATAGACCTGATCGCCGAATTTCGGGAGCTGGCCGGTGCCGACGAGGCATTCGGACTTCACCAGCAGCGGCGGGCTGATTTCTTCGTAGCCATGCTGCGTCGTGTGCAGATCCAGCAGAAAGCTGATCAAGGCGCGCTCCAGTTTGGCTCCCGCGCCGCGATACACCACGAAGGCGCTGCCGGAAATTTTCACGCCGGCTTCGAAATCGAGCATGCGGAGAGCCGCACCGAGGACGGTGTGGTCCTTCGGCTGGAAGTCATAGGCAGGTTTCTCGCCCCAGACACGCACCTCGGGGTTCTCCTCCGCTGTGCTGCCCACCGGGCAGTCTTCATGCGGCAGGTTCGGAATGCTGAGAAGCAGATCGCGCTGACGTGCATCTGCCACATCGGCCTCACGGCCAATTTCTTCGATACGGCTCCCAATGACGCGCACCTCCGCCTCGATGGCGCTGGTGTCCTGGCCGTTCTTTTTCGCGATGCCGATCTCCTTGCTGATGCGGTTGCGATCACCCTGCAATTTCTGCCGTTCTGTCTCTGCGGCACGGCGCTGAGTGTCGATGGACTGCACCTCATCCACCAAGGACGCGAAGTCGCCACTGCGGTTGGCGAGGCGCTGTTTGACCTGATCTGGGGTGTCACGAATGAGGCGGATGTCGAGCATAAGGGCGGGGAGGTTAGCGGGAGTGTGCGTCTTGTCGAGTGCCGGAAGGCGTATTGACACTAGGAATCGCAGTCCGACCTTCTCCCCGTGATCTACCTCGACGCCAACGCCACAACTCCGGTCGATCCAGCAGTGCTGGAGACGATGCTGCCGTTCCTGCGCGAGCACTACGCCAATCCGGCGGCCAGCTATGCCGCGGGGCGCAGAGTACGCCGCGCGATAGATCAGGCTCGGGATCAGGTGGCGGCGCTGCTCGGCGCCCATCCGGGTGAAATCACCTTCACCAGTGGCGGCACCGAATCTCTCAATGCCGTGCATGCCTCCGTGTTCGCCCTTTGGCCGGAGAAGCCAGAACTCATCATTACCGGCACGGAGCACGCCGCTGTCTTGGAATCTGCCCGGCGCTGGCAGGCGCAGGGCGGACAGGTGACCACAGTTCCCGTGCATCCGGATGGCCGGGTGGATCTCAATGCCTTGCAGGCCCTCGTCCGGCCGGGAGTCACCGCCCTCGTCTCCATCATGTGGGCGAACAATGAGACCGGCGTGATTGCCCCCATGCATGAAATCGTCGCTCTGGCACATGCCGCCGGTGCGCTGGTGCATACGGATGCCGTGCAGGCCGCTGGAAAAATCCACCTCGACGTGAAGACGACGCCCGTCGATTTTCTCAGCCTAAGCGGCCACAAAATGCATGCTCCGAAAGGCATTGGGGCGCTCTATATCAGCCAGCGCGCCCGTTTTGCGCCGCTCCTCGTGGGCGGTGGTCAGGAAAGCGAGCGACGGGGAGGCACCGAAAATGTTCCGGGCATTGTCGCCCTCGGCAAAGCTGCTGAACTTGCCAGCCACCACCTCGCAGACGGTACCAAGGCACGGCTCAAAGCCCTGCGCGACCGCTTTGAGCATCTCATCCACGCTGCGCAGCCGGACATGCGCAGGCATGGCTGCCCAACACACCGTCTGGATACCACCAGCTCCTTCTGCCTGCCCGAAATGGATGCCGCAGGGATGCTCATCCTGCTTGATCAGGCCGGCATCGCCTGCTCCGCCGGTTCCGCATGCCACACCGGGGCGCTGCACGCCTCTCATGTCCTGGAGGCGATGGGGGTCAGCGCCCGCGATGCCGCCTGCACGCTGCGTTTCTCCTTCAACCGCTTCAACACCAAGGCCGATGCCGAAACAGCGGCACATGCGGTGATCGAATCCGCCCACAAAATGCGTGAGGCACAGGGCTGCGACTTTGCCGTCATCACGCACTAACCCGCCACCAGCCAGCGTCATTAAATCCACTTCATTGCTATTATGGCTGCTGCCGCTTCTGCTGCTCCCAGGCTGTACTGCGGGAGGACTGAGCAGGGTCTTTCCCGGACAATCGCTCACGTTGAATTACGATGCCTTCGGCCCCGAGCGCATGGCCTCGCCATTTCTGGGGCCACGCGGCTCCCAGACGGTCATCATCGCTCATTATGGATTCAACCACCTCACACCCTCGGGGCCTGAGGGTGTTCGCTATGTGAATGCGTTGCAAAGCATGAACTTCCTGCGGATTGAAGTACGCCGCCTGCCGCTCACTACCGCCAACGAATCCCTGCGACAGCGCCTGCGCGCAACCTATGCCCGGCTCTACCCGCTGCAGCTCAAGCGGTACAATTCCCAGCTAGGCACATCCTTCACTTTCCCCATGAACGGCATGGACCGTAGGCTCATGCTCCCAGCCCTCCCGCCGCCGAGCATCTAATCTCCCGACTTGAAACTTTAAACATTCGACTTGTAACTCTCTCATGGCCCACCGCTTCACCTGCATCGAACGCGTCCAGTTCTCCGACACCGACATGGCCGGCATCGTCCATTTCTCCAATTTCTTCCGTTACATGGAGCGGGTGGAGCACGCCTTCTTTCGCAGCCTCGGCTTCTCCATCGTGGACCAGCCTGTCGAAGACGAGGAACGTGTCGGCTGGCCTCGCGTTCACGCCTCTTGCGACTACATGTCCCCGCTGTTCGTCGAGGAGGAGTTTGAATGCGAACTCATCGTCGAAGAAGTCCGCAGCAAGGTCATCCGGCACTTCATTCGCTTTTGGAAGCTGGACGGCACGCTCGCCGCTGAAGGCCGCATCACCGCCGCGTGCGTGCGCAAGGACCGCAACACCGGCCAGATGAAGGCCGTCGTGATCCCCCAGCGCTTCCGCGACAAGATCGAGGCTGCGCCTCCGGAAATGTTGAAGCGGCCGGATAAAAAGTGACACTGCCCAGCCAAAGTTTGTCCCGTCTGCACGGTAACAGCCGGAGAGAATTCTGAACCACCCTGGGACACATGCTCCTCTTCATCCCCTACGAGATCGAAACACTCACGCAGGAACGCCCTTGGGCCAACTGGCTGGTCGTGGCCGCATGCACCCTCGTGTCTCTCGCTGCATTATGGGGAGGCATGTCCGAAGAAACCATCGAAGCATTGGTTCTCAATGGCTGGCACTTCCCAGGCTTGGTCGGTCACGTGCTGCTGCACGCGGATTTGTCCCACCTCATCGGCAACATGATCTTCCTCTGGGTGTTCGGCAATGCGATCTGCACCAACACCAGCAACTGGCTCTACCTCCCCACCATTGTCGCCTGTACGCTCATCGCGGCGGCAGTGCATCTGTTCGCGGATGGCACCCCTGCAATCGGTGCCAGCGGCGCGATCAACGGCATTGTGGGCATCGTACTGGCGATGTACCCGTTCAACCGGGTGAATGTATTCTGGCTGTTCCTGATACGCGCCGGCTCATTCACCTTCCCCGCCTGGGGAATCATCCTGTTCTGGTTCGCATTCGATGTCTGGGGCGCGGTGACTGGCGGCGGACTCATCGCTTACTGGGCGCACATCGGCGGCCTGCTCGGCGGCGTCGGCATCGGCCTGCTGTGCCTTCACTACGGCTGGTTTAAGCTCACACAGCTCGACCATCGCTCCCTTCTGGATGTCCTGCGCAAAGAGCCGTCTGAGTGAGCGCTTGATGGCCTGCACGGGTTCACAACGAATCACAATGCCAGACAAAAAATGAACAAAGCCGTTGTGACAGGCGTTCTCCAACGGCAATTCATTGTTTCCACTCCACAACCCACGTGAACTCCCAACCCCGAACCAAAATCATGCAGCCCTGGCTCCTTTACGCTCTCCTCACCGTGCTCTCCTGGGGCGTTTATGGCGTCATTCTTCACGCGGCACGCTCCAAGATGCCCATGGGTGCTGAAACCCCCAATGCCAGCCTCAAGGCATTCCTCTTTGTCTGCATCGCCTACGCTCTCATCGGCATCGTGACCGCGCTGGTGCTGAAAGCCCGGGGCACGAACTGGAGTTTCACCGGTGACACTGGCAACGGCATTCCGCTCAGCCTTATCGCAGGGATGGCTGGTGCTATGGGTGCGCTCACCCTGGTCCTAGCCCTTGGCGCGGCCGCCACTCCTATCCTCAAAGGCGGCGGTGGCTTCGGTGTGGCCGCCGCTGCGGCAGTCATGCCCATTGTCTTCGGTGGTGCACCGGTGATCAACACCCTCACCGCCATGCTGCTCCATCGGCCGGACAAGGCGATTCCACCGCAGTTCATCATCGGCTGCGTCCTCGCAGTCGTGGGTACGGTCATGGTGTCCAAATACGCTCCGTCCAACACCGGCACCGCCGCACACCCTCCCACCGCAGCCTCCAAGCCACACTGAGATGGCACGCCTGCTCCTTTTCGATATTGACGGTACATTGATCGACAGCAATGGCGCTGGCGGCGCGGCGATTCTCGACGCAGCCGAAGAACACTTCGGCATTCAGCGCGAGCATTTGCCGATGCTCCAGCTCGCCGGGGCCACTGACCAAGGGATCGCGATGGATGTGTTCGGCCACATGAGCCGCCAGCACACGCCGGAGGAAGTCATTGCCTTTCTTGACCGCTATCTGTCCCATCTCCAGCGTCGCCTGCAGGCGGCGGATTTCAGCGGCTTCACCCTGCCCGGCGTGACGCAACTGCTCCAAGCTCTGCAATCTGAAAAAGAGGCGCACCTCGGCCTGCTCACCGGCAACGTGCGCCGTGGTGCCGTGATCAAGCTGACGCGCCATGGCATCTTCGAACATTTCCTCGAAGGCGGCTTTGGGAGTGATCACCACGACCGCAACCAGCTCGGCCCCGTGGCCCTGCAGCGCATGCAGGACGCCACCGGCACAACCTATGACATCACCGATGTCATCGTTATTGGCGACACACCGAAGGACATTCGCTGCGCCGAGGCCTTCGGTGCCAAGTGTCTCGCCGTCGCGACGGGCCAGTATTCCTACGCTGAATTGAGCGCTTTGAATCCCTGGCGCTGCGTCGAATCGTTTGAGGATGTGCCGGCCATCGTCGAGATGCTGCTGCGAGACTGATTTCCCATGAGCAACACTTCCGAGGCCACGCGTGCCATGCGGCTTTCGCTCGCCGTGGGGTTCTTGATGCTCGTGCTCAAAGTGGGTGCCTATGTGCTGACGGGATCGGCGGCGATCCTCGGCGATGCCGCAGAGTCCGTCGTGCATGTGGCCGCCGTAATGTTCGCGACTTTCAGTCTCGGTCTGCTGCACAAACCAGCCGATGCCGACCACCCCTACGGCCACAGCAAGATCGCGTTCTTCTCTGCCGGCATCGAGGGCGGACTGATCATCCTTGCAGCCTTGTTCATCATTTATGAATCCGTGCGTCGTCTGCTGCTGCACCTGCCGCCCGCCAATCTGGACCAAGGCTTGGCTCTCACCGCGCTCACGATCATCATCAATGCCGCTCTGGGTGCGTATCTCATCCGCACGGGGAAAAAACAAAGCTCCCTGATTCTCGAATCCAACGGCAAGCATGTGCTCACCGATGTGTGGACCAGTCTCGGTGCCATCGTGGGCCTGGGCCTCGTCGCAATAACCGGCTGGAGCACTTGGGATTCGATCTGCGGACTCCTCATGGCCGCCAACATCATCTGGACTGGCTACGGCCTCATGCGCCAGAGCGTCGGCGGCCTCATGGACACCGCCGATGCCAAGCTCAATGCCATCCTCGATGCCGCACTGCGCCGCGAGACTGAAAAGCACGGGCTCAAATTCCACGCCCTGCGCCATCGCGATGCTGGTGAGATGCATTACGTCGAAGTCCACCTGCTCTTCGACGATGACATCATGCTGCGGGATGCCCACCGCATCGCCACTGAGATCGAAACCGCCGTGCAAGACAGCGTGGCGAATCCGGTCCTGATCACCACGCATCTAGAATGTCAGGGCGACCACGACGAACTGCACCAGCACGGCGAGGCCAGTGATCCGCATAGCATCCGCCCATGATCCCGCTTGATGCCAGCGCGCTGAATGATGACACACTGCCGTGGCAAGTCACAGTCCTGGACGAGGTGGGCTCCACCAGCGACTGGCTCAAACAAAACGCCGCAGATCTACCCGTCGGCACGGCGGTCTTCACCGAATCCCAAACCGCAGGCCGGGGCCGCCGTGACAACCGCTGGATCGCACCACGTGGCAAAGATTTGATGTTCTCACTGCTGCTGAAGCCTGCGGCCTCCATGGAGAAGTGGCCGCGCATCACCACCTTGGCTGCGCTCGCCATCTGCAAAGCCATTGAGGAAGAACTGCCTCTACAACCACGCATCAAGTGGCCCAACGACATCTACCTGAATGATCGCAAAGTGAGCGGTTTGCTGGCCGAAACCGTTTCGACGTGCAATGGCATTCTGCTGGTTCTTGGCATCGGCTTGAATGTCAATACGCTCGATTTTCCGGATGATCTGCCGGCCGCTTCGCTACTGAAACAGCTTCCCTCAGCTTCGCTGCGTGAGATCGACCGAAATTCACTCGCCAGCCGCCTGCTGGCCTCGCTTCACGCCGGATTTCAATGTCTGGAGGATGACTTCAGCACTGCCATCGCGGAAGTTCGCCAACGCAGCTGGCTCGTTGGCCGCCAAATTCGCGCCCGATCACCGCAAGGGGAGGTTTTTGGCCGTGTGCTCGATTTGAATGAAGAGGGCCACCTCATTCTCGAGTTCCTCGACGGCAGCACCCACACGCTGACCAGCGCCGAGGACGTGCGGCGGGTGTAATTCCGCGTTCGACTTTCGCCATTCGGCATTCAAAATACGCGCCCCATGTTTCGCGCCCTCCTCACGTCCCGTCTCCAGGCAGCCTTCACCGCCGCCGGCATTGATCTGCCTGAAGGTTTCACCCCCGGCGTCGTCATTGCCTCCGACACCCGCTTTGGCGATTACCAAAGCAATGCGGCCATGGTGCTGGCCAAGCAGCTCAAGACGAATCCACGTGCCCTTGCGGAACAGATCAAGGCAGCGCTCCAAGTCGAAGACCTGTGCGAAAAAATCACCGTGGACGGCCCGGGGTTTCTGAACCTCACGCTCAGCGCCACCGCATTGGCTGAAAGGCTCTCCATCATTGTTAAACATGCCCAGGTGGGTGTGCCGCAGGTGGAAAAGCCGAAAACCATCGTGGTTGATTTCTCCGCGCCGAACATCGCCAAGCCCATGCATGTGGGCCACATCCGTAGCACCTTCATCGGCGACTCGCTGGCCCGCGTAGCACGCTTCATCGGCCACAAGGTCATCACCGACAACCACGTAGGCGACTGGGGCACCCAGTTCGGCATGATCATCCACGGTTGGAAGACGCAGCTCGATCAGGCGAAGCTCAAGGCTGACCCCATCCACGAACTGGTCAGCGTTTACAAAGCGGTGAACGCCGCCGCGAAAGCGGACGAATCCGTGCTCGAAATCTGCAAAGGGGAACTCGTGAAGTTGCAGCAGGGCGATGCCGAAAACCTCACCATCTGGAAGGAATGCGTGCGCCTCACCCTCGAACAGCTCGAAAAAGTTTACGGCGCACTGGACATCAAGTTCGACCACTACCTCGGCGAGAGCTTCTACAACGACGCCCTGGCTCCGCTGGTGGCCGAGATGCTCAATCAAGGCATCGCCACAATCAGCGAGGGCGCAACCGTGGTCTTCAGCGATGGCAGCGTGAAACCTGAAAGCGACCCCTTCCTCATTCGCGACAAGGACGAGTGGAAGCCCGCCCCCTGCATCATTCGCAAAGGCGACGGCGGCTACCTCTACGCCACCACTGACCTCGCCACCATCGACTACCGTGTGAAGGAATGGCAGGCAGATGAAATCTGGTACGTCGTCGGTGCTCCTCAGCAGTTGCACTTCCGTCAGGTCTTCGCAGCCGCTCAGCGTCGTGGCATCACCACGAAGATGACCCACATCGCCTTCGGCAGCATTCTGGGGCCGGACGGCAAGATGTTCAAAACCCGCAGCGGCGAGACCGTGGGCCTCCTCGAAGTCATCGACGAAGCCATCGAGCGCGCCCGCGCCGCCGCCGATGAAAAAGAGCAAGGACTCAGCGACACCGAGAAAGACGAGATCGCCCGCATCATCGGCGGTGGATCCGTCAAGTATGCCGAGTTGAGCCAGAACCGCCTCACCGACTACAAGTTTAGCTGGGACAAGATGCTGAGCCTGCAAGGCAACACCGCGCCTTACCTGCTGAACGCCTACGTGCGCACCCGCAGCATCTTCCGCAAGCTCGATGGAGCCGTCGAACTCACCGAAGACCTCGCCATCACCGAACCCGCCGAACGCGCTCTCGCGATGAAGCTGGCTCAGTTCGCCGAGAACGCCCACGACATCCTCGACGACCACCGTCCGAACCTGCTGGCCAACTATCTCTATGAGCTAGCGGACACCTACCACAGCTTCTACGAAGCCTGCCACGTCCTCCGTTCCGAAGGCACCGCCCGCAACACCCGCCTCACGCTTTGTGAAGCCACCGGCCGCGTGCTCAAGACCGGCCTCGGCCTGCTGGGCATTCAGACGACGGAGCGGATGTGAAAGTGTTCAACGCCCGCCAATAAGCGCGTAGCGCTGATACAACCGTAGCCGTGGGTGCCAACCCACGGTTATGCAGATCGCCGACCTGTACAACGGGAGAACCGCGTAGCGGTGACACAAAGCTCCGCTCCTTCTATGGCAAGGCCATCACCGTGTGTGTTGCGGCAGGTTGTATCACCGCTACGCGGTTACGCGAGTCACATCACGAATGCCGTTCCTCCGAACCGTGGTTTGGCATTCACGGCTACGCTTGTGCCAGCGCTCCGCGCTTCTTGAGGGCGGTTTCACCGGGCATTTTACTTGGAAGATCACAGCTCCGAACGTGTTTAGACGGCATGCATCGCCTCCTCTTTTCACTCCACATGGGCATCAGCTTGTCGGCCATCGCCGCACCTGAATTTGCCTTCCCAGAATCTGCTGGTTTTGGGGCTTTTTCGAAAGGCGGGAAAGGCGGGCAGGTCATACAAGTCACTCGCCTGGACGACGATTTGAAACATCCACCCGAAGGCTCCTTCCGCTGGGCAGTTCTACAGAAAGGGCCGCGCATCGTGAAGTTCCAAGTGGCAGGCACGATTCTCCTACAAGATGAAGTCGAAATTCGCGAGCCATTCATCACCATCGATGGCGGCGATGCGCAGGGGATGGGCGTCTGCCTGCGTGGTGGATCGCTGGAGTTCACCGACACCCATGACATCATCGTGAGGAATATCCGCTTGCGGCTGGGCGATGAGACGACGAAGCGCAAGAACCGCGAGCAGAATCTGAAGCGTCCGGAGCATTCGAATGCGCTCGACTGCATCGGCCTCACGCGCTGTAAAGATGCGATCATTGACCATGTCTCGACGTCCTGGAGCTGTGATGAGTTGTTCAGCGTGGTGCATTGCCAGAATGTCACGGTGCAGTGGTGTATCCTCGCCGAGCCGCTGAGCAATCCCGAACTACACCCCTATGGCGACAATCACGCCTTCTGCTTCAACTCCAGCGCAGACACGCTGAGCGTGCATCACTGCCTGTTCGCCCGCTACGTCATGCGCGGACCGCAGTTCGAGGCCAATGACATGCGCAAGGGCGATGACTACGGCGTGCAGATGGAGGCTGTGAACAATGTGATGTTTGACTACCAGAAATCGGGATCTCGCTACACCACCGGCATCGAAGATCACAAAGATGAAGCCACCGCCAAAGGCTACGCATTCCAGTTCATCGGCAATGTGTATCTTGGTGACCCAAAGCGCCCTGCCATCGAGGCGGTGATGAAGCATGGCGTCCATGCCGGTGTGAGTGCGTTTGTGGATGATAGCCAACAGGTGAAGCTTAGTGACACCAAAGGCCGTGAAAACCTCATGCCCGATGCTTTGAAGCAGCTGCATGAGCAGCCGATCTTCACCAGTCCGGCCCCCATTCCACCGCAAAGCGCCGCCGAGGTGCTGCGCAGCGTTCTGGACAGCGCGGGCTGCTCCCATGCGCGGGATGCCGTGGATCAGCGTGTCATCACCAGTGTGCGTGAGAAAAAGTTCCAGGCCGTGGTCCACTCTCAGGAGGAGGTGGGCGGCTGGCCCCAACTGACGGAATAAGGAATCGCTGGCACGCCCGCCATTCGTCATTCATCATTCAGCCTTCGTCATTTTTTCCTCCCATGCCCGTCCCACTTCTCGACGTCAACGCCCAGAACCAGCCTCTTGAATCCGAACTCCAAGCCGCCTTCACGCAGGTGCTGCATCACGGGAGATTCATCATGGGGCCGGAAATGGAGATCTTTGAAAAGGAAATCGCAGAAATGGTCGGCGTGAAGCACGCGCTGTCCGTTTCTTCCGGCACCGATGCCCTGCTGCTGGCCCTCATGGCGCTCGACATCAAAGCGGGCGATGAAGTGCTGTGCCCCGCATTTACCTTCTTTGCCACGGCGGGTGCCGTGGCACGCCTCGGTGCCGTGCCGGTGTTCACCGACGTCTGCCCGATCTGCTTCAACATGGATGTGAATGATGCGCGGAAAAAGATCACCGAGAAGACTCGCGCGATCATCCCCGTCCATCTCTTCGGCCAGTGCGCAGATATGACCGCCATCCTAGCTCTGGCGAAGGAACACGGCCTCAAGGTGATCGAGGACGCCGCGCAGTCCATCGGCGCCAAATACCGCGGCGAAAGCAGCGGCACTCTGGGTGACTTTGGCACCTACAGCTTCTTCCCGAGCAAGAACCTCGGCGGCTTCGGCGATAGCGGCATGCTGGTGACCAATGACGACGGACTCGCTGAGTACGCCCGTGTGCTGCGTGTGCATGGCGGCAAGCCCAAGTACTACCACCACTATGTCGGCGGAAATTTCCGCATGGACACGCTGCAATGCGCCTTGCTGAGTGTGAAGGTGAAACGCTATGCGCAATACACAGCGGATCGCCAGCGCAATGCCGCGCATTACATTGAGGCTCTGTCAAAACTACCCGGCGTGGTCCAGGCAGATCCTGCCCACTGCAAATGCGTGAGCACCCAGGACACCTGGCTGACCGCGCAGCATGCCAAGATCGTGCTTCCCGTGAGCTACGAACACAACGAGCACATCTGGAACCAGTTCACCATCCGCGTGCTCGGCGGCCAGCGTGACGCCCTGCGTGACCATCTCGTGGCCAAAAAGATTGGCTGCGACATCTACTATCCCGTCACGCTCGATCAGCAGACGTGTTTTGCGGACCTTCCCGCAACGTCCCTCTCAGGCTGCGAAGTTTCTCATCGCGTCGCAAGTGAAGTGCTGAGCATTCCGATCTACGGCGAACTCAGCGAAGACCAGCGCAACGAAGTAATCGCGGCAATTGCGGAGTGGCTTGCTGCATAAGAAGACGCCGGACACTTTTGTCCGGCGGCATGTAAAACACTCGGTAGCCGGACGAAAGCGTCCGGCACACTCTCATTAAGGCTTCGGAGCCTCCGGCGTTGGAGCGGCTGGTGGGGACACAGGAGCAGGCGCGGCGGCTGGTGTGGTTGCGGCCGGAGCAGGAGTAGCAGGTGGCGTAGCAGGAGCGGGCGCGGTGGGAACAGGAGCGGCGGGTGGCGTAGCAGGAGCAGGCGCGGTGGCTGGTTTGCTCGCGGCAGGAGCAGGAGTGACAGAGGGCGTCACAGGTGCTGGTGGAGCAGTCGCGGCGGGAGCAGGAGTTGTTGCTGGCGTCGTCATTGCAGGAGTTGCCGCGGGTGATCCAGAAGGAAGGAGCGTAGCGCCGACGGCACCATCGCCCACATTCAACTTGAAATTGGGCATGCCGGGGACAGCAGCGGCAGGTTTGGATTCCACTTTCGGTGCAGGCGGTGCATCGACTTCCTTGGTCGGCAGCGTGGCAGTGATCCAGTCGAGACGATTTTGACCGATCACCTGAAATCCCGGCATGTCGGGAAACTTCACGGCAATCTCTTCATAGGCCTTCTTGGCCTCATCAGCCTTGCCCTGCGCCCAGAGCAGGTCACCGAGACGCACTTGCGCCAGGGGAGCAGCTTCGCTGGAGGAAAATTCGCTGGTGATGCGCTCAAAAATGGCCTGCGCTTCCTTGCTTTCGCCCATGGCATCGAGCTTGGTGCCAAGGCCGAGCAGCGCAAAAACAGCCAAGGGATTGCTGGCGTCCTTGGTGGTGAACTCCTTGAGTGCTTCCACTGCGGAGGATTTCTTGTTCTGATCCCACAGCAAATCCGCTTTCAGCAGCAGCGCGTTGGCAGCGGCCATGGTGCCGGGATAACGCGAGATGACGAGATCACAGTCCTCCACCGTTTTCGCACCCGTGAAAGCTTCAGCAGCCTCATTGGCCTTGAGGGTGTTTTGATGCTGAAGAAAGGCGTAGGCACAAAGGGCAACCACCGCGATGATGAAAAGCCAGACGAGCTTGCGGGAGTTATCCTCCATGAACTTTTCCATGCCTGTGGCCGGGAGTTCTTGGGAGGTGGAATCGAGTTGGGACATAAAGAGGCGGTTTTTAGAGTCGAGTGAACGGCTGGTTCAGTAGAATAACGAAAGGAAACGAAGCCAATCCCCCGTTGAGGTGACTGGTCATTCGAGACTCATTCGTCATTGGAGAGCTCACGCTCCCACTTTGGCACGGGCTTCGTCAGCCAACGCGGTGGAAAGGTAGCGCTCGCCGGTGGAGCAGGCGATGGTGACGATCAGCTTGCCCGCGTTTTCAGGACGCTTGGCGATTGCGATGGCTGCAACCACGTTGGCACCGGTGCTGATGCCGACGAGGATGCCTTCTTCTTTGGCAATGCGGCGAGCCATGGCAAAAGCTTCGTCGTTGGTGACTTTGACGCACTCCGTGATCTGCGAATTGCCTGCGCTGTCTTTCAGATGAAGGTTGGCAGGAATGAATCCAGCACCGGCACCTTGGATCTTGTGCGGACCGGGCTGCAAAGGTTCACCAGCGAGGGTTTGCGTGATGACCGGGGAGCTTTCCGGCTCGACAGCAATGGCCAGGAAGCTTGGCTTACGGGGCTTGATGACTTCCGTCACACCCGTGATGGTGCCGCCCGTGCCGACAGCCGAAACGAAAATGTCTATCTTGCCATCGGTGTCGGCCCAAAGCTCTTCAGCGGTTGTCTTCGCGTGGATGGCGGGATTGGCGGGGTTTTCAAACTGCTGCGGCATCCAAGCATTCGGCGTGGCAGCGACGATCTCGGTAGCCTTGGCGATGGCCCCCTTCATGCCCTGCGCACCTGGGGTGAGCACGAGCTCCGCGCCGAGCAGCGCGAGCAGCGTGCGGCGTTCCATAGACATCGTTTCCGGCATCGTCAGGATGAGCTTGTAACCCTTTGCTGCTGCGACAAACGCCAGGGCGATGCCGGTATTGCCGCTGGTGGGCTCCACGATGGTGGTGTCCGCATTCAAAATGCCGCGCTTTTCGGCGTCCTCAATCATGGCGGCGCCGATACGATCCTTCACGCTGCCAAGCGGATTAAAGAACTCACATTTCAAAGCAATCGTGGCATTGAGGCCAGCGGTGACTTTGTTGAGCTTCACCAGCGGTGTTTTACCGACGGTTTCGACGATGTTGTTGTAGATGCCCATAATGTTGGTGGTTTGCGATTGAAGACGAGGATTGGCCGGAAGTGAAAGCGGAATCAGAATTAGTGCTGATTGCAGAACTCTTCGAAGCGGTCCATGCCGGCGTTGATCACGTCCAGCCCGGTGGCGTAGCTGAAGCGCACGGTGTGCTCGGCGCCGAAGGCGACACCTGGAACGATGGCGACCTTTTGCTTGCTGAGCAGCTTTTCACAGAAATTCACGCTCTTGATCTGAGTCGGCTCGATGTCCACCAGGAAGTAGAAGGCGCCCATTGGCTCAACCACACGGACGTTCTTGATGTTGTTCAGACGGCCCAGCATGTATTGGCGGCGCACGTCGAATTCATCACGCATGTCGCTGACGATCTGCTGATCCATCTGCAGTGCGGCCAGCGCACCGTATTGGGCAAAGCTGGTCGGGTTGCTGGTGGTGTGGCTCTGAATGGTGTCGATGGATTCGGCGATCTTCTTCGGAGCGGCGGTGTAGCCGAGACGCCAGCCGGTCATCGCATAGGCCTTGGAGAAACCGTTGATGGTGATGGTATGGTCGTAGATATCCTTGCTCAGGGAGGCAATGCTGATGTGCTCATTGCCGCCATAGACGAGCTTTTCGTAGATTTCGTCGGAGAGGATGATGATGCCTTCACCCACGGCGATGTCGGCCAGCGCGGTGAGTTCTTCGCGGGTATAGATGGAGCCGGTCGGATTACCTGGAGTGTTCAGGATGATCATCTTTGTCATCGGGGACATGGCGTCCTCGAACTCGTCCGGAGTGAGCTTCCAGCCGTTTTCACGCTTCGTCTCGACGATCACCGGAATGCCGCCGACGATGCGCACCATTTCAGGATAGCTGGTCCAGTAAGGAGCAGGAATGATCACTTCATCGCCCGGATTGACGCAGGCAAGGATGGCGTTGTAGCAGGAATGCTTGGCACCGCAGTTCACGCTGATCTGGGAGGGCTCATACTGCACTTTGTTGTCCACCAGCAGCTTCGAGGAGATGGCTTCACGCAGTTCGAGGATGCCGGCGCTTTCCGTGTAGCGGGTTTTGCCGGTGTTCAGGGCTTCTACGGCAGCGGCGATGATCGGTGCAGGCGTGTCGAAGTCGGGCTCACCGGCTCCGAAATTCAGCACGTCCACGCCCTGCTTCTTCAACGCTTTCGCCTGGCTGGTGATGGACAGGGTCATTGAAGGAGCTACTTCGGCGATGTTCTTGGCGATAAAATCCATGGTCAGGTGTGGTTGGGCGGGTGAAAAAGGCGGGGGGCCATCATAAAGGCGGGGTCGGGAAGTTTGTCAATCATTCCTCCCACTGCGGACAAAGGGCGGCTTGTGTCCAGCGCCACACCGCCTTAGTCGTGCAGTCCATGAGCCAACCACGCCCAACTTCCTCTTCCCGCCCTCCCGCCGTCCCCATCCGAGGCATGGCGCTGGATGTTTTGGGAGAATGGTCTGGAGGAGAGCGCTTCGCCGCCGACTTGATGGACCACATCCAGCGCGACTGCGGCCTCAGCCTGCCCGACGCCGCCTTTTTGCGTGACATTGTCCTCACCACGCTGCGCAATCTCTCACTGCTCGACCACTGGATCGCCGTGATCACCGAGGACAAGCACCTCGACCACCGCAGCCGCTGGGGCCTGCGCATCGGCCTCTGCCAGGTGTTGATCCTCAAAGTTTCAGAATATGCCGCCGTGAATGAAACTGTGGCCGCCACCGGCCGTGCGCGGAGCCTGATCAATGCCGTCCTGCGCCGTGCCTGCCGCGAATCCGCCGAACTGCTGGCCATGGTGGACGGCCTGCCGCTCGAAACCCGCACCTCGCACCCGAAATGGCTCATTGAGCACTGGCTCGGCCTTTATGGCGAAGCCAAAACAATCGCGCTCTGCGAGTGGAATCAAGTTCCCGCCCCCATCTGCGCCCGCGTCAACCGGCTGTATCCGCAGATGGAGACAGAGACGACGGAAGACTTCATCGTCTGCGATCACCTGCCGCGTGAAGATTTGAGCGTGGGCAAAGTGTACATGCAGGATCCCAGCACCGCCATGGCCCCGCGCCTGCTCGACCCACAGCAGGGCATGCGCGTGCTGGATGCCTGCGCCGCTCCCGGTGGCAAGACCGCCCTGCTGGCCCAGCTCATGGAAAATACCGGCGAGATCATCGCCTGCGATGTGGCCCCAGGCCGTCTGCGTCGTTTGGAAGGCAATCTGCACCGTCTCCACGTCACCAATGCCCAAATCGAGCAGCACGACTGGATGGACCCACAGATCCCCGAATTTGCCAAGGCAGGCTTTGACCGCATCCTTCTCGATGTCCCCTGCTCCAACACCGGCGTCATGCGCCGCCGTGTGGATGTACGCTGGCGTTTGGAACCCGCAGACATCACTGCGCAGGTGGAAACACAGACTCAACTGCTGCGCAACTGCCTGCGTGTTTTGAAGCCGGGCGGCATCCTTGTTTATAGCACCTGCAGCATTGAGCCTGCGGAGAATGAATTGCTCGTCAGCAGCGTACTTGAATCGACTCCTGGCTACGAACTCGTCACCACCCGCCAGAGCTTTCCGCCGGAGGATCAAATGGATGGTGCGTTTGCCGCGGCGATTCGGCGGGTGTGAAGTTCGTCCGTGACATTCCCCCACCCTTTTTTCAACCATCCTCGTCTTCATCCATGAAATTCACTTCCTTCTTCCTCGCCCTTGCGATCTCGGCTCAAATTTTTGCTGCCGATGCCCCGAACGCTGCCGGTTTGCAGCTCTACAGCCTGCGCAGCCAGTTCAAGCTGCGAGGCGTGCCTTGGACGCTGGATCGCGTGAAGGAGTTTGGCATTAAGGAGGTGGAACTCGCCGGCACCTACGATCTCAACGCCGAGCAGTTTAAAGCAGAGCTGGAACAACGCGGCCTGAAGGCTGTCAGCAGCCACTTCCCCTATGCGCGCTACAAGAACGATCTCGACAACGTCGTGAAGGAAGCAAAGACACTGGGCATCAAGTATGCCGGGTGCGCTTGGATCGACCATAAGGACAGCTTTGATGAAGCGGAGTGCCGCGATGCCATCGCCGTTTTCAACAAGGCCGGTGAGGCACTCGCCAAAGAAGGCATCACGATGTTTTACCACGCACACGGCTTCGAGTTTGAACCCTACGGTGACGGCACGCTGCTGGATCTCTTCCTGCGCGAGACCAAGCCCGAATTCGTCTCCATGCAGATGGACATCCTGTGGATTATCTTCCCAGGCCAAGATCCGGTGAAGCTGCTCGAAAAATACAGCGGCCGCTGGAAGCTCATGCATCTCAAGGATTTGAAGAAAGGCATCGCCACTGGGTTCCTCACCGGCAAGACCGATGTGGAAAACGATGTCACTCTCGGCACCGGCCAGATGGACTGGAAAGCCATCTTCGCCGCCGCCCGCAAGGAGGGCGTGCAGCACTACTTCATTGAAGATGAATCCCCCACTTCGCTGGAGCAGATCCCCAACAGCCTGACCTTCCTTCGCGCCAACGGCTTCGAGTGATCCCATGTCTCGCCGCCTCCACGCCATCATCCTGCATGGCGTTTTCATTCTCTCCGGCATCTCGGCGCTGATCTACCAGCTCGTGTGGCAGCGTGCGCTGCTCACGATCTATGGCAGCAACGTCGAATCCGTGGCCATGGTCGTGGCGGCATTCCTCGCCGGGCTCGGCATCGGCAGCATCGCGGGCGGATGGATTTCCAAATCAACGCGTGCGCCGCTCGTGCTGCTTTTTGGACTCGCGGAACTCGGTGTCGGTGCCTATGGCCTCATCTCGCTCAAGTTGTTCGACGCCGTAGGTGCGCTCACCTCCGTGCAATCCCACGGTCTCACCACCGGTGCACTCGTCTTCCTGCTCGTGTTCCTGCCCACGTTGCTCATGGGTGCCACGCTGCCGCTGCTCGTCGCGCATCAGGTGCGCGACACCGCTCACGTCGGCCACAGCGTGAGCCGTCTCTACTTTGTGAACACGCTGGGCGCAGCCCTGGGGGCATTCATCGCTGCGCACTGGCTGCTCGGCAGTTTTGGCATGAGCGGCACGGTTCATGTCGCAGCCAGTTTGAACGCTGCTGCCGCGCTCATTGTGCTGCTCATGTTAAGAAAGCCGCCGGCTGAGTCCGCTGCCCCTGCCGCCGCTCCCGCTGCCAATGCGCCCTGCGCGATCCCGTTCCGCACCGCCTTGCTGTGGTCCGCCATCTCGGGTTTTCTCGCCTTGTCGTGGGAGATCATCTGGTCACGCGTGTTCAACTTCGCCAGCGCCTCCCGTGCGCCGGTGTTTGGGTACCTGCTGGGGAGCTACCTGCTCGGCCTCGCGATTGGCTCTCTGTTGAGCCCGCGTTTATTGACTCAGCCCGGCGATCTGCGTGCCAAACTCGCACGCTGGGTGCAAATTTCGAGCGTTGCTGGATTTTTCGTCGCATTACTCACCGCAAGCGCAGCCTCGATCCTTGCCTGGGAACTTGGTTATATCTTTGTCATCGCTGCTGGCGCGCTGATCGGGCTGACGTTTCCCCTGCTCTGCCACGCGGCCATTCCCCCAGGCAGGGACACCGGCAGTCAGCTTTCGCGGCTCTATCTCGCCAACATCATCGGCTCCGGCGCAGGCAGCCTGCTTACCGGTTTCCTCTTCATGGAATGGCTGAGCCTGCATGCACTTAGCTTGTTTCTCCTCGGCGTGTCATTGCTGTGGATGAGAAGCATTTCCCCGGCCCGCCCCTCTCGACACTTTAACTTTACCATGGCGATCATTGTCGCTGCCATGCTTTCCACGAATTCGTTCGACAGCCTCTACGAGCACCTGCAATACAAGCACGATTACAAGCCCGGCATGCGCTTCGCCAACGTCATCGAATCACGCCATGGCGTCATCACGGTGGACACCAGCAATGCGGTTTATGGCAATGGCGCTTATGACGGCATGATCGGCACCAAGCTGGAGCCAAAATCCTGGCTGGTGCGGCCTTACTTCCTTTCCGCTGTGCGGGATCGCATTGAAAACGTCCTCGTGATCGGTGTCGCCAGCGGCTCTTGGACGCAGATTCTCGTCAATCATCCGCAGGTGAAACACGTCACCGCCATTGAGCTTAGCCATGGTTATCTCGATCTCATTCGCGAGCGCCCCGAAGTCGCGAGTTTGCTGACCAATCCCAAGCTCGAACTCGTCATTGACGATGGCCGCCGCTGGCTGCGTCAGCACCCGGATGCACGCTTCGATGCCATCGTGATGAACACCACGCATCACTGGCGCGAGTTTGCCTCCGCCCTGCTGTCCCGCGAATTTTTGACCGAGGTGAAAGAGCACCTCACACCCGACGGCATCGCCTATTGGAACTGCACCGAGTCCCCAAGAGCTGCGCGCACAGGGATGGAGGTCTTTCCGCATACGCTGATGGTGATGAATCACTGCCTCGCCAGCAATGCGCCGCTGGAGCCCAATCGTGAGCGCTGGCAAAAAGTTCTCGCCGATTATCACATCGACGGCCAGCCCGTCATCGCGCCCGATCAAATCGAAGGCGTGCTCGACTTCCTCAAGGGAGAGACGCTCCCCGTCCCCGGCAACATGTCCCACTGGTGCCGCCGTCCCGCCATGCAATCCGCCTGGGGTGATGCGAAGATCATCACGGATGACAATTTGGGCCACGAATACCCTTGAAGAGATCGTATGCGCGAACGCTGGCGTTCTGAGCATCCCGGTGAATGATGAGACCATGAATCCCGACGTTCTCATCATCGGTGGCGGCAGTGCAGGCGTGGCGGCGGCTTTGGCTGCCGCACGTCGGGGCGCGGACACGCTGCTGGTCGAGCGCCATGGGTTCCTCGGCGGCGCTGGCACGGCATCGCTCGTGCATTCGTTCTGCGGCTTGTATGATCTGCCATTAACGCCCGATGCAGCGCCATGCATAGCGAATCCCGGTCTTCCGGTGGAACTGGAGCGCGAACTGCTGGCTCAGGGCATCGCGGATGGACCGCTGCGCATGGGCAAGGTCGATGTGCTGATGTATCAACCACAGCGTCTTGCATGGTTTCTCGATCAATGGTGTCACAAGCAGCCGAACTTGAAGGTGCTGCTGCATACCGAAGTCGCGGGCTGTGTCGTAAATGCAAACCGCATCGCTGAAGTGACGCTGCAGTGCCGTGGCAAGACGTGGCAACTGCAGCCGCGCACCTTTGTCGATGCGAGCGGCGACGCGATGCTGGCGGCACTCGCGCACCAGCCGTGGGACCAGACGCCCGCGCTAGAATTGCAACGTCCGGCTTACATCGTCGGACTCGGCGATGTGGATGCGACAGTACTCACGGGCGATGGGCCGCTTCAAATCGCAGGGTGCCTTGCCAAAGCGATACAAGAGAAAAAACTACCGGCAGAAGCTGCTGGTGCGCATTTTCGCAGGAGCAGCGCTTTGAACGAAGCCTTCCTCACGCTTGATCTTCCCGGTGATTCACCGGAGTGCGCGTTTGATGCGACCGATCCCCGCAGTTTGACGTGGATCGAGATGCAAGGTCGCGAAGTGACCTTTGCCATTGTCGAGCATCTCAAGGCTACGCTCGAAGGTTTCGGCAACGCACGAGTCACCACCCTTCCGGTGCGCGCAGGCATTCGCGAAAGCCGGCGCTGGATTGGTGAAATCATCGTGACCGAAGCCGACATCCTCGAAAGTCACTGCGATGATCAGGCGGTGGCGAATGCGACATGGCCGATCGAGCTGCGTGAAACGGCACGGGGAGCACGCCTGCTGTATCCGCGTGAGCCGAAAGCCTGCGGCATCCCGCTCGGGGCACTGCGTGCGCGCGATTTGCAGAATGTGTTTAGCGCCGGACGCTGTATGTCCGCATCTCATCGAGCACAGGCAAGCACGCGTGTCATGGGCACCGCCATGGCCACAGGGCAGGCCACAGGCATCGCCGCCACTTTTCCTGAACAAGACACCGCCAACCTAGCACTGCAGGTGCGAAGAATTTTGAGCCAACTGGAACCCGCCACGTGAACATCGTCGATCTTATTTTTGCCCGCAGCACGCCCACGCATTCAGCCGTGGTCAGTCCGGAATTGCAGCTTACGTTTGGTGAACTGGAGGCGCGCATGAAGGAATGCGGCCAGCGCCTGAATGAAGATGCGAACTGGCCGAAGAAGGCGCGGCCACGCATCGGACTCAATGCGCCGAGCGGGGCGGATTACATCGTGGTGGCGCTGGCGATTTTGCAGCAAAACGCCTGCTTTGTGCCGATCCCGAATGAGCTGACGGTCAGCGAGCGTGCACAGCTGGCCAAAGCGACGGCGCTGGATGTCATTGTGCATGCACAGAGTGCGAAGGAGTGGCGTGTTGAGGCGGTGGTGCATGATGAGCCACCGGCGTTTGATGAGAGGGCGCTTGAGGTGCTGAACCCGGCTTTCATTCGCTTCAGCAGCGGGACTACGGGGACTTCAAAGGGCATTGTGATTTCGCATGAGACGCTGCTGGGCCGGATCACGGCGGCGAATGAAGGATTATGCATTGGGCCGCAGGATCGGGTGCTGTGGGTGCTGCCGATGGCGCATCACTTTGCGGTTTCGATTGTGCTTTATCTTTATCATGGGGCCACGACGATCCTTGCGCCAGCGAGTGATCCCAAGGTGATGCTGGAGATGATGCAGGCGCATGGAGCGACGGTGATGTATGGATCGCCTTACCATTACACGATGCTCTCAGGGCTGCCGAATGCCGCCCTGCTTGGCACGCTGCGGCTTGCGGTTTCGACGGCGTTTGCGCTGACGACTGAAGTGGCGCAGTTGTTTGCTGGCAAAACGGGGCTGCATCTCACGCAGGGGATGGGCATCATCGAGGCGGGGCTGCCGATTTTGAATTTGCAGCATTCGAAGGACAAGCCGACCTCGATCGGCCAGGCACTGCCTGCGTTTGAAGTGAAACTGGATGACGGCGAGCTCATGCTGCGTGGGCCGGGAGTGTTTGATGCTTATCTGACGCCGTGGCAGCCACGCGAGACTGTTTTGCGCGATGGGTGGTTTGCGACGGGAGACATCGCCGAGATGGATGAAGACGGTTCTCTTTACCTGCGTGGTCGGGTGCGCAGTGTGATCAATGTGGGCGGCTTGAAGTGTTTTCCTGAAGAGGTGGAGGCGGTGCTGTGCAGTCATGCCGGAGTGAAGGCTGCCCGTGTGTCTGGGCGGGCGCATCCTGCGCTGGGGGCGATGCCTGCGGCGGAAATCATTCCTGAAAATGCCGGGTCTCCGCCGGCTGCGATTGAGCTGAGAAAACTTTGCCAGGAACGTCTCTCCGCCTACAAGGTGCCGCTGTTCTACACCTTTGTTTCCGAACTGCCGCTGACCGCGAGTGGCAAACTACGCCGTTACTGATTCATGAACCCGTCTCCACGCATCGCCATCCTGGGAGCAGGACCTGCGGGCAGCGCACTCGCTGCGATGCTTGCCCGTCAGGGCATCCAGGCGCTGGTTTATGATGATGAGAAGCGTCCGGCCTTGCTGGTGGGTGAGTCGCTGATTCCCGCGATTGTGGCGATCCTGCAGCGCATGGGCATTGAGGACCGGGTGGCCGCGATCTCGCTGCGCAAGCCGGGGGCGAGTTTTATTCATCACCTTGGCACGCAGATGAATTTCAATTTCAAGTCTGTGGAAGGCCGTCTGCCGCCGTATGCCTACAATGTGCCGCGTCCGGGTTTTGACGATGTGCTGAAGGATTACGCGAAGGAACTGGGAGTGAAGTTTGTGAAGCATCGTGCCGGACTGGTGGCGCATCCGGGTGGCAAACCCGAGCTGGAGCTGGATGCGGCGGCGCTGGAGGCGGGAGGTTACCGCGAAGGTGCGAAGCCGGACCTGATCATCGACTGCAGCGGACGTGCGCGCACGTCGGCAAAGGTCCTCGGCATCAAGGCGGCCACGGGTTCGCGGCGGGACACGGCGCACTTCGCGCACTACACCGGCATTGAACATCCGTATGAGCCGGGGCAGATCGCGATCATGTATCATCCTTGGGGATGGAGCTGGCGGATTCCGCTGCCGGATCGTATGAGCTTCGGCATTGTAATGCATCCCAAGTCGCTGCCGGAGTTTGGCGCGAATGGTGATGAGCGCCTTGATCGAGTGCTGGCGACTGATCCGGCGCTCTCACCGCTGACGGCTAATCGGAAGCGCATGACCGATGTTTTCAGCTACACCAATTATCAGCTTATTTCAGACCGTGCGCAGGGGCCGGGATGGGTGGCGGCGGGAGATGCGTTTGGGTTTGTCGATCCGATGCTCTCGCCTGGAGTTTTTCTGGCGCTGGATTCGGCGGAGTCGCTCAGCGCGATGTTTGCCAAGCACGGCGAGAAGCTCCTTGATGCGCCCGAGCGGCTGGCGAAGGAGCTGGGCCGCTATGAAAAGCGGCAGCTTGGGTGGCATGAGGCGTGGCAGGAGCTGATCGAGTACTTTTACGATGGCCGCATTGTGGCCTTTTATGAACGCGGCAGTCAGCTCAAGGCTGACCATCCCGGCCGTTTCAGCAACATGATGGAGTACATTTCCAACCGCGTCGTCGCACTGATGGCCACGGGTGCCGGCACGCTTTCAACATGGAACCGCCTGTATTTGGAGTGTTGCTCCAAGTGGCTGCTAAAAGACGGACGAGCGAAGGAACTGGCCCTGCCTTAAACTGCCCAACCTGATGTTTGCACGCATGCGCGCCTCCTCCACAGCAGCCTATGTGCTGCCGTTGGTGATGTTCACGCTGCTGGGCAGTGTTGCGGGTCTGTTCCGCATCGAGAACTCGGAACTGCCCTGGCATGTGCGTGCGCCGGAGCACTGGGCTTATCCGCTGCAAACAGTGGTCTGCGCGGTGGTGCTGGTGCTGTTTCGCCAGCACTACACGTTCAGGCCGTGGCGGGGTTTGGGGCTCGCTTTTACGCTGGGGGTCGTGGGCATTGCGGTGTGGGTGGCGCCGGCACTTCTGCGTGAGAGCTTGATCCAGCATGGGTATGAGCCTGCGTCGTGGTGGAAGTGGCTCGGACTTGCTGAACGCAAGGAAGGGTTTGACCCGATGATCGCGCAGGACTCAACGCTGTGGTTCAGTCTTGTCGTGGGCATGCGCTTTGCGCGCATGGTGCTGGTGGTGCCGTTGGTGGAGGAGCTGTTCTGGCGTGGGTTTTTGATGCGTTTTCTGCTGACGGAGGATGGGCGGTTTGAGCGTGTGGCCTTTGGCACGCATCGCTGGCGGGTGTTCTGGATTGTCACATTCGCGGTGATGCTGATTCACAACACGGAGGATTACTTCGGCGCGTTTGTGTGGGGGGCGCTGGTGTACTTCGTGGCGGTGCGCACGAAGAGTCTGGGTGCGTGTGTGTTCATGCACGCAGTGGGCAATCTGGCCCTAGGACTCTACGTGATGAAGACGCAACAGTGGGGCTTTTGGTGATCAAGACGCGCCATTGGCAGCAATCTGAGCCTCAAGCTCTTTCACCCGTGCCTGCAACTGAGGCAGGCGATTGATGCTTGCGAGACGGCGCTTTTCTTCACCGGCGGGGATGGCGGGAAAGCCGAGGTAGGTCTGGCCGCCTTCAAGGTCACGGGTGACTCCGCAGCGTGCGGCGAGGGTGCTCTTCGAACCGACATGCACATGCCCGGCGATGCCGACCTGGGCGGCGATGACCACGAAATCACCAATGGTGGCACTGCCAGCGATGGCGGTGCAGGCGACAACGATGCAGTGTTTGCCGATGACCACGTTGTGGCCAATCTGGACGAGGTTGTCGATCTTGGTCCCTTCCCCGATCCAGGTGCGGCCAAAGCGTGCGCGATCCACGGTGCAACCTGCGCCAATTTCCACGTCATTGTCGATCTGGACGATGCCGGCCTGACGCACCTTGCGATGACGTCCCCCGTCAAATTCATAACCAAAGCCATCGGCACCGATGACGGTACCGGAATGAATAAACACCCCTTCCCCGAGAATGGACCCGGCGTGCAAGGTGGAGTTTGCGTGAAGCCTGGAACCTTTGCCAATCACCACATTGCGCCCGACAAAACAACCCGGGCCAATCTCGACTTCGTCTCCCAGCACCACGCCGGATTCGATGACGGCATTGGCACCAATGGAAACACGCTGCGGATCAAATTTGACACCGTCTGCGACCACTGCCGAGGCATGCACTCCGGGAGCGAAGGGGGCGGGCTGGAAGCCATAAGTCTCCACAATCTGCTCAAAGGAACGGGAGGGGTCTGCCACGGCGATGCAGGAGGCATTTGGTGGGAATTCCGTCCAGCCTAAAGGCACGAGCACAGCGCTGGCGTGGGTATTGACCAATCTCTCGTTGTAGCGGGGGTCATAGAAAAAACTCAGGTCTCCGGCAATGGCTTCTTTCAGAGAAGCAAAACCTGTGATCTGCCCGGCTGGATCACCGCAAAGCACGGTTCCCCCGACAAGGGTGGCAAGATCAGAGAGCGCGATTTTCATGTCGGTATAATCTCATTTTTTGGAACTGCATTCCACGCCAATTATTCACAGGCAGGGTTTTGTCAAACGACCGCTAGCCTTGTAGTGTTTCCACCCGCATCCAGCTCGGCTCCCCACGCACGCATTTGAGCTGAGTGATGGCGACCAGAGCTGATTTCATGTCGCCGAGACGGGCATCATGAATCATGAGCACGAGTGAAGTTTCGCCGCTGGTGTCTTCAAGATCTTCGGGCTGAATCATGGAAGAAATGCCAATTCCGCGGGCGCCGAGTGCGGTGGCGACTTGGGCCAGCACCCCGGGAACATCGTCAACGGTGAGCCGCAAATAGTAATGGGAGACGGTGTCATCCACAGGCTTCGATTTGCCGTAGAGACCATGCGGCACGAAACCGCTATGGCGGGCGCCGTGCATCAACACGGCGGCGGCTTCACACAAGTCGCTGATGACGCTGCTGCTGGTGGGGTCCTGACCGGCACCACGGCCGTAGAAGAGGGTCTCGCCGACTACATCACCATTCACGAGCACGGCATTGAAAGCACCGCTGACATTGGCAAGTACATGCGACAGAGGCACGAGGGAGGGCTGGGTGCGAACCTCGACGAGGCCATTTTCATCCGCACGGATGACGGAAAGGAGTTTGATGGTGTAGCCCAAGCGTTCAGCAAAGCGGAAATCGGTGATGCTGACGCGGTCCACGCCTTCGACATGGACCTTGTCCTGCGGAATCCAGAAGCCGTAGCTCAGGGAGGCGAGAATGATGGCCTTGTGCGCGGCATCCCAGCCGCTGACATCCAGCGTGGGATCAGCCTCGGCATAGCCCTTGTCCTGCGCCTCCTGCAGAGCGGCCGCATAGCTGAGCCCGGCCTGAGACATGCGGGTGAGGATGTAATTGCAGGTGCCATTGATGATGCCGTGAATGGAGCGGATATGATTTCCCACCAGTCCCTCCTGCAGCACCTGGATGATCGGAATCCCGCCCGCGACGGCGGCTTCGAAATAGATGGGCACACCGCACTCCTCGGCGAGGGCGAACAATTCTTTGCCACGCTCTGCCAGCAGGGCCTTGTTGCCAGTCACGACGATCTTTTTGGCCCGCAACGCGGCAGCCACGAGATCGTAGGCTATGGTCGTGCCGCCGATCAGTTCGACGATGACCGGAATGGCGGGATCGTTGACCAGTTCATTCCAGTCTGTGGTGAGCATGGCGAGAGGCACCTCCACGTCCCGAGCGCGGGAAAGATCACGCACCGCTATTTTGGCAATATGGAGTTCGGCACCGATGCGCTGACTGATGAGGGAGCGATTCTTTTGCAGATTCTTGAACACTCCAGCCCCCACATTGCCTAAACCTGCTAAGCCTATGTTGATAACACGCGGAGAACTGACGTTGGACATGATGGATAAGATGCCGGAATTGGGCGGGCGTAGTCATGGCGGAGGCGCAGGGAACGCGCAAGCGAGAAGGCAGGCATTGAGAAACTCGGCCTATCGCCTGCGCATCACTGAGCAAAGAGCTGGAATTGAGAACTCTGCAACAAAACTGAAACGAGAAAAACCTTGTCCTCCTCGGGGTCAATCTGGTAAAGATTCATTTAAATCAATGCCGTTCCGTTCCTTTAGTTACTGGTTAGCCTGCAGCATAGCTGCCGCTTTTGCTGTTGGGGCGACGGAACCTGACAATACTGCAACGCTGGATCTCGGGCTGTCTGGAACTGCCCTCACCAGTGTGCACTTGGTGCCGGAACCGGGCCGTGCTTTCCTGCTGTTTGCAGGCATCATGGCCATGGCGTTCACCTACCGCCACGCATGGGTGAAGTGGAAGCGCAGTGATCAGCCCTGAAGGAAGGCCACCTGTTTGAGTGAGCGGTTTTGATTCGACGCCCCCGCTGCCGCAGCTAGCATCGGGGATATGAAAGTCCTGGCCACCCTCGTACTGCTCGCTCATCCGGTGCTGTTTGCCGCAGATGCCGCCTTCCCGAAACACGCCATCGCGACCGTTCACCCACTGGCCACAGAGGCGGGGCAGCAGGCGTTTGAGAAAGGTGGCAATGCCATCGACGCCGCCATTGCAGCAGGATTGACGCTGGGCGTGGTGGATGGCCACAACTCCGGCCTCGGCGGTGGATGCTTCTTCGTCATTCATGCTGCTGATGGCACGGTGACCTGCATCGATGGTCGTGAAATGGCTCCCGCCAAGGCGCAGCGCGACATGTATGTGATCAATGGCAAAGTCGATGCCGAGGCCAGCAAGACCGGTGCTCTGGCTTCGGGTGTTCCTGGTTACCTCAAAGCCTGCGCGGCGGCACAAGCGAAGCACGGCAAGCTCAAGCTGGCCGATGTGCTCCTTCCAGCAGCGGAAATCGCTGAAAAAGGATTCGCGATAGATGCCGTCTATGCGCGCAAACTCGCGGCCATGGCGGGCAAACTCGCGAAGTTTCCGTCTTCAGCGGCCATCTTCCTCAAAGACGGCAAGCCGCTGGAGAAAGGCCAGTTGCTCGTCCAAAGCGACCTCTCAAAAACTTACCGGTCTGTAGCGAAAAACGGGATTGAATGGTTCTATGGCGGTGAGTTCGCACAAAGGACGGCGGAGTGGATGAAGGCCCATGGAGGCCTCATGACGGCCGAAGATTTCGCCAGTTATCAGGCACCGGAGCGTGCGGCGATCCGCTCGAAGTATCGCGGCTACGATCTCATCACCATGCCGCCGCCGAGTTCGGGTGGAGTACATGTTGCGCAAATTCTGAACATCCTTGAGCATTTTCCGATCCGGCACTTCCGCGCCAGCAGCCGCATCCATGTGATCACTGAAGCGATGAAACTGGCGTTCGCGGATCGTGCCTACTGGCTGGGAGATCCCGATTTCGCTCCGGTGCCGCGTGGCCTCGTTGATCCTGCCTACGCAGCTGAACTGGCGCAGAAGATCGATCTTGATCACGCCACTGCCGTTCCAACGCACAACATGCCTCCGCATTGGGAGGGAGATGTTTTTGGCAAGCACACCACCTTTCTCTGCACTGCGGACGCAGAGGGCAACTGGGTGGCGCTGAATCAAACCATCAACACCGGCTTCGGCAGCAAGGTTGTGATTCCCGGCACTGGGGTGCTGCTCAATAACGAGATGGATGACTTTGCTGTGCAGCCCGGGGTTCCAAACGCCTTCAAGCTGGTGGGAGCGGAGGCGAATGCCGTTGCGCCGGGTAAACGTCCCCTTTCCAGCATGAGCCCCACGATTGTGATGAAGGACGGCAAGCCTGTCATCGTGACTGGAGCGGCGGGAGGCCCGACGATCATCACCCAGGCGCTGCTGCTGCTGACGCACATCATTGACGATGGCATGCTGCCGACTGAGGCGCTGGCGGAACCGAGATTTCACCACCAGTGGAACCCGGAAGAGTTGAAGATTGAGAAGGCTTTTGGTGAGGGGACGCTCAAGCGGGTGAAGGCGCTTGGACACGAACTTGCGGAGTCGGAAGGTTTCGGGGCGTGCCAGGCGATCTATTTTGACCGTGAGAAGAAGCTGTTTTTTCCGGCGAATGATCCGCGTGTGCCGGGCAAGTCGGACGGGCGATGAACTCCAGACTCTGGGAGGCTGAGGGTCATGGACGTCGCCATACGCTCATGGACGGGCGGGCTGTCGACACACCCATCCCACGTCCACGCATGGACCACCAGAAGTGGATTCCTCTTCCGCAACAAGACTACTCTTCGCGCAGTTTCCGGCGCAGGGTCGCGCGGTTCATTTTCATCGCGGTCGCCAGGCGTGTGGGCTTGCTTTCGAAGCGCTTGAGCAGGGTGTCCAACATGGAGGCTTCCACCGTTTCGAGGAGAGTGTCATACGCAGGCATCATTTCATCGGAACCTGTGGTCTTTTGATCCAGCCAGGCGGCGAGGGCGCGTTTCATGGTCTCTTCGAGATGACTGGATTCATCCGGCTTCACGATGCTGGTGGGCAGGTGATGGGGTAGAATGGTACTGCCGCTGCACACGGCGGCGGCGTGAGCCATGGCCGTTTTTAGTTCGCGCACGTTGCCCGGCCAGGCGTGGGCTTTGAGCGCTGCCAGTGCCTCGGCTGAGAGCACCTGCTCCCCCAGAAATGACACAGCTAGAGCAGGGATGTCTGACGTGCGCTCACGCAGCGGAGGGAGCAGGACTTGCAGGACTGCCAGCGCGTAAAACAAGTCTTCACGCAGATGGGGTGCCGCCTCCTGGCTGGCAGCGCTGAACAGACGTGCCTGCACCGTGCCCGCGCTCAAACGATGCATCAAGGCGGCTTGCAGCGGCTTGGACCAGGCGCTGATTTCATCGAAAAACAGGACGCCGTCCGCTGCTTTGGCGATGGCTTCATCCAGTGCGGCCTCCGCGCGATCTTGCTGCCATTCATCGGCACGAAACACGATCAGCGGCTTTTGAGCACGGGCACTGTGGCGCTGAATGACCTGAGCGGCCAGACTCTTGCCGCTGCCGGGAGGGCCTTGCAGGAGGACGGGCGCATCATTGCCGCTGGCCTGGGCGATGACGGCGAAGGCACGCTGCATGGCCTCGCTGTTGCCGATCATGGTCGTTTCAGTGCGCTGCTCAAACATGACGGGGGTGAAGATTTCGCGAATTGCGCGCTGTATGTCGGCCAGATTGAGAGGCTTGAGGAAATAGTCACGTGCGCCGAGACGCCGTGCCTCCAGGGCGGTGTCCAGCGTGCCGTGGGCGGTGATGATCATCACCGGTGGTGGTTGCTGAAGTGCCTGGATTTTCTCCAGCACTTTCAGGCCGCTGATGTCCGGCAGGCCGACATCGAGGATGACGAGAGCGAAGGTCTGCGTGCCGAGTTTGTCGATCCCACCCTGACCGCTGGCCGCCACAACGGGTGTGGCATT
>NZ_JAQSEA010000310.1 GCF_029946185.1 Prosthecobacter sp.
TATGAGAGTCTTGGGTGTGCTTGCGGCTTTGTTTGTTGGTTTCGTTTGCTTTGAGAGATTGCGCAGACTCAACCAGGGGTTGGTAGTCCAGCGACGAATGCAATCGCTGGTGACTGTAGTTCTCGCGCCATTCTTTGCCCAGCACTTTAGCCTCTGCCAGACTGCCGAAGCTTTCCACGTTGAGCAGTTCGTCACGCAGCCGGCTGTTGAAGCTCTCGCTGCAGGCGTTCTACACGGGCTGCCTGGCTCGATGCAGCGCGTTTCAAAACCTTGTGCTGATATCCAGTCTCTGACCTTATGCGCGATGAACTCGGGGCCGTTGTCGCTGCGGATATACTTCGGTGCTCCGCGTTGTGCCATCGCTGCCGCTAGCACCCGGACCACATCGGCCGACTCCATGCGCCATTCCACTTCCAGTGCCACGCTCTCGCGCGTGAACTCGTCACAGATCGGCAGCCATTTGAGTCGACGTCCATCTTCCGTCTGATCAAACACGAAGTCGTAACACCACACTTCATTGATCCGTGTGGCTCGCAGACGCTGGCTGCCGCCCTGCGCATTGCCCAGCCTGCGCTTCTTGTGCTGCCGCTGCGGCACGCGCAAGCCTTCGCGAAGCCAGAGCCGCTGCACACGCATCGTGACCCAAGCCAGTGAATTCCAGTCGTCGGAGATGGTGAGATCGAATTCAATCTCGTCCAGCTTCCCTCCTATCAAGAAATCACAAAATGGCAAAATAGGTATCCTCATGCGCATACGGTGGCGCACAGCAGCAGAGGAAGCGCAGGGTCTGGGTGGCGGTGATTTGATGCCACGCGTTCGGTGGAATGAGGATGGCGTCGCCGGGGCAGACGTCGCGTGTTTCACCGTCGATCTCCATGCTCCCCTGCCCTTCGAGGATGAAATAAAACTCTTCGCTAAGCTTGTGGTAGTGGCGCTCGGTCGACTGGCCTACAGGGACAGTTGCTTCAGCGAGGCTTTGGTTCTGCACCGGCGCGTTGGTGCGGTCTAGGATGCTGCGGATCGTGCTCCCGTCCTTGGTGGTGAAGGCGTTCTGCTGGGAAAGCTGGTTGATGGTCATGGTTTGCCCCTAGCCTTAATGCTGAGGCTGGGAGTGTCACTCGAAAATGACTGAAGATGACTTCACGCCGGTTCTCAGGCCACAAGTCCGAGCTCCGAACAAACAAGGGATGAACGGTCAGACGCGAGCAATTCGCTGATGGCGGTCAGAATCTCGTTGGCTGAATAGGGCTTGTTTAGAAACGTGTTGATCTGGAGCGAAGCCAGCGCGGTGGCCTTGTCCTGCCGCCCTTTCGCGCTCCCCATGCCGCTGGTGGCAATGATTTGAACGGAGGGGTCCATTTTTTTCAAAGTGCGCGACAAGGTGACTCCATCCATGAAGGGCATCATGATGTCCGTGAGCACGGCTTTGACCTCTCCCCGATTCTGCGAAAACTGGGCGATGGCCTCCGTACCGTCTCCAGCCGTGATGACACGATATCCGTGCGCGCACAGTGTCTTCTGCACGACTTCGCGGATGACCTCTTCATCATCCACTACGAGGATCAGCTCTCCCTGACCACGGGGTGCCTCCATGGGAGGAGCGGCGATGCTGGCCGCCACCGCATCCGGGGCGGCAGGAAGGTAGATTTCAAAGATGCTGCCCATCGAAACATGGCTGCGCAGATTGACGAAGCCTTGGTGACTTTTGACGATGCCCAGCACCGTAGAAAGCCCCAGCCCGGTGCCCTTGCCGGTTTCTTTGGTGGTGAAAAAGGGATCAAATATCTTGTCGATGACATCGACCGGGATGCCTTCTCCGGTGTCAGACACGCGTATCACCACATAGGGACCAGGCATGGCATCCACGTTCATGGCAGCAAAGTTTTCATCCAACCGGATATTTTCCGTGGTGAGCGAAAGGACGCCGCCTGCGGGCATGGCATCACGGGCGTTGACGCATAGATTAAGGAGGACCTGATGAAGCTGGGTTGGATCACCAATCACAGGCCAGACATCATCAGGCGTACTGCCCGTGAGACTGATGTTCTTGGGGAACGTGCCTGACATGATCTTCATCATGTCAGCAGCAAGCCGGCTGGCCTCTACAACGTGTCGCTGGCCGCTCATGTCACAGTTGACCGTGAGAAGCTGCTTGATCAGATCAGCTCCGCGCTGGGCGTTGGTCTCGATGTTGCCGAGCATTTTTTCAAATTCATCCGGCGGCAGATTGCGGCGCAACATGAAGGAGGAAATGAAAATGGGCGTCAGGATGTTGTTCATGTCGTGGGCGATGCCGCTTGAAAGCCGCCCGACACTTTCCATGCGTTGGGAGCGCAGGAACTGCGCCTCCATGTTTTTCTTCTCTGTGATGTCCTCCACCACGGCGACAAAGGATCTCACGCCGTCCATTTCCAGCACGCTGATGCGTGACCGTGTGATGAACGCGGCGCCATTTTTTTTCCGCGAGCTCATTTCACCCATCCATGCCCCCTTCTCACGCAGAACACGGAAAAGTTCATCCATGGCCTGCCGACCCTCTTCCTGAGGCAGATTTCGGATGACGGAGTAATGCTGGCCGATGAGTTCGCCACCTTCGTAACCGAACATCGTATTACAGGAGTCATTGCTGAACACAATGTGCCCTTTTTCATCGCAGACAGTGACGCCCTCTGCCATGCTTTCTAGCACCTGTCCCTGCATCTTCAGGGCTTCATCCGTTTTTTTGCGTCCAGTGATGTCGGTGTTGATAGTGAGCACCGATTTGGGCTGTCCAGCCGCATCGCGCACGAGAGTCCAGTGACCGACGATCACCAGACTGCCGCCATCCTTGCCGACTTGGTGCAACTCCCCCACCCATTCGCCGGTCTTTATGACTTGTTCGCAGGCCCGTTGAAACGCATCCGAATCCTTGTAAAGCATTTGCGCCACCGAACGACCCGCCACCTCCTGAGCACTCCAGCCATACAACCGCTCAGCGCCTTTGTTCCAGTAGGTGATGCGATGTTCCAAATCATGCGCGAGAATGGCATCTTGTGCTTTATCGAGAAGGGATGCCTGCTCACGGAATTTTTCCTCAAGCCTGCGCCGCTCAGCCATCTCGCGTTTCAGTTCCTCGTAGGATAGCTCAGCCTTTTCACGATGGCGTACGGCATCCGCCATCATGCTCACAGCCGCTGCCTGTGACGCCTCCAGTTCCCGGGTGCGTTCACTCACCATTTGGTGCAAGTCGCCGAACTCGACTTTTGACTCCTGCATTCGCAGCCACTTTTGCGTCAGCGCATTGGCCATCTGCAGGATCTCGATCGTATCAAAAGGCTTCTTCAGCACCAGCAGCCGGTCCTGTGGATCAATCTGCTCCTGCATCTCACTCCAAGAGCAGTCCGAAAACGCTGTGCAGATCACCACCTGCAATTCCGGGCAGATCTGCCAGATCCGTTGAGTCGTTTCGATGCCGTCCCAGCCTGGAGGCATGCGGACATCGACAAAAGCCATGGCATAGGGGCGCCCCTCAGCCAGTGCCTTCTCCACCATTTTCAAGCCTTCTTCGCCTTGGGACGCCGTGTCGATCTCGAAGAGCATGGTCGCTGGAGCCCCAAAAATTCGTGACTCAGCCGCCTGCAGCGCAGCGTCTTCAGAATCAGACTCGCCAAGAATCTTCCGAAAATCATCATGGATGGCCTGGTTGTCATCAATGACAAGAATACGGCGGTTGAGATTATCGGTCATTTTTTTCGTCTGGTTGTGTAGTTAGGTGCGACAAAGGAAGTTCCAGGGTAAAGACTGCTCCGCGGCCGATGCCGTCGCTGTCGGCCGTGAGCTTTCCGCCTATTTCACGCGCCGCCAAGGCACCGCTGTGAAGACCAAAGCCGTGGCCGTCCTTCCGGGTGGTGAAACCGTGTTGAAAAATCCGAGTCAGATTTTCCGGTGCAATGCCAGCACCATTGTCGATGACTTTGATCTTAACGCAGCCTCCTCCACACAATGCGACCCGTACCTTCAACTGCTTGTCATTTCCCACTTGAGCGAGCGCATGCGTGGCATTGCTCAGCAGGTTCACCAAAATCGGCATCACTTTGTGCCGGTCCAACACGACTGGCGGCACCGATTCAAACTCACGCACCAAAGCCACTTCATGACGCGTGAGGCTGGCTGTGCTGATGTTAATGGCGTCTTCAATAATTTCTACAACGTCAAGTGTTTCGAGAATTCCAGCCACACGTGCGTGGTTTTGCTGCATGGTCACGATCTGCTTGATGTGCTCGATGTTGTTTTGCAGACGCTTCACCTCCTCCAAGATCACTTTCTGAGGTTCGGCAAGATTATCCGCCAGTTGAACCAAGTAGCTGGGTAGTTCGATGCCACGAGAGTCCTTGGTGAGAAAATCCGAGAGATTGTGCTCATGCTCCCGCAGCAGTTGAGCCACGCTTTTCAGACTGGAGATCCGGAAGTGACGAACTTTTTTTGCCACGGTTTCCGCAGAGACATTCACGCTGTTGAGGACGTTGCCCACATTGTGCAGCACATTCGTCGCCACCTCCGCCATCCCCGCCTGCCGCGAAGTCATGAGCAGTTGCTTGTGCGCCTCGGTCAGTTCTGCCGTGCGTTCGATCACCTGGTTTTCAATGTGGGCGTTGATGCTCTCCAGCCGGCTGCGCCTTTTGGCCACCTCCAGCGTCTCGGTCAGATTCTGCTGAATCGAAATCATCAGGAACACATCTTCAATCAACACCCACCCCAAGTGCTCCAGCCATCGCCATTGACCCGCATCCATCACACCAAAAATAGATAGCGGCCAGTAGATGCCTCGAACGAAATGATCCACCGCCACCACCAGCGTGGCCGTCACAAGCACGCGCCAGTCCCGATAAAACGCCAGAAAAGTCAGTGAACCAAAGATGTGAAAATGGGTTTCAAACCGGCCGCCCGTGAGATGAATCAGGAGCGCAGAAGTCAGAATCTGAGTCACCGCAATGACATGGCGGGTAACCACACGTCCAGGCCGCCGCCAAGCTAGCAGCACCGGTGCAGCGCTGATTGCCCCCCCCAGACAAAGCGCCGCCCAGACGTGCCACAGCGGCTGGATTCCAGAACCATTCCAAGCCATGGGTGAAATCCACACGGCGATGACTAGGCCGCCCAGCCATTGCATGACCATCAACTTGGCAAACAGGCGATCTGTCAGAATGTGATTGCGGCGTTGGGAGATGCGGTAAAGTCGTGCTGTACGCTCCTCTTCGACCCCTGGCAATTCACCTTTTTTGCGGCTGACTATGGAATACATAAGATCCCTCCTTGCGTGTTTTGCTTCGCAAGACCTTTCTCTTTAGTTAAATAGAGAATCGAAAATATCATGACTATATCGAAATAATAACATTTTTTGTAATTTCTGTAAAATCATAAATGGATATTCGGTCTGCTTTTAACCAGTATTCAGGGGGTATGAGCCTCCCTTTGCCATCCGGCGCGGGCGTGTTCGGGGGAGGTTGAGTGGGATCCGTTCGTGGGGCAGGGTCTGATCGCGTTGATATTCAGAGGAAAGCGAGTTGATGCCTGGGGGCCTAGTGGCTACCTCTTGACCCATGCCTAACGGATTCCCTCTTGAACAGTGCTGTGCGGTGATCACCGGGGCGTCTTCTGGACTGGGGGCGGAGTTTGCGCGGCAATTGGCGCCCTGGGCGGAGGTTCTGGTGCTGGTGGCGCGGAGGGCTGAGGCTCTGGAAGAGGTGAAAAGGGAGCTGTCTGGAGCGAGGACAAAGGTGCTCTGCTGTGTGTCGGATTTGGCAACGGAGGGGGGGCGGAGCGACTTGATTGCCTTTCTCGCGGCGAATGAGGTGAAACCGAACCTGCTGATCAATAATGCCGGGTTGGGTGATTATGGGAGCTTTGCGAGTTCTTCGGTGGAGAAGACGCGGATGCAGATTGAGCTTAATATTACGGCGCTGACAATGCTGACGCATGCGGTGCTGCCGCTGATGAAAACGCCGGGGGGTATTTTGAATGTGAGTTCGCTGGCGAGTACGCTGCCAATGCCGGAGCTGGCGGTGTATGCGGCTTCCAAGGCGTATGTGACTAGTTTTTCTGAGGCGCTGGCGATTGAGCTGGGTCCCAAGGGGATCACGGTGAGCTGTGTGTGCCCGGGGCCGACGCCGACGAATTTTGGGAAGAATGCGAAACGGGAAGGTGGTGGGGATACGAATCGCGATGGGCAGGGTTTGCTGCGGATTCTGCCTTCACAGGTGGTGGGTGAGGCGCTGGGGGGACTGCAACGGGGACAGCCGTGTGTGTTTCCGGGTTGGGGTGTGGCCATTGTGAGCCGGGTGTTTCGGCTGATGCCGCGCGGGATGATGCGGTGGGTGCTGAGGAGGAGGAGTGGGAAGGTATAAGCTGGTTTGCGGATTCAGCGTTCATGACATGTGCAGCATGGCCAAGTGGTGGCGTGAGCCGGCCTGTTTGTGAGCGTGCGGCGAGCGCTGGGGCGAATGGATGTCCTCGCAGTCGGTCGGTTTGGCGGAGGGAGTGGTGGGGCATGGGGATGCCTTCGACGCCAAACACAACCAACCTACGTACCGAGCGGTGCGATCTGAGATGCTTTCTAATGATCGTTGCGCTGGGGTGGTGGGGTGATGTACGTTGGGGGTGTGCGCTGTCCTGCTTGCCGAACTCCTGCGATTGAATCTGATGCTGCTTGTCGGCAGTGTGGATTTTCGCTGGAGGCGGCGGATCGCGCCTTTGGGATTGCTCCGTCTTTGCAGCGGCCGATTGCGGACATCAGCGGGAAGCTGGGGAACTTTGCGGAGAGGCGTGCGGCGCGGGTGATCACGGAGGTGGAGCGGCGGTTTCCGCAACTGAACATCGCGGCGGTGCTGATGGAGGTGCCTGAGCAGGCGCCGCTGGTGCCGTATGCGTTTTGGCTTTTCAACCGGGGCAGTCTTTCGAGTGCGGTGGCGAAGGGCGGAGACAATCATCTGGTGATGCTGCTGATTGATACGAATTCGGACCGGGCGATTACGATGGTGGGCTATGGGCTGGAGCCTTTCATGCAGGAGATGCATCTGCAATCGTGTCTGCAGGCGGCGGAGCAGCCTTTGCGACGCAGGCGGTATGGGCAGGCGATTGAGTCGTTTGCGCGGGAGCTGGACCGGCAGTTGGTGGAGCTGTGCCGACTGGTGCCGAAGCAGTTTGGGCTGGTGGATGAGGCGCTGTGGCTGAATGCGAGTGCGGCGGGAGAAGGTGCTTTAGGTATGGCGGAAAATCGGTATTGATGGTGTCATGATGACACGTCGCGATTTTCTATCTTTGAGTCTTCTGAGTGGAGGTGCTTCCCTGCTCCGCGCTGCGGAGTTTTTGCCGCAGTCGGTGACTTTTAAGGGGGTGGATCAATTTCGGCGGGTGGTGGCGCAGGCGGTGGCGGGCAACTGGGCGGCGCTGCCGATGGGGGCGCGTGTGGCGCAGTTCGGGCAGGCGCTGCGGGGCATCAAGTATGTGGGCTGGACGCTGGAGATTGATGATCGGGTGGAGTCGCCTTCGGCGAACTTTAACGGGCTGGACTGCTGGACGTTTTTTGAGATTGCGCTGGGGCTGGCGCGGATGATCGGGAGGAGGCTGCGTGCTTACTCGCCGATCGATCTGCTGCGGGAGATTGAGGTGACGCGGTATCGCGGTGGGGTGTGCCGTGGGAACTACCTGGACCGGATTCACTACCTGGATGAGTGGTTCACGGACAATGCGGCGCGGGGGAACATCCGGAATGTGACGCGTGATGTGGGGCCGGTGGTGCGGCTGACGGGGAGAGCGAATGATGAGATGTCGCTGAATCCGAAGCTGTATCGTTATCTACGGGCGAATCCGGCGCTGGTGCCGCAGTTGAGGGGGATTGAGGCGAGGCTGGAGCGTGTGCCGTTTGATTTTATTCCGAAGGCGCAGGTGGCGGCGTGTGAGTCGCGGATTCAGAGCGGGGACATCATCGGGATCGTGACGAACCGGGCGCATGTGTTCTGCTCGCACGTGGGGCTGGCGCTACGGACGGGTGATGGGGCGTGCCGGTTTATGCATGCGTCAGTGACGTACAAGAAGGTGGTCGTGGATAAGACGATTCATGAGTATTTGAACTCGGTGAAGAGTCATGCGGGGATCGTGGTGGGACGGGCGAGGTGACGAGGGGGCGTGGTTCTTGGTTCGCCGGAGTAGTGGAGTGGCCGCAAGAAGACGCAGAATCGATCCTTCAAAAAAACGGAGTCGGAGTTTTAACCACGGATTTCACGACCAGCACGGATAAGACCGAAGGCTTCAGGGGCTGTTATCCGTGATAATCCGTGTGATCCGTGGTTATCGATTCCGGTGTTGAACCTCGGATTTCATGAGCAGCACGGATAAAGCCAAGAATCTCCAGTTAAGTCATCCGTGACAATCCGTGTGATCCGTGGTTGAAAATTCTGAGAAAATTGTGGCCTGTGGCACAGTCAGCTAACGACGCGTTTCCAGCGTAGGTCGGCGTGTTTAAAGTTGATCAGGAGGGCCAGCCGAAAGCTTGTGATGGCGAGGTAACCCATCATCTGGGCGATGTGAGTCTCATTGAAGTCGGTGACGACCTTGGGGTCAATGATGATAAGACCATCCACCAGCAGATCGGGAACAAGCGTGTCCACCCACTGGCCGTCGTAAAACACATCGAACCGTCGTTGCTGCTCGATGCTGTGCCCCCGCTTCTTCAACTCGATGACCATCGCATTTTCATAGGCCTTTTCGTTTAGGCCGGGTTTCAAAGTGTTTAGCACCAGCATGGCCGCGCCGATAATCGACTCCGACTGGGGTCGGTAAAGCATCTTGTCTGTTTTCATAGGCAGGAAATTTCGGCATTGAACCACGGATTTCACGAGCAGCACAAATTCATACCATGTTTCAGATGTATCAGAAGGTCGTGGTGGACAAGACGATTCATGAGTCTTTGAACTCGATGAGGAGCCATGCGGGGACTGTGGTGGGGAGATGAGTTTAAGGTTTAAAGTTTAAAGTTGGAGGGATCGGAGCTGGGTTTGCGAAGGGACGGAGGCAGAGATGAGCCGGAGTTTTTAACCACGGATTTCACGACCAGCACGGATAAGACCGATGGCTTCAGGAGCTGTTATCCGTGATAATCCGTGTGACCCGTGGTTAGAGATTCCGGTGTTGAACCACGGATTTCACGACCAGCACGGATAAGACCGATGGCTTCAGGGGTTGTTATCCGTGATAATCCGTGTGATCCGTGGTTAGAGATTCCGGTGGTGAACCACGGATTTCACGAGCAGCACGGATTCATGACTTGTTTCAGACGTCGCAGAAGGTCGTGGTGGGGAGGGCGAGGTGAGGTGAATGAGAAAACCGCAGAGGATGGACGGACGCAGAGTTCTCATGAGAAATTGACCCGGGAGACGGAATTTGCACCGCAAGAGATTGGAAGGCCACAGAGATGAGGCGGGGTTGGGCCTGAGCAGCGGCAGGTCCAAGCCCTTATTAAATACCCAGAGTCGGGTCCGATAGCGCATTCCAGTAAGACACGGGCATCTTGAAAGAATTGAGCCGCATGCCATTGGCGTCAGCTTCTAGGCTAACAGAGGCAGTCCCTTGAAATGTATCCAGTACCTGGCGGAAGGTTCGGGCTGGCACAGTCCATTCGCCAGCACCCAGCACTTCGGCCTCACAACGTGCCACGCCACGGCTGGACTGGAATGCCACCTGCCCGTGGGCTGCGGTGATCTTGAGTGTTTCTTTCTTCCCTGGAACGGCAGGATAGACTTTGCGGATAAGCCCGGCCAGCACGGTTGTAAGTACTTTAACACCCACACAGCCCGGATGCGATTTCGGCGGGGTTGTCGCCTTTGCAGAGACGGGCGAAAGTACGATCTGTGCAGGCACTTCAGCGCCATCTACCCCCAGGATGTTGTTACTGGGATCAATGAGTATTTTCACTGGCACCGGCTGCGGCTGTAGCTTCCCACCGCGTTTCGCGAGCGTCAGCAAACGCCTCTCCTGGATCGTCACCTTGCCGCAGAACTCCCCCTGATAAGGCATGCGTGTCTCCCCCCACGATGACCGCAGGAGTAGCTCGCCCTTATCAAAGTGAAACTCGACCGCCCCGACTCCGGCAAACTTGAAGGCAGCCACGGAGAGCAGCCAGCCAGCAAACTCCTGCCGAGGTACACTGAGAGAGAAGGAATCGGAGTTCATGTGTCAAAGGGGTCTTCACACCTCAATCGTCACGACCACTTCTT
>NZ_JAQSEA010000311.1 GCF_029946185.1 Prosthecobacter sp.
GTCTCTCAACGATCTTCGCGGTCGCGATACAGGGACCGCATTCGATGCAGTCGCCTTCCTCGCACGCCGGCCCACGAATGAGCAGCGCGACGCCGTGCGTGAATTCCTCACCGCCAAGCTTGCTGACCCTCGCCCCAGCTGGCGTATCGCCAGTGCCAAGGCCCTCGGCACGCTGCGGGACCCCAAAGCGCTCGCCGTGCTGGAACCGCTTCTCGCCGGCGGCAATGATCGCATCGACCCCGTTCGCGAAGCGGCGTCTAAATCCGTGCAGGACATCCGCGCAGGCCTGGAGAGTCCCGCCGATTTGAAAAAACTCTGGGACCGTGTGCAGCAACTGCAAAAGCAGGCTGAGCAGCAGGAGAAGGAACTCGAAACCCTGAAGAAAAAATCCCAACCAGTCGCCGCCGAAAAGAAGGCGGGCAAGTAACCAACCATGCGATTCCCACGCCTCCTCACCATCGCCACCAAGGTCGTCAAAGACACGCTGCTCTCATTGCCGACAGAGATTCGTAGTGAGGCAGGGGACTGCCGCATTGAGCTGACCGAGATGGATGCCTTGGTTGACATTGATGAAGATCTTGATCCCGATCTTCTCGGCCTGTTTGAAGGCAACGCCCGCTGCGATCCCCTGCCTCAATCCCCTGAAGAAATGCCGCGCATCCGCCTCTTTCTTGACAACCTCTGGGACGAGTGTGCTGGGGATCTCACCACCTACCGCCACGAAGTCCGCATCACCTTCCTCCACGAACTGGGCCACTATCTCGGGCTGGATGAAGACGAGGTGGCGGCGCTCGGGCTGGAGTGATCAGGTGCCCGGCTTGTCCACGATGACAGTGGTGTCTGCGATCAGATCATGCAGACAACGCTGATCCTCCCGGAAGATGAAACATGCGTCAACGAGGCCATACAGAGGGACAAAACTGTTGATGAGGTAGTTTACCACGGCGCGCAGCCAGAACGCCTTGCCAGCGCCAGCAGGCAGCCCGCTGGGGAAGCACACGATACGGATGCCGAGCATGCGCTTGGCAATCGTCTGGCCATACCGAGCCAGCCAAATGGCATTCCATACCAGTAGCCCCAAGGAAGCAAGAAACGCCGCACCAAACCAATACAGCGAGTGAACCGGGAAGTCATTCTCCAGCTTTCCTGCGTTTTCCGACTGTACGATCGCGATGAAACCCGGAATCATAGGCACGAGCATCACAACCAGCATGATGAAGGTGTCGAGGCATGCCGCACCCAGGCGCAATCCACGCGAGGCGAGTTCGAGCTTGGGCATCATCGCCGACGTGACGATGTTTGCCTGAGGAGCCGCATAGGGATTGAACGCTGAAGAGCTGCTGGCAGCAGCCGAAAAGGCAGGCAGTGCAACTTGTGCGCTGAACCGCGTGCTCAGGCTCTGCCATTCTGCCATGCCCTCAGCCCAAAACAGATCATCTGCCAGGAAACGCCCCATTGAGACCCCTGAGTAAATTTCCTCTTCGGAAAAAACGCCAAGCTGCTGGCCATTTCGAGCAATGTGAAATGAAGACATAAAATAGATTCTATCAGCTCAATACTTTAACGACATGAGTGCCCCCGATTTTGTCATGGAGGCAGCGCCCATCATCACTGAAGATAAATAAAATGTCCACCAGGCTGTAGAGCGGAATCAAGCCGAGCGCCCCCTTGCCTAGCAGCGTTCTCAGGAAAACAATCTGAATAAAACCAGCCTTGGTCGAATCCTCAATTTGAGCAATGCGAATGCCCATGAGCCTCTTCCCAACCGTTTGACCGTCAGTGGCGATGAGAATCAAATTGGTGATGCATATGATGCCGAACAAACCAAAGGAGACATAAAGCATCAGGTCACTTTTTCCCAATGCCGTCTCGCTCATCAAGCCTGCTGGCAGAAAACAAGCAAAGAACACAAGGAGATCCAAAATGTAGGCTGCCAGCCGCGAACCTGCCGAAGCTTTTTCCACGTACACACGAGAAGTGGTTTGCGGAAGTCTGCCGACAAGGTTGGCCCTTGGCGCAGCATAAGGATTCACAGCCGTTGCCAACATGGGCTTGGGCATCTGTTGCGCAGGTTGAGCACTGCTTTGTTGGAATACCACATCCAGCACCTGCCACTCGCTCATTCCTTCACGCCAGCACCAGTCAGTGGGCTGGAAATAGCCGGTCTGCAGTCCTTCTTGGATCTGGGATTCGTCGAATTCGCCCAAAGCCTGTCCATCGCGTGCAATCTGATAAGAACTCATAGTGATATGAATGCCATTCTCTCGAAGCATGCTGAAGTTGTCTAGCAAAGCATCCGACAGAAGAGTTGTTTTTCACTAGCTCATCTTCCGCCGCCCATGCAGGGCCTGATACAGCGTGAGTTCATCCACGTGATCAAGTCCTCCCCCTGCAGGCATGCCTTGGGCCAGCCGGGTGACGGCAATGCCCGCAGGACGCAGCAGGTCGGCGATGTAGCTCGCGGTGGCTTCCCCTTCGACATCGGAGCCCAGGGCGATGATGACTTCTTCCGTGTGCAGATCGCGCACCCGATTGACCAGCGATTCCATCCGCAGGTCTTCCGGAGTCACGTTGTCGAGCGGCGAAAGCCTGCCACCCAGCACGTGGTACAATCCTTGAAACGCACCTGACCGCTCCATGCGCAGCACATCGGCAGCCTGCTCGACCACGCAAAGCTGCTGCTGCTGGCGGCGCGGATCATGGCAGAGCAGGCAGTTGCTGTCGCTTTCAATGAAGAAACCGCAGTCATCGCAGGGTATGATGCGCTCACTGGCGTCCAGCAGCGCGTTGGAAAGCAGCGGGATGCGCTCATCACTCTTCTGCAGCAGCCAGATCATGAGCCGCTCCGCGCTGCGCGGCCCCAGGCCGGGCAGCGATTTTAGCTGGGCGACGAGACGCTGGATCGCAGGTGGGTAGTCAATACGCACGGCAAAAAAACTCAGGTCGTGGCAAGTTTGCGCGAATGTTTGGTTGTCTCTTTGGCTGTCGAAGATTTTTCTTTCAACGCCAGATCAACGCGGTCCATGAAGTACTTCAGCGGTGCATCCTCACGGCCCTCCATGGCCGCACTGCTGAAGCTTTCCTGCGCCTGCTTCAGGTTTCCTTTGCGATACTGCACCACACCCTGCCAGAAAGCGTCGCGGGCGCGCATGTCCGGTTCCGGCAGCGCACCCTTCTCAGCGAGCAGTTCATACACCTCGCTCATCTGACTGGAACCCACGGTGCTGACCATTTCCATCGGCCGCACCTCGGCATTGTCCTTCGCCAGTGCATACGTCCTGGCGCTCAGAAGCACCTTGCTGCCATACTCCACATTTAAGGCACAGAGCTGCGTGGCAAAATCGATCACATCACCCACCGCACTGAAACTTTCAAAGTGACTGACACCAAACAGACCGCAGACTGCCGGTCCCGTGCTGAATGCCACGCCGATCTGCGCCTTCTTGCCAAAGCGCTGCTCGATCTCACGGGTCAGCGTGGCAAGGTGCGTCCGCAGCACCGCCGCCACCTGAACAGCATGTCGGGCGTGATCCTCATCGGTCAGGGGGAATCCGAAGAAGACGCGCACCTGCCGGGCGTTGCAATCATCGAGATAGGCTCCTCGCGCGATGAGAAATTCTGAAATGCTGCGCTGAAAATGCGTCGCCAGTTCTTCAAACTGCGGTGCCTCGATGCCCGAGGCCAGCTCTCCATGATTCAGCACACGGCAGGTCAGCACCGTAATTTCACGGCGCTCCGTCATTTTCGCCGGGTTGTTTTGATCCACGAGTTCCTCAAACTGGCGCGTGGAGAGCCGTCCGACAAAATAGCCACGCATGACATGGCAGCGATAGCCATTCACCGAACCACCAACAGCAATACCCGCGATGCCGGCGAACCACAGCGCCAGTGATCCGGATATGGGCTCAAACAAGACGCCGCTCATGGCCATGATGCAGGCAAAAGTGACCGTGAGAAATGTGCCGCCGAGCAGGAAGGCAAACCGCCGCCACTGGGAGGGCATCTCGATGCACACCCAGGCGCTGACGAAGGCCATGACTGTGTAGTAGCCGTATTGCAGCAAAATGACCCGCTTCAATCCGCCTGCCGGCAAAATGAAAGCGCGCCCAAACAGGACTGCAAACCAGTCAGCCGTACTCTTGAAAAAGCCAAACTGATACAAGGCCAGCAACGGGATGCAGACCAGCACGCCAATGAACATGGCGGCGACATGATTACGATTCATGGGCGGGAGTTTCATGGGGCAAGGTCGATGATGTTGTTGGAATCCGGCGGCTCCGGCTGGTTGCGACAGGCTTTAACAACGAGTTCGCTGACATACTTGTCCGGATTGCCAATCGCCTCTGGCGTAATGACAAAGCTCGTCGCGCCCGTGCTGCGTGTGACGAGCTTGAGTCCAAAAGGGTAATCCTTGAAAAGCTTCGCGCACATGGCCTCCACATGCAGCCCTTCACGCTGCGCCCGCGCGGCCACTGCGGCGATGGCTTCACTGTCAAAGTCGAGCATGAAGCCATTCTCGCGCTGGAAACGCTCCGCAAAGGCCCTGACCTCTCCGGCATGGGCTGCACCGAGTTCTCTAAACTGGCTGAGGGCATCAGCACGGCATTTGGCGAGCGTTTGTTCCGGCTCCTTGACCAGCGCACCATCGACCTGCAATTCCGGCAGACCGAGGCTGGGCATTTCAAATTTAAAATCACGCAGCACCCGCTCCCAAGCGGTGACGAGCCCCCGCGCGCCGGTCTTTTCATCCTCTGCCCGGCTGGCAATCTCCCGCAGGGCATCGTCTTTGAAGACCGCCTTGACCCCATAGGCCGCGAACTCACGCTCATACTGGCGGATGAGGCTGCCTTCCGAGTTTTTCATGATATGAAACATGTCGTCCGCACTCAGCGGATCACACACCACACGCACCGGCAGACGACCGATGAATTCAGCCTCGAAACCATAGTCGATGAAATCCTTGGTCCGCGCTTCACGGAACAGATGCTCCGCTGCGGTGGTTTTGGTGTCCGAAGGTACAAAGCCGATGGATTTCCGGTTCGTGCGCTTTTCGATAAGCTTTTCCAGACCGCCAAACGCACCGCTGACAATGAAGAGAATGTTGCGCGTGTTCACCACCTCGCGGCCCGTGCGGCCCTTGCGGGTGTCAAACATCATCTGCATCTGGCTGCGTATGTCATTCGGTGCGTAGAGGGCCACTTCCGTTTCCTCCATCAGTTTCAGCAAGGTGGTCTGCACTCCGCGTCCGCTCACGTCGCGCCCCAGCCGTTCGGGGCCGCTGCTGAGCTTGTCGATTTCATCCAGATAAATGATGCCATGCTCCGCGAGTTCGATGTCGCCATTGGCTTTCGCCACAAGATCGCGCACCAGATCATCCACATCCGCGCCGACGTAGCCGGTTTCGCTGAATTTCGTCGCATCTGCCTTCACAAACGGCACGCCAATGAGATCCGCGATGTGTTTGACGAGGTAGGTCTTCCCGACCCCCGTAGGGCCGATGATGATGACATTCTGCTTCGAAAACTCGAGCTTCGGACCACCCGAGTTTGACTCACGATCATCGCGCAGCATCCGGGCGTGGTGGTAGTGATCACACACCGCCGTAGCTAGCACTTTTTTAGCCTCGTCCTGCCGGATCACAAACCGGTCAAGGTGCGCCTTGATGTCTGCCGGGCGGTAATTGAACTCGAATGCCCTTCCATTGTCAGGCTTGGCTTCTTCGACCGGTCTTTCCACCCCTTCCGGCATGGAATGACCGCCAGGACCTTCGACGCGGGTGAACAGCACCTGGCCGCCCAGCGTGTTTTTGATGAAGTCCTCCAGCTTGCGCGTGATCTCCTCAGGAGTACCAGGCGCTTTGGGGTTTTCGGTCTCGGGGAGTTCTGGCGTGGGATCGCTCATGGGGAAAATGATAGTGCGCTAGGCTAAGCCTGCTGACAAGCGGCACGATGCGTGCTCTGCATCGGCAAGAAATGCTCTTTTTCAGGGTTGCACGGACCTTGTGATATTCCATACTCCTCCCCCCCTCATTATGTCAGCACCCGTCAAAGTCGCCGTCGTTGGAGCCAGTGGTTACTCTGGAGCTGAACTGCTGCGCTTGCTGCTACGACACCCAAATGTGGAACTGGTGGCCGTGACCTCGCGGTCCCTGGCTGGAAAAGCGCTCTCCAAGGAGTTTCCACGCTTCCGCAGCGTCGGTGTGGCCAATTCGCTGACATTCACCGCGCCTGACGCCGCCGCATTGAAAGCCTCCGGTGCCGAGATCGCCTTTCTCGCGCTTCCGCACGGAGTTTCCGCCGAATACGCCAAGCCGCTGCTCGAACTCGGCCTCAAGGTGATCGACCTCAGCGCGGATTTCCGCCTCCGGAGTCCGGCGCTGTATGAAGAATTCTACGGCCACGCGCACCCTGCGCCTGAATTGCTCGATGAAGCCGTCTATGCGCTGCCGGAAGTGCGTGAGGAGCAAATCAAGACCTCCCGCCTCATCGCCTGCCCCGGCTGCTATCCCACCAGCATTCTCCTGCCACTCATTCCGCTGCTCAAAGCAGGCCTGCTCGCGGAATCCCCGCTCGCCGTGGCCAGCATGAGCGGTGCCAGCGGTGCTGGCCGCAAAGAAAGCATCTCCCTGCTCTTCTCCGAGGTGCAAAACAGCGTACGCAGCTACAGCGTACCGTTACATCGTCACCTGAGCGAAATCGGCCAGGAGCTCGCCCTCGCCGCTGGCCGCGAAGTGAAGCTCTCATTCGTACCGCACCTCATGCCGACCCATTCCGGCATCTGCACAACGACCTTCGCGCAGTTGCAGCCCGGCGTGACGATTGAACAAATCAGCGCCGCCTTGCATTCGGCCTACGGTTCTGCCCCCTTCGTGCGTTTGCTCGGGGTGAATCAGTCTCCCGACACCAAAAACGTCACCGGCACCAATTTCGTGGACATCGGCTGGGCCTATGATGCCCGAGCCGGACAGCTCATATTAATGAGCACCGAAGACAATCTCGGGAAAGGCGCCTCCGGCCAGGCCGTGCAAAACATGAACCTCATCTGCGGCTTCGAGGCCACCGCAGGCCTGCTGAACATCTGATATGCCCCCCAAAGCCACTGAAGAACGCGAATGCCGCGTTCCATTCAAAATCATCGACGGCGGCGTAACTGCAGCCAAGGGCTTTCGCGCCAGCGCCGTGTCCTGCGGCATCAAGAATCCAGACGCCACCCGCCTCGATCTGGCGCTGATCGTTTCCGACGGACCGACCGTGACGGATGCAGTCTTCACGACCAACAAAGTCCGCGCCGCCTGCGTGCGCGTCTGCCTGCAGCACATCAAGGAGAGCGACACCCGCGCCATCATTGCCAACAGCGGCAACGCCAACGCCTGCACCGGCGTCCAGGGCATCCATGATGCCAAGGCCATGACCAAGGCCGTCGCTGAACAGCTCGGCGTAAAAATGCGCCAGGTACTCGTCTGCTCCACCGGCATCATCGGCATGCCGATGCCCATTGAGCGTGTCATTGTCAAAGTGCCCGATGCCGTGGCCAAGCTGAAGACTGACGGTTCCGATGACGCCATGACCGCGATCATGACGAGTGACACGCGGCCCAAGACTTTCGCGATCGATGTGCCCTGTGGCAAAGGCAGCTTCCGCATCGGCGGCATCGCCAAAGGCGCGGGCATGATCTGCCCAAACATGGCCACCATGCTCTGCTTCATCACCACCGACGTCAGGATCGGCAAGGATGAACTCCATCGCTCCATGCGCTACGCCGTGGAAAAGAGCTTCAACTGCATCACCATCGACGGCGACACCAGCACGAACGACACCGTCATCGTGATGAGCAACGGCCAGTCCGATGTGCCAACGATCAAAAAGAACTCCCCCGAGGCGGAGCTCTTTCGCTGCGCACTGCACAAGGTGATGCTCGAACTCGCCAAGATGATCGTCTGCGACGGCGAGCGCGTGACCAAGTTCGTCGAAATCCGCGTCCGCAATGCTCGCACGCTGGCAGACGCCCGCAAAGTGGCCGAGACCGTCGCCAAATCCCTCCTGGTAAAATGTTCCTTCAATGGCTGCGACCCAAACTGGGGCCGCATCATTCACGCCGTCGGTTATTCCGGCGCGCGCATTCGCGAAGAACTCATCGACATCTATTTCGGCGGTCTGCAAGCCTGCAAAGGCGGGCTGGCCACGAAGACCCCTGTCACCGAAATGGAAAAGGTCGTCCAGGATCCAAAGTTCACCGTCACCATTGATCTCAATCTCGGCACCAGCGGCTACACCGTTTACACCAGCGACCTGTCCGAAGAATACGTTGATTTCAACAGCTCGGAATACTCCGCCGCCATTCATGCGAAACGCCAAAAAGGCTTCGCTTGATCGGGTCACGCAGTCACATTCATCGCGATGAATCCTCTCGACGCTCAAATCACCAAATCCGCCGTACTTCTTGAAGCCCTGCCCTACATGCAGAGCTTCCGCGGCTGCACGTTTTTGATCAAGGTCGGTGGCAGTGCCATGGAAGACCCCGTGCAGGTGGACTCCTTTCTGCGTGACGTCGTCTTCCTCGAAGCCGTGGGCATCAATCCCGTCATCGTTCACGGTGGCGGCAAGGCGATCTCCAAGGCCATGACCGAGTCCGGCCTGCAAGCCAAGTTCATCAATGGCATGCGCGTCACCGACGACGAAACGATCAAGATCGTCGAAGAAACACTCGCCCGTGTGATCAACCCGGAGATCGTGACCAAGATCAATGCGTTTGGCGGCAAGGCCGTGGGCGTTCCCGGCACAGAGGTCTTCATTGGTGAAAAGATGAAGGGCGATCTCGGCTGGGTCGGCGAAGTGAACGACTGCAAGCTCGGTCTTATCCAAGCTGCCGTAGCAGGTGAATTCGTCCCTGTGGTTTCTCCCGTCGCCCGCGAACTCGCCTCCGGCAAAACGCTCAACGTGAATGCCGATCTCGCTGCTTGCGGTCTGGCGAAGCGCCTCAAGGCCACGAAACTCATCTTCCTCAGCGACGTGCGTGGCGTGATGCGTGATCCGAAGGACGATACCACCCTGATTCCCAGTCTCGACGAGGCATCCATCACCAAATTGAAAGTAGATGGCATCATTAGCGGCGGCATGATTCCCAAGGTGGACTCATCGCTCGATTCTCTGCGCGGCGGCGTGGGCAAAGTGCATCTCATCGACGGCCGCCTGCCGCATGCGCTGATTCTCGAAATCTTCACCGACGGCGGGATCGGCACTGAAATCCATTTGTAACCCTGAGATGAGAACGAGTGAGCAACTGATGCAGGAGTTCGTCCTGCCGAACTACGGTCGTTACGATGTGTGGCCTGTGCGTGGCGAAGGCACGTACGTCTGGGATCGTGACGGAAAAAAATATCTCGACTTCGCCGGCGGCGTGGCCGTGTGCCCCCTCGGACACTGCCCGCCCACGGTGGTGAAAGCGCTCACGGAACAGGCAAACACACTCATCCACGTTTCAAACTGGTACTGCATCGACAAGCAGGCAGAACTGGCGCGCATTCTCGTTGAAGAATGCGTCGGCATTGCCGGCAAATGCTTCTTCTGCAACAGCGGTGCTGAGGCCAATGAAGGCCTGCTCAAGCTGGCGCGAAAGTACGGCCAGCAGACGGGCGGACGCTACGAGATCATCAGCTTCACAGGCTCTTTCCATGGCCGCACTTTCGGAGCCATGACCGCGACGGCTCAGGAGAAAATCCACGGAGGCTTTGGCCCGCTCCCACCCGGATTCGTCTATTCCCCCTTCAACGACATCGCGGCACTCGAAGCAGCGATCACCGACAAGACGGTCGCCATATTAATGGAGCCAATTCAGGGAGAGAGCGGTGTGAACGCTGCCACTCCCGAGTTCCTCCGCGCCGCCCAGCGTTTGTGCCGCGAAAAAGATCTGCTCCTGCTGCTGGATGAAGTGCAGTGCGGCTTTGGCCGTGCAGGCGAAATGGCCGGCTGGCGCAGCATCATTCCAGGCGACGAAATCCAGCCCGACGGCATCAGCTGGGCCAAAGCCATTGGCAGCGGCTTCCCCCTCGGCTCGTTCTGGGTCAATGATCGCCGTGATCTGAGCAAGACACTCGGCCCTGGCACG
>NZ_JAQSEA010000312.1 GCF_029946185.1 Prosthecobacter sp.
AATAAATGTGAAGCGCTCATCCTCTATCTATCGGGCGCTTTTTATGCGGTCAGTTGCCTTCTTGAAATTCATCTGGAGGATGGGAGACTGAAATCAAATGAAGACAATCGAACCGTATGGCAGTTGGTGAAATCCATATTATCAAGGCTGTTGGGCTTTAAATAATTATCAATGAACCGCGCCGCCTTCTACATCGTTGCCGCTCTCTGCGGCATCGCCATGGTGACAGGGATGCCCTACGGCTACTTCATGTTTCTGCGGCTGTGTGTGTGCGCGGTGTCGATCTATGGCGCGGTGCAGTTGAGCCAGCGCAAGGCGGAGCGGATGGCCTGGGGCTGTGTGGCGCTGGCGGTGCTGTTCAACCCGATCTTCAAGGTCCACCTGGGGCGCGAGCTATGGTGGATCATGGACGGCGTGGCGGGTGTTTTTCTCTGCGTAGTCGCATCGAACTCAAACCGCCAGTCTCCATGATTTGCCAAGGACGGATGCGGCAGAGAGTGTGCATTTGTGCATTGACCTGCCGGAATCGTGGGTAGGGTGCGGGATGAAATGGGTTATCTTTTTTGCTTCTCTCCTCACTTTGAATCTTCGTGGCGATGATGGCAACCTCATGTCCTTTACATGGCACTATGATGAGATGTGCCGCATGGCTACTGGTGATAAAAAAGCAGCTTACGAATTCTCCAAATTGAAAGAAGCTGAGCCTAAATATGCTGATTTTGTTGCATCATTCTGGATGGAGAAAGCCAGGAATTCATCCCCAGAAGCGTTCGCTAAAATTGTCGAGTCCGCCACAAGAAGAGACCATGAACAGGTAGAGGCCTTACGTCGTAACGACAAGGTGTTGGCAGATAAATTAAAAGATCACAGTTTGGCACTTTTTTATGTGATCTATTTTTATGATCATGCTGCACAAATCAAGGCTATGGTGCGCCTGCATTTGAGCAATCACATAAAAACCAAAGAGCTGTCGCATATTCAACAGTTGAAAGACATGAAGCTCCGATATGAAAAATGGGATCAAGAAATTTCGGACGGCAAATTTGGCTCTGACTAAATCATCCGCCAGTCGATCCCCGCCGCTTCCTTGGTGGTCATGTCTTGCTGTCGCAGATTGACGCGGTGATAGCGGGCGTGAAATGATGTATGAGCAATGATGCTCCCTCTCATCCTCTGCCGCGAACGCCTTGAACGCATCCAGCGCATTCTTGCGCGGAAGGGCGGCGAACTGCCCGTGCGGGATTTCGCCCGCACGTTCAGCGTGTGGGATTGGGAGATCGAGCAAGCCGCCGCGCTGGGATGGGTGGAGATCGAGACACGCAAACCACGAACGGGCCGCCCTTCCCGCGTCGTCAGAAGTGTTAGCAAACCTGAGGCCGCGAAACTCCCGCCTTTTCGTCGCGAGATCGAGAAGGAAATCAGTGGGAGGCATTGGAATTTCGCGTTTCATTCCGTCTATTCGGCCATTAGGGGCGGATGCAGCACCATCTTTTGCATCCAGCCCTACACGGATGCCTATCTGCGGGCCTTCCCAGCCGCTAGGAGCCGCCGCGCAGCCGCCGCCAGCATGAGCCGACTGTTACGCCGCCCCGATGTCAAAGCCGCCCGTGCGTGGTTCTATTCCAAAGTCAGGCAGGAAGTCCCGCAAGCCGAACGCATGCCCGACACCGCCAGCGGCATTTGGAGCCGACTCCGCGAATTTGGAATCTGGAGTGCAGGGCCGCGCATTACCGTTGTCAGGCAATGACCGGCTGAAAACCTGATGCTAACCTGATACTTGAACGGCCCGCCAGCGCCTCCAATCGAGGCCGAAAAGCTCAAGGAAACCTTGGGGACACCTTGTGCCACATGAAGGGGGTGAGCTTCATAAATGGCAGTGGAATGGCAGTGGTGATTTTTTCAACCTTGGAAAAATCGCCATAAATCACTGGCAATCAATAGCGCACCCGGCAGGGATCGAACCTGCGACCAGCCGATTAGAAATCGGCTGCTCTATCCACTGAGCTACGGGTGCCTCGCTAAACCAGGGCGATCATAAGTCCATCTGCGAGTTGAGCAAGGGCGTGCTTCACTCTGGATGCAAGCCGAACATTTGCAGGACGACGCGGAGCATGTCTCCGAGCTTGTTGTCGTAGGGGCGCTCGGGGTGGAGGATGGCCCAGCCGCGCTGACGGCCAATGGCGGCGAGGCTGCGGGAGGGGTGGACGAGGACGGCGTAGCCGGCGTATTCGAGGAGGGGGAGGTCGGCGGCACTGTCGGAATAGCTCCAGCTGTGGGAGCGTTCTTTGTCGCCGAGTTCGGTGAGGCCGGGAACGACTTCCTCCATTGCGGCGATCTTGGCTGCGTGCTTGTTGTTGCCAGTCACGAGCCTGGGCATGCCTGGAAATTTGGCGCCGACCTCAAACCGAGTGGCGATGCAGTGGTCAAACCCGAGGGCGTGGGCGATCTCATGCGCGTAGAAGTCGGGGCTGGCGGTGTTCAGCACTAGGACGCGGTGCTGGTGCTTGTGGCGGAGGATCTCGGCGCGCAGGGAAGGGTAGGCCCACTTCGGCACGCAGACTTCGGCGAATTCGCGGGCGTACCTGGCGAGGCGCTCTCGGGGCATGCCGCGCAGGTAGCTTAAGAAGGCGCGTTTGGCGGTGGCGGTGCTGACGAGGCGGCAGGCACGAGCTAGCGCGACTGGTACGAAGAGTCCGTGCAGCAGCACGCGCCAAGGTTCGCGGTGGAGCACGAAGTTGCAGAAGAGCGCTTGCGTGTCGAAGGGCAGCAGCGTGTGATCGAGATCAAAGAAAGCGTAGGTGCGTGCGGGCATGACACGGGGAGGAGTGGAGCGGTGCAGAGCGTAGCGCCGCGTTTCCATCTGGCAAAACATTCCCAGCCTTGACGGATGCAGCGGCGGACGGCACTGTTCGAACCCTTTTTTCCCCTTACTTCCCTCATGGCTCCAGAAACCACTCTCATCCTGCTCAAACCTGACTGCGTCGCACGCGGCATCAATGGCGAAGTCCTCAAGCGTCTCGAAGACGAAGGTTTCCGCATTCGTGGCTGCAAGATGATCCAGCTGACCGATGAGCTGCTCAAGGAGCATTACTCGCACATCGCGGACAAGCCTTTCTTCCCGGATGTGGCAAGCTTCATGAAGAGCAAGCCGGTCATCGCTGTGGCGATCTGCGGGGAGAACATCATCTCCCATGTGCGTGACCTTTTGGGCCCGACGGATTCCAAGGTCGCGCCTAAGGGCACCATCCGTGGTGACTTCGGCTCGGACAAGATGACGAACGTCGTCCACGCCTCTGATTCCCCTGAAGCCGCCGCCGTCGAACTGAAGCGCTTTTTCAAGGATGACGAGATTTTCAGCTATTGAGGCCCACTGTTTTGCCGCTACACTCGCGGCGCAGGCATTCCCCACGCCGCTGTGGTGAAATGGTAAACACAGCAGACTTAAAATCTGCTGGGAGGTAACTCCCTTGCCGGTTCGAGTCCGGCCAGCGGCACCCCTGCTTTACTGGGGGAAAGTGGTTTTCTCCTACCTACGACGAGAGAAGAGGCTGCGATGTGACGCCTTCGTTTTAGGCCAAGGGGGATTTTGACGGGGGTGCTGCACAGGCGCTCATCAGCAGCACGGCAAAGATCGCGGTATCCACTTTCTCCAGCGCGAGCGCACCGACGAAGCAGTTGCAGCGCCGCAAGTGAAGCCAGTGAGAGGGGGATGAGCGGATAAAAATAGCCGCCGCACTTCACCGTCCCATTCAGAAAGAACAGGTTCACGTTCAACATGGCGATTCGACAGACGCTTTTACGGCAGTGAGGCGGATGATCCCCCGCCACTGATCCGACTCTGCAGGGTCCTGTAAAAGGTATTCTTCAGCAGGCCATTGTTGAAGTGCTGCCGGTAGGCCATGAGTCTTCTCGTCAGAACCTCGCTTTTTGGAGTTGGTGCCAGATCATGATGGAAGGTGGTGTCTTTCCCTTCATAGGAACTGTAGATAAACCGGTCCTGTGAATCCCGCTGGATGACCCCTTGGTTGGACACGATCCAGTCCATCGAGTTGGAGGAAATCACGGCCTCACCCTCGTCGTCGCCGAAGACTGACCGGCCGAAGAGCGGACGTCGATCGATGCTGACCCCCAAAAAGTGAAGCACCGACGGGAATATGTCGGCGTGCTGGGTAACGCGATTTCGATCCACGCTCGGAAAGCTTCTTTCCGGGTGAAAGAACAACAAGGGCACCATGTAGCGACCAAGCGTTGTGTCATAATTGATCGATTTCGACTCCTGGGTATGGTCACCAGTGAAGATGAAGAGCGTGTTTCTATACCAGTCCGTATTCTCCGCCGCTTCGAAGAACTTCCTGAGCGAATAATCGACATACTGAATCGACCGATGAATACTCATCTTCCCGGGAGGAAACCGGTCCGTGTATTGGTCGGGAACGCGGTAGGGTTGGTGGCTCGACAGCGTGAAAACCACCGAGAAAAAAGGAGCGGGTTGTTCCTTCAATTTGCTGGCCATGAACAACAAGAAAGGTTCGTCGAAAATTCCCCATGACCCGTCGAAATCTCGTTTCGCATCGGGGTAGCTTTCGAGGGTGTAGTAGTCGTTCATCCCGGCGCTGCGCGAAATGGCGTCAAAATACATGGTGCCGGACTTGGCTCCGTGAAAGAAACTGGTGCGATATCCATTCGTGCCGAGGACGCGCCCCAATCCCTCCCAGCGATTCGTTTGAAAATTGGATTGCGAGATCGGCGTAGGCATCATGGACGGGACACCGAACAAAACGCTGGGCAGCCCCTCAATGGACCGACGTCCGTTGGCGAAGTTGTTTTTGAAGAGGAGACCCTTCGCCGCCAAGCTATCGAAGAAGGGCGTATGGCCCACCCCACCGTTGGCGGCCCCCACGAATTCGGTCGCGAAGCTTTCCAAAATAATGATGACCACATTTTGTTTATTCGGACCGGCCATGGGCGGGAGTTTCTTCTGCGTCAGGATGTCTTCCGCCACCTCATCGCTCGCAAAATCATGAACGGACTTCAAGCCGTTGTCGAGCTTGCTGCGAATCAACGTGAAACCGGAATTGAGCGACAGAATCCCGAGTTCCTGATCGCCGCTGCTGAACGCATACAGGGGTTTGAGCGGCTTAAGCTGCAATCCACCACGGGCGGCGGTGATCGTCAGCAAAACCAGCGCCGCCCTGAACAGGGCGGAGTTCAGCAACGACGGCTGCTGGTTCATCGGGAAGGCGGGTTTGCTGTAAAAGCGATTCAAGATAAAAATAACCAGCGCGAAAAACACAAGCAAATACCAGTAATGAAAAATCAACTGGGAGCTTTGAGCAAGGGCTTCAGATTTCAGCAGAAACACATCGACCGTGATCCGTGATCCAGTGAACTGATAGTATTGAAGATCTGCGATCATGACCCCCAGAATGATTGAGTTGCAGAAGAGGAAGGTTCCCTTGAGAAAGCGCTGAAACATTTTCCTGCCCACGACTGACGCTGGCAAAAGCGAAAGAAATATAAACGGGATGTTCGTAAAGGCGATGGTCGCCAGATCGAATCGGACACCCAACGAAAAGGCCGAGACCACGGTGCCGACGGAGTGCCCGGCATATTCGGAATGCTGGAAAGCGAAAAAAACAAGGCGAACCCCGGTATAGATCACCAACAGCAGGAGCAAGTTTGCCGGAATGGGATTTGAGAATATTGATCGCAGTTTCCGGAGAATTTTCATGCAAGGACCTGATTGCTGGGGGGTGGGGGTAGAGGTTTGGGCAGGCGGAGCGGACTGGAAGTGGGAAATTTGGAACGCCTGGTGACTAGGGTTGGATACACTTACAATCATGCGGTACCTATTTGTTTCTTGGGTGCCGTCTTCATCGCGCCGCTACAGCGAGACGAGGCGTGAGATGACGATGGTGAGGCAGAAGGCACCGAAGATGGCCTCCACGATCATGTGCTAGCGGGCGATGGCGGAAGCGGGTGTGATGTCGCCAAAACCGACGGTGAGAGCGGCTCGTTGTAGGCGAGGGCAGCCTCCAGTTTCGGGCGCTTGTCGGCCGGCGGGTTCTCCTTGCCGTAGAGCAGCAGGTAGCGCGTGCCTTTGTTGAACTTCTGCCCGTCGAGCTCCAGCGTGCGCTGCAAGCCGCGGCGGATTTCGTCGATCTTCTTGTTGGCGAGCTTGATGATGTGGAAGTGGTCAGACACCAGCGCGGCCTCGGGCAGGTGCTCGTTGATGGCGCTCCAATACGCACCGCTCATGTCACAGGCCACCGCCTCGATGTGTGCACGGTTGTGCCGCAGCCGCTCCCAAAAGCCCACGAGCGCCTCCTTGCCTCGCCCCGTGCCCACATGTGCGAAAGGAGGGGTGACTGGTATGTGTGGCGTTGCATGTTGGTTGTCGGTTGCTGGAAGGGACAGACCTCGCTATTTATAATGCGATGGAAATGCCGCCCCGCACCTCCGCTGAGGAGCACCGCAAATACTTCCCCGGCAATATGATTTATCTGGGAGAGGGGCCTGCGTGGCAGAACATCCTTGTGGAGATTCACCACAGGAATCCTGTTGAACAGACATTGCTCATCCCGGCGGTAGCGGAACCACAGTTGATTTGGCAGATTTCCGGTCATCTACTATGCTCGGACAGGGATTTGGGAGGGGAATGGAATACTCATGAGGTCGTGCCGGGAGACCTGTTCCTGACCACCTCGGCAGAGCCGTATGAATTGAAATGGAAAGCCATCACCAAAGACCCGAGCGTTGTAATGCATGTGACAATCGGCCTTCATTTTTTGGCTCGGGCCGCGAAGGAACTTGCTGGACCGAGTGCCAGGATTCCCCGGCTGAAAGAGTTCAGTGCCATCCGGGATGCCACCATCCTTTCATTTCTGGAGATGCTGCGCCGGGAGCTTTCTGAGCAAAAAACGGCCAGCTCGTCCTTTGTGCAAGGCATCGCCCAGAGTCTGGCGACGCACCTAATCCGCACTTATCGCGATGATGAAAACCCGCGCCCGCATCGTTCCAGCGCGCTTCCCGCGTTTCAACTGCACCGGGTTTTGAAGTTGATGGACGCCTCCCTCGATGAAGGGGTCAACGTTGGAAAGCTGGCGGCGGCGATCCAGATGAGCGAGGCGCACTTTTCCCGACTCTTCAAGGGGAACACGGGCTTCCCACCTTCGCAGTATTTCATCCGCCTGCGAGTGTCGAAGGCTCAGGAGCTTCTACGAGGGACAATGAAGCCCATCATTGAGGTCGGGATGGATATCGGCTACACCAGCCCGAGCCATTTCGCTCATGTTTTCCGCAAAGAAACAGGGCTGAGTCCTCACGAGTATCGTGAGAGAACAATGGGCAAGGAGCCCACGGACGATTTTAGCAGAATCGCGACAGGGTGAGCAGGATCACGCGAGCACCGTTATGCTGAGGGGGGTATGGTGATCCCATGATGAAATTCACTTTGAAAAAGCACCATGACACAAACAGCGCAATCGCCCATCGGGAAAAGCCTGTCGCACGAGGCTACGGCAATCTGAAAAAGACCCGCACTGTGATCGCCGTCCTGAGCCTGGGTTCGGCGACCATGGGCTCAGTCCTAGCGCAGTCCAATGACGAGTGGGACAAGACTTTCCCCAAAAGCGAAAAGGTCGATCATCGGAAGGTCTCTTTCAAGAATCGCTATGGCATCACTCTGGCCGCAGATCTATATCAACCGAAGGATCGTGACGACAAGCGTCTGGCGGGGATCGCCGTCGGCGGCCCGTTTGGCGCGGTGAAAGAGCAATCGTCGGGCCTGTATGCGCAAACGATGGCGCAGCGCGGATTCGTCACCTTGGCTTTCGATCCTTCCTACACCGGAGAAAGCGGTGGTGAGCCGCGCAATGTTGCCTCGCCGGATATCAACACCGAGGACTTCAGCGCGGCGGTGGATTTTCTCGGGCTGCAATCTTCCGTGGATCGTGAACGAATTGGCATCATCGGTATTTGCGGCTGGGGCGGCATGGCTCTGAACGCCACCGCCGTGGACAAGCGCATCAAAGCCGTCGTGACCAGCACCATGTATGACATGACCCGGTTGATGTCAAAAGGCTACAACGATAGCGTCACGAAGGAAGAACGCACGAAGACGCTGGAGCAATTGAGTCAGCAGCGTTGGAAGGATGCCGAAAACGAAACACCGGCCTACCAGCCGCCCTACAATAAGCTGAAGGGTGGCGAACCGCAATTCATGGTGGACTACGCCGACTACTACATGACGCCGCGAGGCTATCATAAGCGCGCGGTCAACTCTGGCAACGCTTGGACGCAGACCACGCCGCTGTCCTTCATGAACATGCCTCTCCTAACCTACATCAAGGAAATCTCGCCTCGCCCGATCCTCTTCATCCATGGGGAAAAAGCCCATTCGCGTTACTTCAGCGAAACCGCATACGCGGCTGCGGCGGAACCGAAGGAGCTGCTGATTATCCCAGAGGCCAGTCATGTCGATCTCTACGACAACGAGAAGAACCTGATTCCCTTCGACAAACTCAGCAGCTATTTCACCACTCATTTAAAATGATCGCCCGCCGAAATTTCATCAGCACAAGCGGGATTGCATTGGCATCCATGATGGAGCTCACACCGCTCCTTTCCGCTCAAAACAACCAAAGAGGGCATCTATGAAAATCACCCGTATCGGATCGCAAGCTAAGCGCATGAAACCCATGTCCGAAATTTTCGCACGGCTTCGGAACGGCGAGACAATTCATTTCGATGATCCCGAGTTTCACAAACTTCGAGATGCCTCGTTCGATACAAGGAAATTGCTCTTACAATTGAACCAGTCCGCCGATCCTGAGCAAATACGTGTTCTGTTGAGCCAGATCACGGGCACGGAAATCGACCCGAGCAGCGCGATCTTTCCGCCATTTCACATCAATTACGGGAAACATACAAAGATCGGGAAAAACGTCTTCATTAACTTCGACTGCGTCTTCCTGGGTTTCGGAGGAATCACCATCGACGACGGCGTTTTCATCGCCCCTAAAGTCAGCCTGCTCACGGAAGGACATCCCCTCTCTCCCGAAAAAAGACATTCACTTACCTTAGCGCCCATCCATATCCAACGAAACGCTTGGATCGGTGCCAATGCAACTATCATGCAGGGTGTGACCATCGGGGAAAACGCCGTTGTCGCAGCCGGTGCGGTGGTGACGAAAGACGTTCCCGGAAACACAGTCGTGGGCGGCATTCCCGCGAAATTCTTCAAAGCCATCTCATGAAAAAATCAGCAACCGCAATTCTCTCAGGTCTGCTCCTGCTCGTAGGAGTGCCTTCATCCTGCAAGGGTAATACGCCGTTGGCAGGCGAAAAAAACGCAGCAAGCGAGGAAACAAAAAGAGAAAATCCCACGATGGAAAACCGGATCAAGATCAGTATCGGCGCAAAGACTTTTGCAGCAACGCTCGCGGACAATCCCACGGTATCCGCCTTTAAGGCGATGCTTCCTCTGAGTCTGGAAATGAGTGATCTGAATCAAAACGAAAAAGTCTCCCATCTTTCATCGCGCTTGCCGTCGAACGATAAGAACCCGGGAACCATCCATGATGGTGACCTGATGCTCTGGAATTCGAAAAGCCTGGTGCTTTTCTACAAGACCTTCCCGACTTCTTACAGCTACACGAAATTGGGACGTATCGACAATCCCGAAGGACTTTCCGCTGCCGTGGGTGCAGGAGACGTGACGATCCAGTTTGTACTGGAATAAGCACAAGCAAACCATGGACTCTCTTATAAAGTCATTATCGAGCTAGAGGCTGCAAAGCCATTTTGAATTCATGTTCGGGATGCCATTTTAACTGGCCTTGTCGAGTCGTTTGAGCAGGCGGTGAGCAATAGAGCTGCGGCCGGCCAGCCGGGACACTCGAGTGGCGGTGAGTTCGTCAACCTGCCGGGTCTTTCTCTTGGCGGAACGCGGAGAGGGTGGGATTGCCTGCGGCTTTCCATTTGTCGCTTCGCATCATGTGATGCCTCGCCTTGCTCACTTCGTTCGCGCGGAGAGGGTGGGATTCGAACCCACGGTGGGGATAAACCCACGCCAGTTTTCAA
>NZ_JAQSEA010000313.1 GCF_029946185.1 Prosthecobacter sp.
TGACAAGCCCCAGTCTCGGACCGTCGGCGAGCAAGGTGGAAGACATGATGGCAAGCCGCGTCTGTTCATGCGACGAAATGCGTGCGGAGCCGGCATCAAACACGATCACGCAGCCCCGCAGGGCCTCACGCACTGAATCAATCATTGCCGGGGGCAGATTGGACTGAACCTGATAGCCGGGAAAATGGTAGAGCGACGGCATCAAGGTGAAATGCGCATCCACCTTGGCCCCGCCGGTGACAGGCCGCAGCAGGGTGAGCCAGTTGCTTTCCATCTGCCGCGTCGCGATTCCTTCGAGGCGCGGGATGCCATCGCTCTGGATGTCGAAGGCGCGTGGTGGTGGGACGCTGAAAAAACTGCGCACGAAGGCGGCGAGCAACTCCGGTTTGGCAAAGGCTGCGGTCAGCACGTGCGGGCTGGCTTTCAGTGCGGTGGGATCTACCACCCGTGCGCCAGCCACTTCCGCGAGTGTGTCCACCAGCTCTTCCTTCAAGGCCGTGTCCGGCAGCAGGCCGCTGAGCACGATGGCATCGTCCTTGGCATGAATGTGCAGTTCCGCAGGCACGCGCAAGGCACCAATGATCGGCTTGAGCAGGACGCTGCCGGCGGTGAGCGGCGGCTTGAAGCCCTCCGGCCAGCGCACTTCGGGGGCGGAGTGCAGCCCATCGGTATTGATGACGAGATCAGGGCGAAGATCCGCGATGAGAAGGCGCGCCTGATTGATTTCAGCCTCATCGGGCAGCCAGCCGCTGAGAAGGAGGGTCTTCTGGTCCAGCTTCGCACTGAGACTGGCCAGCACGTGAATTTGCTCCGCGCCGGTCTTCAGCCGCAAAGGGCCAAGCGTACGCAGGGCCGCCAATGCCCGCTGGCGTGCAGGCGGGTCCGGTGCCTCGCCACTGACAGCAATGTCGAAAAATCGAACTTCCACGACGGGATCGCGCACTCCGGCGGCCTTCAGGCCTGCCACAGCCTCCTCGGTGAGCACGGGGAGATTTTCACTGCAAAACAGCCATGCATGCACCCCCGTCGCCACGGGCAGAAGGATCAGCATGAAAAAGCATAGACTGAGACGCATGAAAGAGTGTGCGGAGTGGCAATTGACACAACGGAGGTGGAACCGATAATCCGCCGCCCCCGCTGACAGACGTACCGTTAAAAGTTCGTCGCCTGCGAGGCAAGGATTAACTGTTACACCTTATCTAACCAAAATACACACTCATGTCAGTCGTCATCGCTGGATCCGTCGCCCTCGACAATGTCAAAACCCCGCAGGACTCGCAGGAAAACCTGCTCGGAGGCTCCGCCAGCTATGCTGCTCTGGCCGCCAGCATCTTCTGCCAGCCCATCCACCTCGTGGGCGTGATCGGGCATGATTTCCCGAAACCCCACCTCGACCTGCTGGCCTCACGCGGCATCACGCTCGACGGCCTGGAGCGCAACTCCGGCGAATCCTTCACCTGGACCGGCGAATACCACGACGACATGAACAGCCGCACCACGCACAAGGTGGGCCTCAACGTCCTCGAACAATGGCAGCCGCAGGTCCCCGAGGCCGCCAAGACCGCCAAAATCGCCGTGGCTGCCAACATGAGCCCGGACAACCAGATGCAGATGCTCGATCAGGTGCAGGCCGACTTCGTCGCCGCAGACACCATGGATCTGTGGATCAACATCGCCAACGAGCGCCTGCATGACGTGCTCAAGCGCATCGATCTCCTCGTCATCAATGACAGCGAAGCCAAAGAATTCGCAGGCACCACCAACCTCGTCGATGCCGGTCGCAAGCTTCAGGCCAAGGGCCCCCGCTTCGTCATCGTCAAGCGTGGCGAGCATGGCAGCTTCCTCTTTGGAGAAAAGCCGGAAGACTTCTTCGCCTGCTCCGCCTACCCCCTGCACAGCGTGTTTGACCCCACTGGCGCTGGCGACTCCTTCCTCGGCGGCCTCGTCGGCTGGCTCGCCGCCAATGGCAAGACCAAGCCCACCTTTGAAGACCTCAAGACCGCCGCCGTCCACGGCAGCGTCGCCGCCAGCTACACTTGCGAAGCCTTCAGCACCCACAAGCTGCAGACCGTGACCCTCGCAGACATCGATGCACGTATTGCCGAACTGCGCAGCTATACGAACTTCTGAGTTCACCGTTGTTTACAGTGGTTGACGGTTGTTGACCCTTGTTTGCAAACTTCCGCCCACCTCTTCTCCGATGGTTCGGACAACCATCGTCAACAACCGTAAACCACCGTCAACTTTCCCCTCCCTCCCATGTGGACTTCGATCAAAACCTTCAAAGACATCAAGCTGGAGAAAACCAGCGATGGCATCGCCAAGATCACCATCAACCGGCCTAAAGTGCGCAATGCCTTCCGGCCGCTGACTGTGAAGGAGATGCTCGAAGCGTTTGAAATCGTGCATGAGGACCGCAGCGTCGGCGTCATCATCCTTTGTGGCGAAGGCCCCCTGGCCTTCTGCTCCGGTGGCGATCAAACGGTCCGCGGCAATGCCGGCTACATCGGTGACGACGGCGTGCCACGCCTGAACATCCTCGATGTGCAGCGGAAAATTCGCACCCTGCCGAAGCCCGTGGTAGCCATGGTGGCCGGTTACGCCATCGGCGGCGGGCATGTGCTGCACATCGTCTGTGATCTCACCATCGCCGCAGACAATGCCCGCTTTGGCCAGACCGGGCCGAAAGTAGGCAGCTTCGACGGCGGCCTCGGCTCCAGCTACCTCGCCCGCATTGTCGGCCAGAAAAAGGCACGCGAAATCTGGTATCTCTGCCGCCAGTACGACGCCAAACAGGCCCTCGATATGGGCCTTGTCAACACCGTCGTCCCGCTGGACCAACTCGAAGAAGAAACCGTCAAATGGTGCCGCGAGATGCTCCAGCACTCCCCGCTGGCCCTGCGCTGCCTCAAGTCAGCCCTCAATGCCGACTGCGACGGCCAGATGGGTCTCCTCGACCTCGCTGGCAATGCCACCCTGCTCTACTACATGAGCGAAGAAGCCAAAGAAGGCAAAAACGCCTACGTGGAAAAACGGAAGCCCGATTTCTCCAAATTTCCCCGCCTCCCCTGAGCCAGAAAGGCAATCTGAATATACAGCGGCTTGAAAGTCGAGAATGCCTTTATGGTTGCCACTTCGGGCGGAGTTTGTATGATCGTAGCCATCCGTTGACACACTCTCCCCGACATGGCTAAACGTACCACATCCAAACCTGCTGCCCCCGCTCCAGCCCCCTCGTCCTCAGCCTACGATCTCAAACAGATCCGCGAAATCGTCGGACTCATGGCTGAGAACAATCTGACCTATTTCCACAGCGAACAAAAAGGCGCCAAGCTCGAACTCCGCCGCGGCTCTGATCTGGAGGCTGTTAAAGAACTGCTCCAGAGCCTGCCCGCGTCCTCGGGTTCGCACGTCTCTTACGCCGCCGCCCCGGCTCCAGCCGCTGCTGCCGCCCCCTCAGTCGCTCCTGCTGCAGCACCTGCCGCCGAAGCCGCCATGGGACCGACCATCAACTCCCCCATGGTAGGCACCTTCTACCGCAGCACCGCTCCGGGAGAAAAAGCCATCTCCAACATCGGCGACAGCGTAGACGAAAACAGCAACGTCTGCATCATCGAGGCCATGAAGGTCATGAACGAGATCAAGGCTGACACCCGTGGCACCATTGTGCGCGTCCTCGTGGAAGACGGCAAACCCGTCCAATATGGCCAGCCCCTGTTCGAGTTGAAAGCCTGATTGCCATTCCTGCCCCTGACCTGACGTCCAGGCCCCGCCAAATCGGGCCCGCCCGGAGTCAAGCCAAGCAGACTTTTCCTACCTTCCGCGCCTCACATGTTCAAAAAAGTCCTCGTTGCCAATCGTGGTGAAATCGCCCTCCGCGTCATTCGTGCCTGCAAAGAACTCGATGTCAAAACCGTCGCCGTTTATTCCGAAGCCGATGTCGATTCGATGCACGTTCACCTGGCCGATGAAGCCATCTGCATCGGCCCTGGTCCAAGCTCCGAGAGCTACCTGAAAATGAGCCGCATCATCAGTGCGGCGGAAATCGCCAACGTTGACGCCATCCACCCCGGCTATGGCTTCCTCTCTGAGAAGGCTGAATTCGCCGAGGTGTGCGACCAGTGTAAAATCAAGTTCATCGGGCCTTCCGCACGCGTCATCAGCATGATGGGTGACAAGAACGTGGCACGTGAAACGGCCCTGAAGGCAGGCATGCCCATCACCCCCGGTTCGGATGGTCTCATTCACACCGAAGAAGAGGCACTCGCCTGGGCGCGCAAGATCGGCTACCCCGTCATGGTCAAGGCCACCGCAGGCGGCGGCGGCCGTGGCATGCGCCCGGTGCTCAATGAAGCCACCCTCGGCTCCAGCTTCCAAGCCGCTTCATTGGAAGCCATGAAATGCTTTGGCGACGGCTCCATGTACATGGAAAAGCTCGTCGAAAAGCCCCACCACATCGAGTTCCAGGTCGTTGCCGACTCCCACGGCAACGTCGTCCACCTCGGCGAGCGCGACTGCTCCATGCAGCGCCGCAATCAGAAGATCATCGAAGAGTGCCCTTCCCCCAAGATCTCCCCCGAAATGCGCAAGCGCATGGGCGACGCCACCGTGAAGCTCTGCAAAGAGATCGGTTACGAAAACTGCGGTACCATCGAGTTCCTCGTCGATAACAATTGCGAGAACTTCTACTTCATGGAGATGAACACCCGCATCCAGGTGGAGCATCCGATCACGGAAGAAGTTTACGGCTGCGACCTCATCAAGGAGCAGATCCGCATCGCCGCCGGCCTGCCGCTCAGCGAGCACGTCGTGGGTGCCCAGCCTCGTGGCCATGCCATCGAGTGCCGCATCAATGCCGAAGATCCTTCCCGCAATTTCGCCCCCAGCCCCGGCAAGATCAATCTGTGGTACACCTCCGGTGGCCGCGGCGTCCGCGTGGACACCCACGTTTATGCCGGCTACTCCGTGCCACCCTACTATGACTCGATGATCGCCAAGCTCATCGTCACCGGTGCCACACGCGAGATCGCCATCCGCCGCATGCGCCGTGCACTCGGTGAGTTCACTGTCGAAGGCATCAAGACCACGATCCCGCTGCAAAGCCAGATCATGACCACCTCCGACTTCCAGAACGGCCAGTACGACATCACCTGGGTGGAGAACTTCCTGCGCCAGGAAGGCATGAAGGCCTGAGAAGAGCGCGATTTAGCTTCATAGCCGCGATTGCTGGCTGAGAACTCAAAGACTTCCGGGCGGCATCTCGGATGGCGGAGCCATCAAGACAGCGTACATTCATCGGCTGCCTCCCCACCTTATGGGTGCCGCAGCCTACCGGATCAGACCCCAGTTCCGTCCCAGCGGAAAGTAGCAGAACAAGCCTGGTCCGACGAGATTGCGCTCAGGCACAGCGCCCCAGTAGCGGCTGTCCGAACTGTTGTAGCTGTTGTCTCCCATGGCCCAGTATTCCCGGGCGTTGTCACGATTGCTCAACTCGCGCACCGTGCCTTCCGCAAGGAACTGGAAGTTGCCGTAGCCTTTGTACAGACCTTCCATCGAACCCACACGCTTCATGCCAAACTCTTCAGCGGGCTTGCCGTTCACCCATAGCACGGGCGATTTGACTTCGAGCCGGTCTCCTGGCACACCCACGAGCCGCTTGATGTAATGCTGCGAGCCTTCTTCAACGCTCACGCGCATGTAGGGGCTGCGAATATTCTTCGTGGTGAAGACGAACACCTCGCCACGCGTGGGGCGGCGGAAGTTGTAGGCGAATTTGTTCACCAGCACATGGTCCCCGGTGTCCAGAGTCCCGCGCGCCAACAGTTGCCCCTTCGTAATTTGCTTGCCACCGAGATCAGCGACGGAACGCACGTACTGGGCATCTGGTGTGAGCTGGGTACCATCCACCGAGATCTGAGCGCCGACCAAGTTCAATAACCCCAAGTTCAAGCCATCCGGGTCGGTGGCAAGCTGGCGCATCGGCGCCCAGATCCACTGCGTGCCGCCATCTTCAAAATGCAGGCGGCAATGCGCGAAAAAGCCGAGAAAGCTGTGCTCCGTCAAAGGAAGCTCACCTTTACGCAGGAAGCCCGAACGTTTGGCAACGACATTGTAGTAGCTGCGGCCAGCCACCCAGTCTTTGCACTGCATCAAAAAATTGGGCGTCACATCCTGTTCGGTATGATTTGCGACCAGTCCATACAGAGTCGGCTGCATGGAGCCGGTGGGAATCTTGAACGGCTGCGCGACGTAGCTGCGGATGCCGAGCGCGATGACAATGGCGACAAAGAACACCTCCACATTTTCGCCGATGTCCGAATGCTCCACATGCGGCAGCGCTTTTTCGCAGGCTTTGTTGATCTCGTCGTTCAAGGCACTGATGCGCGCCTTGTCCTTGGCGCGCATGGCGTCCTCCAGGCTGCTGCGCAACGTGGTGATCTCATCCAGTTTTGCCTGCGGCAGGATGTCACGCTTGTAGTTGATGAAGCGTGTCACGCCCTTGTGCAGGAGCTTGGCATGCTTGAGGTAGCGGGGGGTCAGGAAAAACATGGGGACGAGTCCAGGATACTAGGAGGCGGCGAGCAATGCTCAAGTGCTGTCATTGTTCCAAAACCGATTTGATTCAGCTCCGGGATTCCATAACCAGCACATCGCGCAGCACTTCGGCGGCGCGCGCATTGTCTGAACAAACGAGACTGGCGGTGGTGCTGGATGCATCCCGCCGCAGGATGTGCATGGAACGCAGATCCAGCCCAGCGTTCTTTAAACGCATCGCGACGGCGGCAAGCGCGCCTGGCTTGTCCTCCAGGCGCACGAGCAGGGTGTCCTGGGTGATGACTCGAAAGCCTGCGTCGCTGAGGACACGCAGCGCTTCGTCATAGCGATCCACGCCGAGCACAACGATGCCATGATCTGCCACGCTTTCGACGTCAATTTCCTCGATGTTGATGCCGCGCTCCGCCAGGCAGGTGGTAAGCTTGGCGGCGATGCCAATCTCATTTGGCACAAGAACAGTGAGCTGTTTCATGGGGGTGGTTTCAGTGCAGTGGCGTAGTCGGCTACAAAGGCATCGATGGTGGGCCGGGTCACATGGGGCATGACGATGAGGTGGCCGATGTTTTTACGTGGGGCGATGGTCCATTTTTCCATCATGGACGGCGGCGGCTTGGGAAATACGACGGTGATGGAGTTCGGATGGCACCACGCTTCGATGCCTTGCGCGCGGAATTGCTGCACGGCATACCCGGCATTTCCCAGACATGTGTGTACCATATTCCGCAATCCGGCGTCGCCGAGGCTGCGCAAACGGTGCCAGAGTAGCAGCGGAGAAAAGCCACTGCGGGAACCGGCGATGGTGGTGTCCAGCGCGCCGATGTATTCGATCGAGCGTGCGATGCGGTCCACATTGGCCTTGCGGGCCAGCACGACGCCGCAGGGCACGGGGGAGCCGAGCATTTTGTGCCCGCTGATGGAAATGCTGTCTGCGCCATCGGCGAAAGTCCAGGGCTGCGGAGCATCGACAAAGGGCAGGATCATGCCGCTGAGCGCTGCATCGGCATGGATGTAGGCGTTGCCGATGGCGAGATCATCCATGATGGCGCGGATTTGCGCCAGATCATCGACAGCGCCCGTCATGGTGGTGCCGATGTTGGCGAAAATGATCGGCGGCACGTCGCGGTGGATGCGCAGTGTTTCGCGCAGGTCGGCATAGTCCATCTGACCGTCCGGCTGGCTCTTGATCATGATGTTGCGCGTGTGCTGCAGGCGCAGAACCTTGGCCACGCTGTAGTGCGTGTCTTCGCTGAAGTAGCAGATGCCATCCGGGAAGAGCTCCCGTGCCACGTAGAGGCCGTACATGTTGCCCTCCGTGCCGCCGCTGGTGACGTAGCCCCACCATTCATCCGCAGGCGCACGCGAGAAGCGGGCGAAGTCCGCCAGCACCTCGCGCTCAAACTCCATGGTGTTGAGGCGGTAGTTGGTGCCGTGAAAGGGATCGCCGACGTTGTTGATGCTGAACTCGAGAAAGCGGAACAGGTCTGAGTAATCAAAGGCCTGATTGCACGGATACCCGACGCTGCGCGTGCTGCATTCGCGCAGCCGCGCGTACAGGTCATCGAGCCGCTGCTGGTCTGCGGGACTGAGGTTGGGAGGAGTCACAGCAGAGGAATTCTGTCAGAATCCCCTCCGCGATGCAAGCTTCTCTGCCTCAGTCGTTCTTCAGCACCTGAATGAACGCTTCCTGCGGGATGTTCACCCGGCCGATGGCTTTCATCTTTTTCTTACCTTCCTTCTGCTTGTCGAGGAGCTTGCGTTTGCGGGAAATGTCGCCGCCGTAACATTTGGCGGTGACGTCTTTGCGCATGGCGCTGATGCTCTCGCGGGCGATGACCTTGCCACCGATGGCGGCCTGAATGGCGACGACGAAGAGCTGCTGGGGGATGACTTCCTTGAGCTTGGCGCAGAGCTGGCGGCCACGGCTCTCGGCCTTGCTGCGGTGAACGATGCAGGAGAAGGCATCCACGGGCTCGCTGGCGATGAGGATGTCCATCTTGACGAGTTCGGCTGGCTGGGTGCCCGCGTGTTCATACTCCATGCTGCCGTAACCACGGGTCATGGACTTGAGCTTGTCGTTGAAGTCCACGAGGATTTCGTTCAGTGGCAGGACGGTGTGCAGAAGCACGCGGCGGTCGTCGAGGGTCTCGGTGTTGTTCACCACGCCGCGCTTGTCCATGACGAGCTGCATGATGTCTCCGATGTTCTCGTTCGGGATCATGATGTTCACCTTCACGATCGGCTCACGGATCTCGTCGATCTCCGCCTGCGGGGGCAGGAAGGTGGGATTGTCCACCTTGAGCTCGGTGCCGTCGGTCTTCCTCACATCGTAAATGACGGACGGATAGGTGGAGATGACATCCATGTCGAACTCACGGCGCAGGCGCTCCTGGACGATTTCCATGTGCAGCAGACCGAGAAAGCCGCAGCGGAAGCCGAAGCCGAGAGCGGCGGAGCTTTCTGCCATGTAGGTGAAGGCGGCGTCATTGATCTGAAGCTTGCCGACGGCGAGCTTCAGCGCCTCGAAGTCGTCGGTGCTGACGGGATAGATGCCGCTGAAGACGAGGGGGTGGATCTCTTTGAAGCCGGGCAGTGCCTCGGGGGCAGGCTTGCGGCTCTCGGTGAGTGTGTCGCCGATCTTCACGTCAGCGGTGGTTTTGACGTTGGCGATGATGTAGCCGACATCGCCAGCCTCCAGCTTTTCACAGGGGACCATCTTCGGGCGGAAGGTGCCGAGGTCCTTGATTTCGGAGTCGTTGCCTGAGGCCATCAGGCGCACCTTTTGACCACGCACGATGGTGCCGGACATGACGCGGACATAACTGACCACTCCGCGATAGGGATCGAAGATCGAATCGAACACCGAAGCACGCAAATAGCCGTCGCCGGGATCTGTCGGCGGCGGGATGAAGGCGACGACGGCCTCCAAAATGTCCTCAATGCCAATGCCCATCTTGGCACTGGCAGACACGGCCTCATCGGAAGAGAGCTGCAGGATGTCCTCAAGCTGGCGCTTCACCTTGTCGACGTCGGCGCTGGGGAGATCGATTTTGTTGATGATGGGGACGACATGCAGGTTCTGCTGCAGGGCCAGATTCAAATTCGCGACGGTCTGCGCTTCGACGCCCTGCGAGGCATCCACCAGCAGCAGTGCGCCTTCACAAGCGGCCAGCGAGCGGCTGACCTCATAGCTGAAATCGACGTGCCCGGGGGTGTCCAGCAAGTTGAGCTTATAGATCTGGCCGTCCTTGGCCTTGTAGTTCATGCACACCGGGTGAGCCTTGATGGTGATGCCGCGCTCGCGCTCCAGATCCATCGAATCGAGCAGCTGATCCTGCTGCTGTCGGACGGTGATGGTTTGCGTAAACTCCAGCAGACGATCAGAGAGCGTGGTCTTCCCATGGTCGATGTGGGCGATGATGGAGAAATTGCGGGTGCGGGAAATGGACATTCAGTTGGCTTGGCGGGGGGCGGAGTATTTAATCCAGCGGCGAGAAGAAAGCAATTCCGATGCTTGAAGCCTGTGGA
>NZ_JAQSEA010000314.1 GCF_029946185.1 Prosthecobacter sp.
AGCAGCCGCTGACGGCCCGGGTCATGGTGAACCGCATCTGGCATCACCTCTTCGGCAGCGGCATCGTGCCGACGGGCAGTGACTTCGGTAAGGCGGGCGCAGCACCGACGCACCCTGCCCTGCTTGACTGGCTGGCGTCCGAGTTTGTGCAGCCCACACTGACGCACGGCAAGCCGTGGTCGATGAAGGCGATGATCCGTCTGCTGGTGCTGAGTGATGCTTTCCGCCGTGCCAGCACTCCCACCGAGGCGGGCATGCAGGCCGATGCCGGCGCATCGCTGCTCTGGCGCTATCCGCCGCAACGCGTCGAAGCGGAGGTGATTCGCGATGGCGTGCTGCTCGCGTCAGGCAAGCTGGATGAAACGCTCGGGGGTCGCAGCTTCCGCATTCACAACGAGAAGGCCACGTATGCGCAGTGGCAGGTGGTGGACAATCACGGGGCGGGCACCTGGCGGCGCATGATTTATCAAGAACGCATGCGCCGGGTGGACGATCACATCTTCACCGCCTTTGACTTCCCCGACTGCGGCCAGGTCAGTGCCAAGCGGCCCGTCTCCACGACACCGCTGCAAGCGCTCAATTTGATGAACAGCGACTTCGTGGTCGAGCAGTCCGCCTTCATCGCAGAACGCGCACAGCGCGAAGCCGGCAAAGAGCCAGCCGCCGCCGTGCGCCGGGTCTTTGAGCTGCTGCTCACCCGCGCTCCGAGTGCGGATGAACTCAGCGCCTGCGTTGCTGTCGCCCAAAGCAGCGGACTCAACATCGTCTGCCGCACGCTGATCAACTCGAACGAATTTGCCTTTTTACCCTGATGAACAAAAACCTCTCAACGATCCTGCTCGGCCTGCTGGCCTACGCGGTGAATCTCGCCGCCGCCGAACGGCCAAATATCCTGGTCATCCTTTGTGATGATCTCGGTTATGCGGATGTCGGCTTCAATGGCGCGAAGGACATCACGACGCCGCACTTGGACACGCTCGCCAAGAACGGCACCATTTTCACCTCAGCCTATGTGTGCCATCCGTTTTGCGGGCCGAGCCGGATGGGCTTTGTCTCGGGACGCTACCCGCACAATTATGGCGGGCAGTATAACTTGCCGAACGGCGGCAAAGGAATGGCGCAATACAACAAGGAAGGCATTCCCGTCAGCGAGACATTGATCAGCACGGTCTTGCAGGATGCGGGCTATCACACCGGATTGCTCGGCAAGTGGCACATGGGCCTGGAGCCGCAGTTCCATCCGAATGCGCGCGGCTTCGATGACTTCTACGGCTTCCTCGGCGGCGGACACATGTACTTCCCGGAGAAGTATGTGCCCATCTACGAACGGCAGAGCAAGTCGGGCAAAGGTGAGATCAACGAATACGTCGTGCCGCTTCAGCGTAATGGCACGGAGGTGAAGGAAACCGAATACCTGACGGATGCCCTGTCACGCGAGGCTTCGCGCTTTGTCACGGAATCGGCAGCGACGAAGAAGCCCTTCTTCCTGTATCTGGCCTACAACGCGCCTCATACTCCGCTGGAAGCAAAGGCAGAGGATCTCGCCAAGTTTGCCAGCATTCAGGACCCGAAGCGGCGCACGTATGCGGCGATGGTTTATGCCGTGGATCGTGGTGTCGGCCAGATCGTGAAGACCCTGAAATCCACCGGCACGCTGGACAACACGTTGATCGTCTTCTTTAGCGACAATGGCGGTCAGCTTGGTGACGGAGCCAACAATGCGCCCTTGAAGGGTGGCAAGGGCGACTGCTTCGAGGGCGGCTATCGCGTGCCGATGTTTTTCCACTGGCCTAAGGTGGTGCCTGCTGGGCAGAAGTTTGAGCACCCCGTGTCGTCACTGGATTTCTACCCAACGTTTACACAGCTTGCGGGCGCATCGATTCCGAGTGGGAAGCAGCTTGATGGCAAGGACATCTGGGCCGACTTCCTCGCGCAGCGCAGTCCGCATCAGGGCCAGATGATCTATGCCCTGCGCCATCGCGATGGCTTCAACAACGTCGGTGCGCGACAAGACCAGTGGAAGCTCAGCCTCTCGGGCCGCAATGGACAATGGGCGCTGTTCGATCTCAACGCGGACATTGCGGAGGAGCACGACGTGAGCGGGCAGCACGCCCAGCGGGTCAAGGACATGGTGTCGAAGACGGAGCAATGGAGCCGAACGTGTGTAGAGCCCAAGTGGTTCGACTCACAGCAAGCGGCTGAGAAGTGGAAAGAAACTGGCATGCCGCATTACGACGAAACCTTCCGTCTCAAATAAATCTCCCGGAGAATTCAGACGTCTCCAAAACGACCCAACACAAAAACAAAAACATGATCAAAACACTACAGAGCAAATTGTCAGCAATCGCCCTCATCGCCTTGGTGGGTGCTCTCGCCATGGCAGCCCCTGCCGCCCATGCACAAGCCAGCGGAAAGCAGATCCCTGGCTGGTTGCAGAAGGAAGTCGATAAAGTCACGGCAGTGATCACCGATCTCAAGGATGAACAAAAGACGCAGCTTGCCGAAGCCATCAAAGTTCGCACCGAAGGCCTGGCAAAGGTGAAGGCCGCCAAGGAGGGCGGCACATCCGAAGCTGACGCCAAGACCCAAAGCATGGACGTTTGGTCCGACTTCACACGGACAGTGAAGTCTTTCCTGACTGAGGCACAGTTTGAGCAGTTCAAGGCACACATGAAGCCCAAGTCTGCGAGCGCCTCACAGTAGTAATTCCGATCTGCCATGGGTGCGCTGGAGCACGGCGCACCCATGGGATTCGGGTTCGAGTATGTCGAACTCCCACCAGCCATTCCAGACCAACCAGAACGCAACGCACCCCCATGAAGCACCCTGAACATCTTTCACCACTCGGCCGCAGTTTGCTGAACCGGCGTGGCTTTCTTCATCAGACCGGCATGGCCATGGGTGGTATCGGTCTCGCAAGCTTGCTCGCGGATCAGGGCTTGCTCGCTGCCACCGAAAATCCAGCCGAATTCAGCGGCAAGCCTTCGATTCGGCCGCAGATCGATCCTGACAATCCGTATCTCCCACGCCCGGCGCACTTTGAATCGAAGGCAAAGCAGGTGCTGGTGATCTTCTGCCCTGGTGCGGTTAGTCATGTGGACACTTTCGACTACAAGCCGAAGCTTGCGAAGTTCCACGGCAAGAGGCCGCCGGGCATTCCTGAGGTGACCTTTGAAGGGCCGACGGGCAGCATCGCCAAGCCCTTTTGGGATTTCAAACCGCGTGGGCAGAGTGGTAAGATGACGTCTGATTTGCTACCGAAGCTCGGCGCACTGGCGGATGACTTTTGCTTCATCCACTCGCTCTCCACGCAGACCAGCGCGCATCCGCAGGGGGAGAACTTTCTGAACACCGGCTTTACCATGGAGGGATTTCCCTCCTTCGGTGCCTGGGTGACATACGCGCTGGGGTCGGAGAGCCAGGAACTCCCAGCTTTTGTTGCCATCAATGATCCGCGTGGCCTCGCCCGTTCCGGCAAGAACAATTTTGGCAGCGGCTTTCTTCCCGCCGCGTTTCAAGGCACCGATTTCAACGCCAAGAACCCGCCCGCGAACCTCGCACGGCCCGGTGCCTATTCTGCCGCCGTGGACAAGTCCACCGTGGATCTGCTGAAGCGCCTGAACGGCAAGCACCTCGAAAAATTCCCCGGTGATGCCAACCTCGCCGCGCGCATCGCCAGCTACGAACTCGCTGGGCAGATGCAGATGTCCGTGCCCGAGATGATGGACCTTTCAGCGGAACCGGAGTCGATTCACCAGGCCTATGGCACCGACACAGGTACGGAGCTGAAGCGCGAATACGCCAAGAACTGCATCCTCGCCCGGCGCTTGATCGAGAAAGGCGTACGGGTCGTCCAGCTCTTCAATGGCAGTGATCCCTCCGGTGGCAACGGCATCACCAACTGGGATTCGCATTCCGACATTCTGAAAACGCACGCCATGCAGGCCGAAATCATGGACCAGCCCACCGCTGCGATGATTGCCGACATGAAAAGTCGCGGGCTGTTGGAGCATACACTCATCGTCTGGTGTACCGAGTTCGGGCGCATGCCCTTTTTGCAGGGCAATGGCACCGGGCGCGATCACAATCCTGATGCCTTCACCTGCTTTCTTGCAGGTGCTGGTGTGAAGTCGGGATTCAGCTACGGCGAGAGCGATGAGTTCGGCTCCAAGGCTGCTGTCGATCCCGTCAGCGTCTATGACTTCAATGCAACGATCCTACACCTCCTCGGTCTCGATCACCAGCGCCTGACGTACTACCACAACGGGCTGGAGCGGCGCTTAACGAACGTACACGGCAATGTCGTGAAGGATGTGCTGGCATGAATCGCACACAGCACGCTCTCTTTTTTACAACTCGATGACACCTTTTAAAATCGCACTCCTGCTTACTCTCTGCGTCTTCGCACCACAGCTTGGGGTAGGCGCGGCGGACCGGCCCAACGTCCTCTTTATCGCCGTCGATGACATGCGGCCTGAACTTGGCTGCTACGGCGCGCCGGATGTGAAGAGCCCGAATCTCGACAAGCTCGCTGCAAGTGGACGTTTGTTTGAGCGTGCGTACTGCCAGTATGCCATCTGCGGGCCATCGCGTGCGAGTTTGCTGACCGGCTTGCGGCCCAACACGCTGAAGATTCAGGAGATCGACACCTTCTTTCGCAACACCGTGCCGGACTGCGTGACGCTGCCGCAACATTTCAAGGCAAACGGCTATGAGTCCCTGTACATCGGCAAAGTGTTTCATCCCGGACAGACCGACGATGAGCTTTCGTGGAGCCGTCCTGTCCAGATGAAGGGCGGCAAAGGGATGGAGTACAAATTGCCGGAGAGCATCGCCGTGGTGAAGCAGCGACAACAGGAGGCGCAGAAAAAGTATGGCGCAACTGCCCAGCTCCAAGGGATGTCGGGTGGGCCTGCCTGGGAAGGTGCCGACGTGCCGGACAGCGAATACCAGGATGGACGCGTGGCCGATGGGGCCATCGCCACGCTGCGCGAACTCAAGGCCAAAGGCGACCAGCCCTTCTTCCTCGGAGTCGGCTTCATCAAGCCACACCTGCCGTTCGTCGCGCCCAAGCAATACTTCGATCTCTACGATCCCGCGAAGCTCACGCTCACCGCCACGCCGAATCCACCGAAGGATGCGCCGACCATCGCGCGCCACAGTTCCTTTGAGCTGCGCACCCGTACCCTGGTTCCTGCCAGCGGCCCGATTGATGAGCCGACCTCCCGCGAACTCCTGCGTGCCTACTATGCCTGCGTGAGTTTTGTCGATGCGCAGATCGGTCGTGTCCTAGCCGAACTCGATGCCCAGGGGCTGCGCGACAACACCATCATCGTCGTCTGGGGTGACCACGGCTGGCACCTCGGCGAATACGGCATCTGGGGCAAAGCGACCGACTACGAAATCGCCACCCGTGTCCCGCTGATCGTTTGGACACCCGACATGGCGAAGCGCGGCGAAAAGACGCGCAGCCTCACTGAGTTCGTCGATGTCTATCCCACACTCTGCGATCTCTGCGGACTGCCAAAGCCTGCCGCACTGGAGGGCAACAGCTTCGTCGCTCAGCTCAAAGATCCCGCTGCTCCTGGCAAAGACGCCGCGTTCAGCCAGTTCCCATCGCCCGCGCTGCGCGAGTGGGCCGCGCGCCCGCTCTCACCCGCGATGCGTGGCACGTTCTTTGGACCGGTGATTGCCGAGGTGGAGGCGACGCTCAAACGAGAGCACGGTGAACGTTATGACGCCGAACTCTTCGACCATCATATCATGGGCTACAGCATCCGCACGGATCGGTATCGCCTGACCGCGTGGCTGGATGACCGCGACCACGCTGCTGAACCTCTCGCCATCGAGCTTTACGATCATCAGGCCGATCCGAACGAGACGGTGAACGTTGCCAAGGCAAATCCGGAGACCGGCAAGGCGCTCATGCAGCGGCTGCGGAATCAAGAAAAGTAACCCAAGCCACCAGCCGAGAGAGAGCAGACGTTCGGTTTTAACGCGATTGTTTGCGGAGAAGGATCGCCCAGTCCTGCTGAGGGTCGGACGGGGAGTTGCCGAGGGTGACCTTTCCGCCAGCGGCGACAGACTTCACCGAGCCACTTTGCAGTGCACCACCCGCGCGTGGATTGAACCATTTCACGCTGAAGTCTCCTGTGGCGGCACTGAGATCAAGCTCGGTGCTGCCACCATTGGGCAGATATATGAGATACACCGCGTCCGGCTGAGCGAGGCAGTATTTGCTGTTGTCGTTCCTGATGTTGCCGACGAGTGCATCTGCGTTCTGCATCTGCCAAAACGGAATCTGATTCGAGGGGAAGAACTCCAGTGCGATGCGGCAGAAGTCCCAGCTCTTGTCGCGGCAGCGGAAGTCTTCGCAGACGAGATCATTTTCAGGCAGTGCATAACCGAAGTAGTATTCCACGCCTGCACCACCTGCCATGAGATTGCCCCACAGACACAGTTTCCGGATGTCGTGCAGGTTGTAGGGCCGGGACTTCACATCTTCCGTGGTGGCGTTTTCCTTCCTCTTTTTCTTCTCGATCGCGATGCCTACGGTGCCTTTGTAACCAGGGGCTTGGCCGCGACGATTTTTGCCGCATCCGGCGTCACTGCGCCCGTGGACCTCGACGGCAAAAGCCTGTTGCAATTGCTGACGAATCCGCACGGCCAGGTGCGCGACTTCCTGCCGCTGTTCAACTTTTGGGGCACCGACACCGCGCAGTCCATGGCGGTGGTCACCCCCGAGTGGAAATACATCTACTGGTATTCCGCCAAGGACGGCATGAAGCCAATGGATGAACTGTTTCATCTCGGCCACGATGAATACGAGATGCAGAACGTCGCCACAGAACCGAACTACGCGCGTGATCTTGCCAGCATGCAGAAAGCCTACGACACGGCACTCGCTGCCATCGGGAGCAAAGTCGTCTCCGACCACGGTTACGAGCACTATTCGAAGCTGTTCGACCGCAGCCTGACCTGGGAGCAGAAAGCGCCTCTCATCAGAGAGGTAAAAGAGGGGGAAGGCGAATCAGGCGGTGGCTCGAAAATAAAGCGAAAGAAAGCTGGGCAGTGACAAAGAGAACGAGCCAGAGCTGTTCGTGACGTTAAGGTATGCTGTCCCATTCACCCGAACAACAGCCATGACAACACTTCAGCTGCGAACACTTGCCTGCATCTTCACGCTGGCCGGGCTGCGCGACGCTGAAGCGCTTTGGTGACTGCTGGCGTTCCACCTCATTCGGGACGCTCGATCCAGATAAAAAACTCGTGAGCGCGGGGTGCTGACTCGTGAAATGCGGCCAAGAATACATCGTGTTGAAACCACGAGCCGACCAGTACATGGAGGCTGGCAAACACCGCGACGTCACTTCACAGTTCACGCCGCCTGCGGGCGGGGCAATGCGCCGGTGGTAGTTTACGCGTTTATCGAGAAGTAAGCGCGAATGGTGACCGTTTGATAACTCGCCTCGCATCTGCTATTCCACAACTGCAGGCAGGCCACCCAAACCATGAAATTATTTTTGCCCTTGAAACTGCTTTTCCGTCTGTTTGCCGTGCTGCTCATGGCCATGGATGGCGTGCAAGCTGTAGATCTGCGTGGCGTGGAGGTCGCGCTGGATGGAGGTGCCAGCCCAGAAAGTTTCGAGGTGGAACTGATTGGCCCATTCAAACTCCAAATTCGGGCGCAGGAGGAAGCTGGCGCAAAGCCGCCGCGAATGCACGTCCAGCTTCCCAACAGCGGAACCAATGCGTGGCCTGCCGCCGACGTGGAGGTCCGGGATGGTAGTGGAAAAGTATTGTTGGTGCAGCGTACAGGCATCGAGTGGTTCAAGCTGTCCTTTGCACTGCCACAGGGCGGAGGCACCTGCGTTGTCCAGGCGGTGGAACCAGTGGGTGGATGGCCAAAAGCGACCAGTGACAAAGACCGGGTGATTCAGGATGGCGTGAGCGGACTGCGACTGCGCGTGGCGAAATGGCACGCTGGACGCACCGCTGCACTGAGCTTGCGCTTTGACGACTCACACCCATCGCATCTCACCAAGGCAATACCGATTCTCGATGAGTATGGATTTCGCGGTACGTTCATGGTCAATCCCGGCGCATCGGAGTCCGGCAGCAGGCGCGTCTCTGACTTCGAACAGCATCACGCTGAATGGGAGTCGCTCGCCATGAAGGGGACTCACGAACTGGCGAACCACTCCGCACACCATCGCGGCGGCTTCAGCGATGTGGACACCGAGGCGGAAATCGGCGAGGCGGCGCAGGCGATCTGGAAACTGACGCCCAGCAGGAGCCAGTTGATGGCTTTGAATCTGGGCGGTGGCACACGCTGGGAGACCACGCGCACTCTACGCTTTTACCTGGACAAGTATCATCAGTTTGACGCTGCAGAGAACTCGACTGGCATGGACGACAGCTATGGCGGCCGCGTTGAAAACTTTCGCCGGATTCTGGCGCAACACATTCAGCGCGGACTGTGGTGCCGTGTTCACTACCACTACATTGGCGAAAATCTGAGCAGCACTGAGGCGAACTTCCGTGCGGCATTGGACATCGCCAAAGAACACGCCACGGAATTGTGGATCGCAGGCATGGCGGACATCCACAAGTATCAAACGGAGCGCAACGCAGCGAAACTGCAGGTGATCCAGTCAGCTCCCCGGAAGCTCAGCTTTGAGCTCGCATGCAGTACCGACTCTGCGCTTTACGATCATCCCCTGACCCTGGAGCTGGCCATCGCACCAGGAATGGAAGCGACGAAGATGATCATCAAAGACGCCAATCAAGCTGTGCTGCCTGCCCAGCCTGGCAAAATAGACGGTGCTGATGCACTGCGCTTCGTTGTGCCACCACGCACAGCGGCCTATTCGATCGAACTGACTCCTTGATAAAACGGTCAGTCATGATTGGCAGTTTTTTTGCAAGGTCAGCGGTTGGCATCAGCGAGCGCCCGGTGGATGGCCATGCCGATAGCGAGTGCGATAAGCGAGGGGTGTCATTCCGAGGCGCTGGCGAAACTGACGGGTGAAGGCGCTCTGGTCGCAGAAGCCATGTTGCATGGCGATCTCTGCCAGTGCTGTGCTTGTCTCGCGCAGGGCGGCCGCTGTGGCCTGGATGCGGCTGTGCAGGAGGAACTCCTGCGCACTCAGGCCCATGACTTGCTGAAAATTGCGATTGAGCGTGCGCACGGACACCCCAGTCGCGCGCGCGAGCGCGGCGATGCGGAGGCTGCCGTCCGCACCTTGCTGGTCGATGATTTTCAACGAACGATCCACCGTCGCATTACCCAGTGAATGGCGTGCGCCGCCCCGGTGTGCGGTGGTGATGCCGAAGACGCCAACGATACGGCCACGCCTGTCCCGCAGGGGATACTTGTGACTGCGGAACCACATGAACCCGCCGCTCTCGTCGTAAAGAATGTCGGCGTGGTCAAGCAACGGCTGGCCACTTGTCATGACCTGCCGATCCCCGGCGACCAACCGGTCCGCCAGATGCGGTGGGTAGCGATCGTGATCCGTTGTGCCGACGATTTCTGCCTCATCCTGCATCCCTAGACGGTCGAGCAGAGCGCGGTTAGCTCTCAGAAATCGACCCTGCCGATCTTTCACAAAGAAGAACACCCCCGGAACATGCTCCCACGGCTGCATGAACTGCATTGCAGGCCACTGGTTTATGGCCGTGATGTTCACCAGTGGCGACTGGTTGGCGGTTGTTCGGTGCAGCTTTGACATGGCCGATTATTACCATGGATTGGCGGTTTGTCACAAGACAGGAACGCGGCTTGTCCTATGCTGGGCAGGAACATGAGACTCTTCCTTCCACTGCTGACCGTCTGCCTTCTGAGCGCCGCCGCCGCGTTTGCTGCCACGCCGCCAAACATCATTTACATCATGGCTGACGATCACACGTCGCAGGCCA
>NZ_JAQSEA010000315.1 GCF_029946185.1 Prosthecobacter sp.
GATGAGGTAACCGCTGACAAAGCGTGCGGCGATGCCGAGACGCCGCATGATCTGCACCATGAGCCATGACGAGTCACGGCAGGAGCCGGTGCGCTTGGTCAGGGACTCCTCTGGCGTCTGCACGCCGGGCTCCATGCGGACGGTGTAGGAAATGTCCTTCCACAGGCGCTGATTGATCGTCACGAGTGCGGTGATCGTACGCGGTGGCCAAGGGTCCAGGGCAAGCAGTTCGCGCTCAAGAGCGGAGAAGTAATCCGCGAGTTTCGGCGTGAGTTCACCGCATTTGAGGAAGGGTGCCAGCTCCTGGTCGAGGGCGGCATCGTAGTCGAAGGGGAAATGCTCGCCTTCAGGCTCCAGGAAGAAGTCGAAGGGATTGAAGACCGCCATCTCCACCACCACATCCACCTCGATGCTGAATTCCTTGGTTTTCTCCGGGATGACCAACCGGGCGAGGTAGTTTGACTGCGGGTCCTGCTGCCAGTTCAGGAAATGCTTCTCCGGGGTGACTTTGAGCGAGTAGCTCAGGATGCGTGACCGGGAATGCGGCGCGGGACGCAACCGAATGATCTGCGGGCCCAGCTCAATGGGGCGTTCGTAGTGATAGCTGGTGCGGTGGTGAAGGGCGACGTGGATGGACATGCGGAGGGCTGGGGGGCGGACGTAAAATCAATGCCTGCTGGACCCTAATTAGCAAGTTCATGGCCAATCTTGCTTTTGGGCAGTTGAAAAAACGCTACGCGCGAGGTTTTGGCATCCGTGACAGGCGGAGGAGCCGAATTGTGCTTCATTGGTTTCCAACGATTCCGGCGCCTCGCTGTCTCACCCATCCCCCCTTCCCCACGAATGTTTCGATTGAAAATTTTTTGTCTCTCCCTGTCCGTGCTCTTTTTTGGGGTCATGGCACCCCATCGTGCTCAAGGGGCCACGTTCGTCTGGGACGTAACCACTGGAACGACGGGGGCGCAGGACGGTGCCGGAAACTGGGTGGATGGTAGCGGCAACTGGTTTGACGAGACGAACGGCCTGCAAAATCAGTCTTGGTCCAACTCGGCGGGGAATACGGCTGTGTTTGGCGCCGGTGGTTCGGGCGGGACAGTCACGGTTTCGGGCACGGTGAACACCAACGGACTGATCTTCCGGGCGGTCACTCCGAACTCTTACAATTTCACGGGCGGCACGATCGCGCTGGCTGATGGGTCCGCCATCACTCTTCAAGACGGGTCCAGTTCGCTCGCCTCACGCCTGATCTTCAATTCGACGCTTAGTGGAAGCAACATCGCGCTGCAAAAAGCGGCCGGTGCCTTCGCCCTCGTCACGATTGGCAGTGCTTCCAACCTCTCGGGCACCTTTTCACTCACGTCGGCGGATGTGAATGGGCTCTTTGTGCAGGTCAATAGCCTGAACTCCCTGCCTTCGGCCACGCTGACGAGGGTGAATGTGGGTACGAACAGCACACTGGTGCTCGCCGCCACTGGAAACTGGCAGGTGCCCTTCACGCTCAGCGGGACAGGGGCAGGCGGGCGTGGGGCGATCCGACTGGAAGTCAACAACGTCACACTTTCCGGGGGGCTCACGCTGGCGGGCAGCGCGCTGATCACGCAAAACACCTTGGCCGTTACTTCGATCATCAGTTCCAACATCGGCGAATCCACCCTTGGCAGTGCTTTGAGCTTGGGCACCCAGGGTACTAGCACTGGAACAATTGTATTGAGCGGGAACAACACCTTCACCGGCGGCCTGTCCATTGATGTGACGAATGTGCGCCTCGACAGCGCGGGGGCGCTCAACTCCACCACGCCCAACCGCGTGACCTTTGCCAACACTGCGTTGGTGAAAAACCTCTCGCTGAATGGCAACTCGATCACCATCGCCTCGCTGGTCTCCACGGCTGGGTTGGGAGCCAGCACGGTGCGCAATGCAAGCGCCACAGCGGCCACGCTGACGATCAATTCCACCACGAACACGCTGTTTGCCGGCACCTTGGCAGATGGCACTGGAGGCGGAGCGCTGTCCGTGATCAAAACGGGCACATTTACCCAGGAACTCAGCGGCACCAACACCTTCACGGGGGGCCTCACGCTCGATCAGGGCGGACTGAATCTGAACAGCGCCACCGCGCTGGGTGCCACGGCGAGCATCTTCACCATCAATGGCGGGACGCTCGGCAACAGCAGTGGTGCGGCCGTTGCCATCGCCAACGGCAATGCTGTCGTGATCAATGGGGACTTCAGCGCCGGCCTGACCAACGCCTTGGATCTGGGCACGGGTGCTGTCAGTCTGGGCACGGCAGCAGGCACCAGCCGCACTATTTCCATCACCACCGGCACCCTGACCTTGAGCGGCAGCATCGCTGATGGCACCACGGCCACCGAGATCATCAAAACGGGGAGCGGCACCCTGGCGCTGAGTGGCACCAACACGTTTACCGGCCTTATCACCGTCAATGCGGGGAATTTGCTTGTGCGCAGCAATGGGGCGCTGGGCGGCACCGGCAATGGCGTTCTGATCGCCGCCGGCAGTCGCCTTCAGTTGGACAACAATGTGACCGTTACCGGGGAGTCCCTCATCACCCCCTACATCGAAAACATCGGCGGAAACAACACTTGGGATGGCCCCGTGCGCACTACTTTGCTCACCACGCTCACGTTCGATGTGGCGGCGGGCAGCCTGCTGATCAAGGGCGATGTCAACGCCGCCTCCACCGACAACGCCGCCCATACTCTCAACATGGTGGGCTCTGGAACCGGGGAAATTCAGGGCGTAGTGTCGAACACTTTCGGCGTCAACAAAACGGGCACGAGCACCTGGATTTTCAGCGGAGCCAATACCTACACAAGCGCGACCAATGTGAGCGCCGGCACGCTGCAAGTGGGCAAGGCGGGTGTGGGACAGACTGGCACCGGCATCGTGACCGTGACCTCGAATGGCAGCATCTCGGGCACCGGCATCGTCCGGGGCAGCGGCTTCACGCTGAACTCCAACGCCTCTTTGTACGCCGGGGATGGCACGACGGCAGCAGACCATGGCACGCTGACCTTCACGCCGGTCTCGACGGCCAGCTACAATCTGGCCGCCGGCTCTAAAACCTTCCTCGACATCACCACACCCACCGCCAGTGACGGCTCCTTTGGCGGATTTGCCATCGGCACCACCGGCTACAATACGTGGGTGGATTCAGTCACCGGGGTGGGTGCACACGACCGTCTGGTGTTCAATGGCACTAGCGGTACGCTTATCGTCGCGGGCAACATCAGCGTGCTTGCCAGCGGCTACACGCCGCATGCGGGGGATGTCATCAATCTGGTGGATTGGGCGACGGTTCTTACCACCAATTTCAGCGGTTTTTCGGTGGGCACGAATTTGCGCGATGGCAGTGGTGACAACGGCAGCCAGTTTGACCTGCCGGACATCAGCGGCAGCGGTTTGTTCTGGGATGTCAGCCGGTTCACGACTTCCGGCAATATCGTCGTGGTGCCCGAGCCTGGCCGCATGAGCCTGCTGCTGTTTGCTGCATGCGGTTTCCTACTGCGCCGCCGTCGACGTTCTTAAAGCCGGAGCGGGCCGGGCTTCTGCTTGCGCACAAGAGCGCACCTCTTCCTTGCCTCATTTCGATTCTGCGGGACTATGCGCCCGCATTCAACCAACCCTGACATGTCCAAGAAAACTCCAGCCCCCACCACGATCCGCACCATCAAGAAGCTGATGGTCGCGAACCGCTCTGAAATCGCCATCCGCGTCATGCGTGCGGCTACGGAACTGGGGCTGAAAACGGTGGGTATTTATGCGCAGGAGGACCGTTTCTGTCCGCATCGCTTCAAGGCGGACGAGGCTTACGAATTGAACAAGGACAAGGGGCCTCTGGGTGCCTACCTGGACATTGAAGGCATCGTGACCCTGGCGAAGGAGAAGGGCGTGGATGCGATTCACCCAGGTTACGGCTTCCTGTCTGAGAACCCGAAGTTCTCCCAGGCCTGCGAGGACGCGGGCATCATCTTCGTCGGTCCTGAAGCGAAGATTCTCGACATGATGGGTGACAAGACGGCCGCCCGCAACGTGGCGCGCAAGCTGAAGGTGCCCATCCTCGAAGGCACCGATGAACCTGTGAGCGACCGTAAGGAAGCGCTGGCGGCAGCAAAGAAGATCGGCTTTCCGCTGATCATCAAGGCTGCTTTTGGCGGTGGTGGCCGTGGCATGCGGGTCGTGCGTGAGGCCAAGGACCTGGAAAAGCTGCTGGATGAGGCGCAGACCGAAGCGGAACGTGCGTTTGGCAACGGGGCTGTCTTCCTCGAAAGATTCGTCGGCAAGGCGAAGCACATCGAAGTGCAGATCGTGGCGGACAAGCATGGCAACGTGCTGCATCTGCATGAACGCGACTGCTCGGTGCAGCGCCGGCATCAGAAGGTGATCGAGCAGGCGCCGAGCTACGGCATCAAGCAGTCGATCATCGACGGCCTGTGCGAAGCCGCCGTGAAACTGGCGCATGCGGTGAACTACACGCACGCGGGCACGGTGGAGTTCCTGGTGGATCACGAAACGGGCGAGTGGTTCTTCATTGAGATGAATCCGCGCATCCAGGTGGAGCACACCGTGACGGAAGAGATCACCGGCATCGACATCGTGCGCAGCCAGATCCTCATCGCGCAGGGCTACCAGATTCATCAGGAGCCGCTGGCATTGCCCCCGCAGGACAAGATCGAGAAGAGCGGCTACGCGATCCAGTGCCGCATCACGACGGAAGACCCGGAAAACGGCTTCACGCCGGACTTTGGCAAAATTTTGACCTACCGCAGCGCGGGTGGTTTCGGCATCCGGCTTGATGGTGCGCTGGGCGCGACGAACGCGGTCATCACGCCGTATTATGACTCGATGCTGGTGAAGATGACGGTGTATGCCCGCACGTACAAGCAGTCGCTGGACCGCATGGATCGGGGCCTGCGCGAGTTCCGTATCCGTGGCGTGAAGACGAACATCCCCTTCCTCATGAACGTGGTGCACCACCCGGACTTCATGGCGGGCCAGGCCACCACGCGCTTCATCGACAACAACCCGGACCTGCTCAAGTTTGTGGCCCGCAAAGACCGTGCCTCGAAACTGCTGAGCTACCTGGCCGACACTAATGTGAACGGCAATCCGTTCGCGAAGGGACATAAGATCAACAAGGCGTTTACCGCCTCGCCGATTCCAACGTTTGACCACCGCATCGCGCCGGCCAAAGGCACGAAGCAGCTCCTGACCGAGATGGGGCCGGAGAAGTTCTGCAATGACTGGATTGCGAAGCAGAAAAAGCTGCTGATCACCGACACGACGATGCGGGATGCGCATCAGTCGCTGCTGGCGACGCGCATGCGCACCTTTGACATGCTGGCCGTGGCGGACAGCGTGGCACGCCGCACGCCGAACCTGTTCTCACTGGAAATGTGGGGCGGGGCCACCTTTGACGTGACGATGCGCTTTCTGCGCGAAGACCCGTGGGAGCGCCTGCGCTCCATCCGCGCGAAGGTGCCGAACATTCTTTTGCAGATGCTCTTCCGTGGCTCGAACGCGGTGGGCTACACGAACTACCCGGACAACGTGGTGAAGGGCTTCATCAAACATGCTGCTGAGAACGGCATGGACATCTTCCGCATCTTTGATTCGCTGAACTACCTGCCGAACCTCAAGGCGGCGATGGATGCGGTGCGTGAGGACACGAAGTCCATCTGTGAGGGCACGCTGTGCTACACGGGAGACATCATGGACCCGAAGCGCGACAAGTATGACCTGAAGTACTACGTGCGCCTGGCCAAGGAGCTGGAAAAGATGGGCGCACACATGCTGTGCATCAAGGACATGGCGGGACTTGTCCGCCCGTTTGCGGCTAAGAAGCTGGTCAAGGCGCTGAAGGATGAAGTGGGCATCCCGATTCATTTCCACACGCATGACACCAGCGGGCTGAATGCAGCGAGCATCATCGAAGCCGCCACGGCGGGAGTCGATGTGGTGGATGCGGCGATTGCCTCGATGTCTGGTGGCACTTCGCAGCCGAACCTGAACTCCATCGTGGCTGCCATGCAGCACACGCCGCGTGACACTGGTCTGGATGTCGAGGCGCTGCAGGAATTCAGTGACTACTGGGCTGCGGTACGCAGCTTCTACAAGCCCTTCGACACTGCCGAGCCCTACGGTACTGCGGAAGTTTATCTGCACGAGATGCCCGGAGGGCAGTACACGAATCTCAAGGAGCAGGCCATCGGCATGGGCCTGGGGCCACGCTGGCCGGAGATCGCGCATGCGTATGCGGAGGTGAACCAGCTTTGTGGTGACATTGTTAAAGTGACGCCATCGAGCAAGGTCGTGGGTGATCTCGCCATTGAGTGTGTGGCGCGTGGTGTGAAGCCCACGGACATCATCAATCTCCAGGGCACAAAGTGGAGCAAGGACGTCACCAGCATGTTTGAAGGCTGGCTTGGCGAGCCCTTCTACGGCATGGAACCCGCCAAGGCGGCTGATTCACGCAAGAAGTGGAACGCGCTGGCGGATGCCATCGTCGGCAAAGGCGGCAAGCGTATCAAGGGCCGCCCCGGCACGCATGCTGCGAAGATCAAGCTGGACGACGTGCGCGCCGAACTCAAAGGCAAGCTGAAGAAGGAGCCGACCGAGGACGACGTGTGGAGCTACCTCATGTATCCGGATGTGTTCCTGAAGTTCGCCGAGTTCCGCAAGACCTACGGCGACGTGTCCGCCCTGCCGACGCCGGCGTATTACTACGGCCTGCAGGACAAGGAGGAGATCCACATCAACCTCGAAGAGGGCAAGACTCTCTTCGTGCGCCTGCTGAACATGACCGAGGCGGATGCCACGGGGCAGCAGACGGCGATCTTTGAGCTCAATGGCTACCCACGTCATACGACGGTGACCAACAAGGCCCTCGCGGTCAACGCTGTCACCAAAACCAAGGCCGATCCTGCGGACCCGACTCAAGTGGGTGCGCCGATGCCGGGGATGGTGGCAAGCATTGCCGTGAGTGTGGGGCAGAAGGTGAAAGAGGGGGAGACGCTGCTGACCTTGGAGGCGATGAAGATGTTCGCGGCCGTTTCGGCACCGACCGCAGGGACGGTGAAGGAGATCTGCGTGAAGATCAGTGAGAGTGTGGAGAGCAAGGATCTGATGGTGAGACTGGTGAAGTAGCCGAATGACATGATTCGCGCCATTCTCGACACGAACGTCATTCTGTCCGCCCTGCGGTCACGGAATGGCGCTTCGTTTCAGATTGTCGCTCGTTATCGCCAGGGAGAGTTTGCGCTTTATCTGAGTCAAACCGTCCTAGCTGAGTATGATGAGGTTTTGAAGCGTGAGATGTTACCTCAAGGTCTGCCGATGATTGTCATCAACCGTTTTCTGGATGCCCTCGCTTCGAATGCGGTGCAGTTTCGGACTTCGGCGTTCTGGAAGCCGTCACTACCTGATCCCGATGACGAAGCCTTGGCCCAGCTCGCCATGGAATCGAAGATTGACTACTTGGTGACTCACAATCTGCGCCATTTCCCTGCCTCCCGACTGCCCGCCGTTCGTGTGGTTGATCCGAAGACTTTTCTGGACATACTCCGTCTGTCGTCATGACCACCATCACTGCCAGCATCCCAGACTTCCTCGCCCGTATTCTATCCGATGCGGCCGAGAAAGAGCGCACATCGGTCGATCATATGGTTGCCTTGGCTTTACAAGCGCAAGTGACTGCCTGGGAAGTAAGCGACACCCTCGAAGCCCGCGCCAAGCGCGGTCGGATTGAAGACTTGGACGAGATTCTCGCCATGGTTCCCGACGTCCCGCCGGTGCCCGGAGATGAGTTGTGAGTGACCCCGCTCCCCACCGCATCAAGGTGCCGTCTCACTCCGGCATCGTCCACACGATCAGATCAATCGGATACAACAGGCCATCTGCATCGCTCTTGATGAAGTTCGTTTCGTTGGCGTCAAACGCACCGACCCGCCCACGCCGCCAGGCATGCTGCCGCAGGGTCACCGCAACGTCCCGTGCTTCCGCCAACGATTCCCAGCCGTGTTGTGTCATCCACGCGTGAATTTCATGCTCGGTCGGCGCGGAGCCGCTGATAAACGCCTGTGCCAGCAGCAGACCTTCAACATCGCCAATCACATCCTCAAACACGCATCCAAACCCGAGGTGCTCCCAACTGAGACGCTCGCGTTCCAGCGCCTGCTCGATGGTTCCCGGCCCGTAGTCGATCATGCCACGCTCATTGCGCACCAGGATGCAGCCGAATCCAGCCGTGCCATAACCGTTCTCCTCACGTCCGCGCAGTTTCATGATGCGGTTCTTGAGATGGTCGTCCCAAAACAAAACGGCTTCACCACGACTGCCAACGACTTGATAACGCGCTCCTGCCGGGCCGAGTACTTCCCAATCCAAGGTACCATTGACTCTGCGGCTGAGTATCTGCGCAGCCTGAAGCCAGCCGCCGCCCTTTTTCGTCAGACGGTCGATCTCGCGATCCAACGCCGGGCCATCAACCAGCCGTGCAAACTCGCGCTGGGTGAGCATGGTTTCCATTAATCTGAGCTTTCATCTGCACCGACATCGTCCCTGCCGCATCGTCTTTCAGATGACGGCGAACCTGCTGGTAAACTTCTTCAAATGACAGCTCCCGCTTATTCGGCGGGGGCATGCGCTGCTCACATCCAGGCGGAGGAAGCTGCACGGTGGAAGGGTCAAATGACATGCGTGAACCTACCGGAAATCTGCCTCTTCCGCAACCGGCAGTTCTGCCCACCCGCAGCCGCCACCATCGACGCCATCAATCGTAGCTTCAAGAGTATCAATGTCCTGATCTGGCAGGTTGTGAGGAAGAGGTGTGGGGTCATGAACGACTTCATCTCACTCACTCTTCAGGCGGCAGGCGTGGTGCTTGCTGCTGATTTCGCTGCCGGCCTCGTCCACTGGATCGAGGATGCTTATATTCGGGAAGACACGCCTTGGCTGGGGCGATGGATTGGGCGGCCGAATATTGTGCATCATCATCTGCCGCGGCGCATGACGCGGAATACGTGGTGGGAGAGCAACAAGGAGTTGCTGATGGCGATGGGGGCGCTGGTCATCGCGGCGGGGTGGCTGGGCTGCCTGACGTGGCATGTGTGGCTGGGCTGCCTGACGTGGCATGTGTGGCTGTTTGCGCTGGTGGGTGGGAATGCGAACGAGGTGCACAAGTGGTCGCACCGCACGCGGCGTGAGAATGGACGCTTCATCACGCTGCTGCAGGACTGGCGGATTTTGCAGACACCGCAGCACCATACGATGCACCACACGAATCCGAAGGAGGTGCATTACTGCCCGGTGACGAATGCGCTGAATCCGGTGCTGGATGCGCTGCGCTTCTGGGAGGTGCTGGAGTGGCTGCTGGAGCATGTGGTAGGCCTGAAACGCCAGCCGGACAGTTCGGTGCCTGGGCAGGGCATTCCGCCGGAGTGGATCGCTGAGATGCGGCGTGCTGGGTGAGCTGAGGGCTGGCGCGGGAACCGCACTCGGAGAGTGCGGACCACTTCGCGGTGGGTTCGCGGAAGGCGGTGGGGGTGTTTGACGCGGAAGGCTCTCTTCTTTGCACACACGACTCTGCGCCAGGCTGCCGGACTTTGAGGACGTTCGTATGCCATAGTGTCTGCCATACGCTGATGGACGGGCGGGCTGTCGCCACACCCATCCCACGAACCAAACACACCCATCCCACGAACAAAACACACCCATCCTGCGGACCAAACATGCTGCGGCGGGGATTTATAGCGGTTCGCAAAA
>NZ_JAQSEA010000316.1 GCF_029946185.1 Prosthecobacter sp.
TTACAGCTTCGATTTCATCCACGAGTAGAAGCTCGCGCCAATCTGGGCGTAGCCGACGGGATTCGGATGTACCCCATTGTTGTTGGGATAGCCATCAACGGGATCCAGATTCAGCTCCGTGGGGACAATGAAGATGCCGTCCTTCTCGCGGTTGGACAGACGCTTGAGCATCAGCTGCACAATGCGGTGCTGGATGCGCTTCCAGCCCCAGCGCCGATACTTGTCCTTGTAGTTAGCTGTGAAGCCTTCCTGACGCGCATTCGGCGGCGTGGTCAGACCAACGGCGAGTTTGGCGTTGGGCGCGGCCTTGTGAAATGCAGCCAGGAGTTTGTCAGCATTGTCGAGCACCTCGTTGATCTTGGCGTCCGGGTTGTTCGGATCAGCTCCAAAGCAGTCATTGATGCCGAGAAGGAAGGTGACGACATCCGGCGGCTGTCCGCCGCAGTGCTCCTTGAAGTAGCGCTGCAAATCGAAGGCACCGGTTTTGCCATCAGCAGCAGGAAAAATGAAAGGACTGGTCGTCTTGCGTGCAAGCGGCCCTGCGGCCACACCGGGAACCTCCGGAGCAAATTTGATGAGAAAGTCGGACCACTTCCAGCCGCCATAGCCTTCATGCGCGACACCGGGCTGGGCATTGGCGGGTTTGTGCGTGCCAAGCAGCGTGGCCTTGCGATTGCCCGGCAAAGCGAGAAGCCGCGCGATTTCATTGGGGTAAAAGCTCGCATGCGTGAGGCTGTCACCAACAATCAGCAGGCGCAGCGGCTTGGCGGAAACCGATTTGCGCGGGGAGATGTGCAGCGTTATCCGCCCCTGCTCCACCACTTTGCCACCAGCGTTTTTGACGGTGATGGCCAGCGGATGATCGCCCACATCGGCATCGCTCGGCGTGACCGTCCAGCGGCGCTCTTCGTTTTTACCCAGCTTGCAGGCGAACTCGAAGCCATAGGTCTCAGGATTCTCCGTGAGCACGATGTTGTCGTAATAGATGCTCATCGGCACATCCGGCGTGGCATACACGACGGGTGGCAGAGTAAGCTGAAGATCTCCGGCAAAAGCGGAGCAGGTGAACGCGCAAAAGAGGCCCAGAATCTGATTCATGAACTCCCACTACGGTGCGCCGTGGCCAAATCGTTCCATGAAGCGCACAATAGCAGCCATGGAAAGCTGACCGCCCGGCGTAGAAGGAAAGTAGTCCATGCCATGCGTACCCCAGGGGAGTTCGAGAAAAAAGTGGTCCTCATGCTTCGCAAGACGATCATTAAACCTTCGGCTATGGCCGATACTAACAAGCGAATCCTGCGTGCCGTGAAGGATCAGCGTCGGCAGACGACGCTGATCCAGAAATTCCGTCGCTGAGCCGGTATGATACGCCTCCGGCACTTTCTGCGGATCGCCACCCATGTATTGGTGTACTAGAACGAGAGATTTCAGCAGATCATCCGGCACCGACCATTCATTTGCTAGAAACATGTTGGGAGTGCCATACACATCGATGCAGCCACACGCTCCAAGCTCCGGCATGCCATAGGCACAGGCGGCGGCGATCTGCGCCCCAGCAGAGCGCCCCATGAAGACGATTTGATTCACGTCAATGCCGAGTTCAGCAGCATGCTCGTGCACCCAGGCACAGGCACGCCGCGTGTCCTCCGCCTGAGTGGGCCACGTGTGCTTCGGCGCAAGACGATAGCCATAGGAGCACAGCACGTAGCCATGAGAAGCAATCTCCGTGTTGGCACTTTCAAACTCACCAGGGTCCCCGCTGTCCCAGCCCCCGCCGTGGGCGATGAGCAGACAGGGCAGCGACTTGTCAGCACCGACGGGTCGATATATCACCAGCTCAAGCGATTCATCCCCATCCCTCCAGTAGCTGCGGCGTTCCTGCTGCACTTTGAATTTCCCTGTTTGCACCGGCAGCCACAGCCGCTGCCAGGAAAAGCTGAGTCCCTGCGCACTGGCAATGCGCGATGCCTGCACGGCGGGCACAAGAAAGACGACCGCAAGCACCAGACAAACCAAAGCCAGCCAGCGCGATGAGTACATGGCAGGATAAATCACCACCAGCGACAGCAGCGCGAGCCAATGGCCAAACTCCGTAGTGACCAGTTGCAACTGCCACTGCAACCTCGTCGGCGACACGATCCAAGCGTTCACCGCCAGAAAGGCGAGAATGAGAAGTGCCAGAATGAGAACCACAGATTTCACGGGACGGATGCTATCCGACTGAAAGGCCGTCTTGGATTCATGAAAGGCGGTCTGTCACAACTTCCATCCGGATGTGAGCAACAATTCCCTCATCCCTTCACGGCTTCGATATAGAGAGACTCTCTTTCTCGCTCTGGAGAATCAAACCACAAAACATCATTCCTGCCCTCTCGAAAAGAAACCTGGGTAACCTCTTTGAAGCCGACCTCTTCTAGAATCATGCGGAAAGTTTCAGTTGGATTCCCGGATGCCAGGTATAGTCAAGGTTGAGGAAATTCGCACTCGGCTTGTAACCACACCCCACATTCAAATAACGCGCACCTCGTAATTCTGCTGAAAAACGTTGAAACGGATTATGTCTTAGCGCCCAGGAAACAGCGTTCGAAGCGATTTCACCAAATCGTGCCAATTTTTTTGATCGTGTGATCAAAGTTCGCTTTTCCCAGAGATAAGACTTGAGGTTCATACATCTACTGGGAACCGCTTGGCACCACGGGTGATACTATCCCGCAATCGAGAACACCTCTCGCGCATCCGCGATGCTGCCAGTGAGTGCAGCGGCAGCGACCATGACGGGGCTCATCAGGACGGTGCGGCCAGTGGTGCTGCCCTGCCGTCCTTTGAAGTTCCGGTTCGAAGAAGACGCGCAGAGCTGATCCCCGACGAGCTTGTCAGGATTCATCGCCAGACACATGGAGCAGCCTGCGCCGCGCCATTCAAAACCCGCTTCACTGAAGACCTCATGCAGGCCTTCCTGACGTGCGAGTGTATCGACAATCTGCGACCCAGGAACCGCGATGGCTTTCACGCCTGCGGCCACTTTGCGGCCCTTGATGAACTTGGCCACTTCACGGAAATCGCTGAGACGACCGTTGGTGCAGGAACCGATGAATGCGACGTCGATCTTTGTGCCTTTGATCGGCTGTCCTGCAGGCAGCTTCATGTAATCAAGCGCGTCCTGGATGGAGATGCGGCCTGGCTCGGTGGTGGCGCTTTCTGCGGTCGGCACGTTTTCAGTGACGGAGATGGCCTGGTCCGGGCTGGTGCCCCACGTAACGGTCGGCGGCACGTCTTCCGCCTTGATGTTGATGACATCATCATAAACGCAATCAGCATCCGAAGCCACGGCACGCCATTTTTCGACGGTGTCGAGCCATTCATCTCCCTGCGGGGAATACGGGCGGCCTTTGAGATATTCGAAGGTCTTTTCGTCTGGATTGACGTAGCCGCAGCGCGCACCGCCTTCGATGCTCATGTTGCAGACAGTCATGCGCTCTTCCATCGACATCGCGTCAACCAAGCTGCCGCCGTATTCATAGGCAAAGCCGATCCCGCCGTTCGCACCCAGCAGGCGGATGATGTGAAGAATCACGTCCTTGGAGTAAACACCCGGCCGCAGCTGGCCGTCCACATTGATGCGGCGCACCTTCATCTTGCCCAGCGCCATCGTCTGGGTGGCCAGAATGTCGCGCACCTGCGTGGTGCCGATTCCCAAAGCGATCGCCCCGAAGGCGCCGTGCGTCGCGGTATGGCTGTCACCACAGGCAATCGTAGTACCCGGCTGGGTGATGCCCTGTTCCGGTCCGACCACGTGCACAATACCCTGCTTGCCGCTGGAAAGGCTGAAATAGGTGATGCCGAAGTCCTTGGCATTCTTGTTGAGCTCCTGGATCATCGCCTCGGCGAGCGGATCTGAAAACGGCGAGACCTGGCTGTCCGTCGGCACGATGTGATCAACCGTCGCAAAGGTGCGGTGCGGGTAGGCCACTTTCAGGTTCAAATCACGCAGCATCCCAAAGGCCTGCGGGCTGGTGACCTCATGCACGAGATGCGTGTCGATGAGGAGCTGTGTCTGGCCATTGTCGAGAGTGCTGACGACGTGCGAGTCCCAGACTTTTTCAAAGAGTGTTTTGCCCATGGTGCGTGCGGATTGGTGGTGTGAAGAACCGTGAGCGTAGCACGCCCGGCGTCAGGCGCAAGAATGCCTCTTGGCTTTTGCCATGAACCTGCCAGCATCCGCCCCCCATGAAATGGCTAAAAACTCTCTACGTCCAGGTGATCATCGGCATTGTGCTGGGCATTCTGTTAGGATTGCTGTTTCCGCCCGCGAATTCGCTCACCCTTTTCGGTCACACCTTCAATGCGACCGACCTGCAGCCGCTGGCGGAGGTTTTCATCAAGGCGATCAAGATGCTCATCGCCCCGATCATCTTCTGCACCGTGGTCTGTGGCATCGCCAGCATGGGCGATTTAAAGCGGGTGGGTCGCGTGGGTTTGAAAGCACTTCTGTATTTTGAGATCGTCACCACGGTGGCGCTGGTTATTGGCCTCGTGGTGGCAAACGTGGTCGAGCCAGGGGCCGGCGTGGAGCTGCATGCCACGGCGAAGGAAGCCTCAAAGCTGGGCGAATACCAGGCCAAGGCAGGCGACACCAGCACCAAGGCCTTTTTAATGAACATCGTCCCCAAGACCTTTGTCGGGGCATTTACGGACGACTCAGTGCTGCCCGCCTTGTTTCTCGCCCTGCTGGTGGCGGTGGCGCTGTGCCAGATGGGAGAAAAGGGCAAACCAGTCCTCGATCTCCTGCAAAGCGTCTCGGAGGTGTTTTTCAAACTGGTCGCCATCATCACCCGCGCCGCCCCCATTGCTGCCTGCGCCGCCATGGCCTACACCGTCGGCTCTGAAGGTCCGGGCATGCTCGTCAAGCTGGTCAAAGTACTGGCCTGTGTCTATGTCACCTGCGGACTGTTTGTATTCGTCGTGCTCGGCAGCATCGCGCGGTGGAACGGCTTCAGCTTGTGGAAAATACTCGCTCACATCAAAGACGAACTGCTACTTGTGCTCGGCACCTCCTCCTCGGAAACCGCCCTGCCACAGCTCATGCTGAAGCTCGAAAAAGCGGGCTGTGACAAGTCCGTCGTCGGTGTCGTTATCCCTTCCGGCTACTCGTTCAATCTCGACGGCACCTGCATCTACCTCACCCTCGCCGCCTTGTTCGTCGCTCAGGCCACGAACACCCATCTGACCCTCGGGCAGCAGCTCGTGCTACTGCTGGTCCTGCTGCTCACCTCCAAGGGGGCCGCTGGGGTTACCGGCGCCGGATTCATCACCCTGGTAGCCACCCTCTCGACCATCGACACAGGTATTCCTGTCGCTGGCCTCGCGCTGCTCATCGGCATCGACCGCTTCATGTCGGAAGCCCGCGCCATCACCAATCTCATCGGCAACACGCTCGCCACACTCGTCGTGGCAAAGTGGGAAAAGGAGTTCGATCCAGAAAAGGGAAAGATGCTGCTGAGGTGAAGTCAACCGCCGAGAGCTCTGCAAATCCCGCCAACGGGATCAAATGCCTTGCGTAAAAAGCTCCACCCAACGGTTGGGACCAAAAATCGAAACAAGCTCACAGATGATGCCAAATGCCCCGATTGCTGCCGGAATGGAGAGCCGTCCTGCCGTAGTGATCATGGATAAGCCGCCAATGGCAAGCATGGCCCCGAGCAGGAAAAGAACTATTCGGAGAAGAACCATTGCGATGAAGGATTAATACCACGCACAGTTGCAAAAGGGCCTGAATCCATGGCGCTTAGTAAGGGCCTTTTCGCTCTTTTGTCGCTTCGTCCCGCCACACACCAGCCCTGAATGGGCTGCGGATGATAGCCCAGAGATGCCAGCCTGCCCTTCGCAGCACGGAGTGCGAAGATGGGGCGCTCCGCCGCATCCCACGCCCACCAGCAGTGCCTGCAATCAGCCCCGCCGCAACTTGGCTCCGCCATCACATGACGCCCTCCCCGAGAAGATTCTCAGCACGAGAAAACAGACCCGTTTTGAACGCATCATGCTATAAGCTGACTGAAACCCCTCACAGCTCGATCTTCATCGGCGGCGGCGGGGCAAGCTTGAGCTTGGGCCCTTCTTCATCGGGGGTATCCACGGCATCGACAGGAATGGCCTTGCGGATCGGCGAGCCATCGTCATTGACCGGGCTGGCCCGGGGCACCGCCTGCTCGGAATTGTAGGGGTCTTCCCCGATGACCGTAAGCGCCCTCATCCGCACGGGTTCGACGTGCACCCAGCGGGTGGCCGAGGCAATAAGTGGCGCGGAGCCGAAACCGCTGGCGGGGTTTTGATAGCCAAACTGCTTGATCTCAACCGGCAGCCCCTCGCCAGTGTGCAGATTGCAAAAACCCTCCAACGGCGTACCCGTGCGCACATACTCGAAGTAGGTGGAACGCACAGACTTTTCGCGGCCATCAGGCCCCTTGATCTTCTCGTAGCAGTAGTCAGTGGCCCGCAGTCCGCTTCGCTGGCACATTTCCACCCGCTCTGCCGTCTGCGGTGGCTCCACCTCCTGCGGAACATACCGTGTGGCGCTGGTATTGATCATGTCCACCCACACAGGCAGCACGATGCGGTTCGAGAACGCCCCGGGATAGATGGTCTTCTGCTTGTCGAAGCCCGCCCACACCCCGCAGGTGACACCTGAGGTGTAACCCAAGAACCACAGATCCTTAAATTCGTAGTGCGTACCGGATTTGCCACCGGCCTCAAACTCGCCGAGCTTGTATTCACTCACCGCTGGGCTCCCAGTACCTCGATGCAGCGCGTCCACGAGGCACGTGTGCGTCTGGTACGCCGCAATGGGGTCCATGCTCTGCACGCTGCGCAGGGCTGCCTCGGAGATTTGAAACACCGCCTTTTCGTTGTTGTCCGTGATGCGCTGAATGAGGTTCAGCTTCTGCGGGCGGCTGCCAAGCGTCGGAAAATTGGAATACGCCAGGCACATCTCGCTCAGTCTCATCTCGCTGGCACCGAGGAAGGTGGAGGGGTAGTCGCGCATTTCGGAGGTGATGCCGGCCTTCTGCGACACCTGCTTCACCATGGGCACTCCCACGCGCTCTCCCAGACGTACGGTGGCGGAGTTACGCCCCTGAACGAGCGCCTCACGTGAAGTCATCGGCGCCTGCGTCCATTTCGGATTGTCCACTTCAGCTCCCCACTCGCCCAGGATTCCGGTCAGACCCCCGATCATCACGCGGCGGTTGTCCAGAGGCGCATCATCCACCTTGGTGCCAGGATACAGTCCTGGACTGCTAAACGCGGCGGCATACACGAACGGCGTAAACGCGGTGCCTGCAGGACGCACGCCATCCGTGGCTCGGTTAAACTGGCTGTCACCAAAATCACGTCCGCCCACCATCGCCAAAATACTGCCGTCCTTGTTGTCGATCATCAAGGCCGCTGCCTGGAGGTACTCCGGCAGCGGCTTGGGCGTTGCGGGATCAATTTCACCACGCTTCAGCCGGGCACGATAATCGCTCATGATCGCGCGAAACTGCTCTAAAGTCTGGTGCTCGTAGCCCGGGCGCTTTTCGACCTCGGCCATGTGTTTGCTCACAGCCTGCTCGGTCGCTTTTTGCACATCCTGGTCAATGCTGGTATAGATGCGGAACCCGCCGATGGATGCCCGCTCCTCCCCCACCAGATCCACAACCTCACGCCGCACCGCGTCGAAAACATAGCTCAGACGTGGGTCGGTGCTCTGCGGCGCAGTCACCAGCGGCGTTTTCTTGAGCTTTGCCGCTTCTTCCCTCGTCAGCGTCCCCTCAATGGACATGCGTTCGAGCACATAGTTCCGCTCCTTCATGGCACGCTGGGGGTGCTTGATCGGCTGAATGTTGTTCGGACTCTTGATCAGTCCGACGATCGTTGCCGACTCCTCAATGCTCAACTCTTTGACATCCTTGCCAAAATAACCGTGCGCCGCCGCCTGCACGCCGTAGAAATTCACCCCAAAGAAAATGCGGTTCAGATAAAGTTCGAGGATCTCCGCCTTCGAAAAGTGCTTCTCAATGCGCTGCGCGATGAAAGCCTCCAAAATCTTGCGCTTGTAGCTGCGTTCGAGGAGCTTGAACGTCTGCCTGGCAAGCTGCTGCGTGACCGTACTCGCCCCCTGCGTGACCTCGCGGGCCACGATGTTTTCCTTCACCGCACGGAGAAGGCCGATGTAATCGACCCCGTCGTGCTTGAAGAACCGTGAATCTTCCTGCGCCACCAGAGCATCAATTAAGTGCTGCGGCACATCCGTGATCGGCACCGGGGTGCGGTTCAGGACGTAGAGGCGGGCCATTTCATCACCATCACGGTCAAAAATGATGCTCGCCGACTCAAGCTTCTTGAGTTCCTCGAGGTCAAACTTCTCCGCATCCCGCCGCAGCGGCCCCACAATCACACTGTAAACCCCAAACGCTGACACAACACCGAGTAGGACAAGGGCAATCAGCGCACTGAACCAGCCACGGCGGTAGAAGGGCAGTTTCAGGCCAGCTTCGCCACGCCAGTTGCGTTCAGGCTGGGGATCGGGATCATCGCGGAACATGTATTTTAAGAAAGTAGGGTCGTAAAACTACCCGCCCTTCACAATTTCCGCCAGTCCTTTCCCGTGCATCGCATGTCTTCCCTGCCCAGCATCCTCCGCGAAAAACTCGACACCACCCCCTCCGGGCGTCTGCCCTTTGCGGAGGTCATGGAACTGGCGCTTTATCATTCTGAGCATGGTTATTATGGCGCAGCCCCCCGCAAAATCGGCCGCCAAGGCGACTTTTTCACCAGCGTAAGCGTCGGTCCGTTGTTCGGAAAGCTCCTCGCCATGTACGCTTTGCAGGAATGGCTGGCGCTGGGAGAACCGGAAGATTTCACCCTCATCGAACAAGGTGCCCATGACGGACAGCTCGCAGAGGATATTTTGACTGCCTTGGCCGGCAAACCACTCCGCTACCTCATCGTGGAGCCAAACCCTCGGTATCGTGAAGCTCAGCTCAAGCGCCTCGGTGACCGGGTCCAATGGGTGGAAAGCCTCGCCGCTCTCAAAACCGGCCCCAAACACGGCTTTTTCCTCTGCAATGAACTCCCAGATGCCTTCCCCGTGCATCTCGTTCGCTGGAACGGCGAACGCTGGGAGGAATTGCACGTCGAAGCCGACGGCGCCGAGGATTTTCGCTTAATACCCGGCGATTGCTCATGCGAGGAACTCGAAGCAGAGGTCAAGCACCTGCCGCACGATCTCGAAACCGGCCACACCCTCGAAATCAACCTTGCCATGCTCACGTGGATTCGCGCCCTGGCGCAGACCGCATTTCAAGGGCACATCTTCATCGCCGACTACGGTCTGGATGCGGAGGAGTTCCATGCCGACTCACGCGCCGACGGCACCATCCGCCGCTACCGGCAGCACCAGATGGACGGCCACATACTGGCAGACCTCGGCGAATGTGACCTCACCACGCACATCAATTTCACACGGCTGATCGATGAAGCCGCGCGCCATGGCCTCACCCAGCGCGAATATGACCTTCAAGGCCGTCTGCTCGGCCGCATGGCGATGGCATGGATTCAAAGCCTCGAAGGCAGCCCCCCAGACGCCTCCACCATGCGCCAGTTCAATTCACTGACCCACCCCGCGCTGATGGGGCGTTCGTTCCGGTGCCTCATTCTGAATAAGTCAGCCAGTTGATCACCGTCACGCGTATTTCCAGCAATGAAAAAGTTGTTTCCCCTCATGGCAGCCCTGCTTGTCAT
>NZ_JAQSEA010000317.1 GCF_029946185.1 Prosthecobacter sp.
GGCTGGCCTTCACCGAACTTCGCGGACTTCGATGGCGATGGCGATCTCGATTTGCTCTGCGGCGAATTCCTCGACGGCTTCACCTACTTTCAAAACACCGGCACGCGCACCAAGCCGAAGTATGAACTCAGCGTACGTCTGAAGGCCGACACCGGTCGCTATCTCACCATGGATCTCGAAATGATCACGCCCACCGCGATTGACTGGGACAAGGACGGCGATCTCGATCTCATCTGTGGCGACGAAGATGGCCGCGTGGCCTTCATCGAAAACACCGGCAAATTCGACAACAAAGCACCCGTCTTTGCTGAGCCGCGCTACTTCCAGCAGGAGGCGGATCAGGTGAAGTTCGGCTCGCTCGCCACCCCCGTCGGCTTCGACTGGGACGGCGATGGCGACACGGACATCATCTGCGGCAATACGTCGGGCAACATCGCCTTCATTGAAAATCTCAGCGGCAAAGGCGTGGAGCAGCCGAAGTGGGCTGCACCCGTGCGTCTCGAAGCCGCAGGCAAAGTCATTCGCCCGATGGCCGGCCCCAATGGTTCCATCCAAGGCCCCTGCGAGGCGAAATGGGGCTACACCACGCAGACCGTGGCCGACTGGGATGGCGATGGCCTCCCCGACCTCCTGATGAACTCCATCCTCGGCAAAGTCGAGTGGTACAAAAACATCGGCACCCGCCAAAAGCCGAAGCTCGCCGCCGCGCAATCGGTGGACGTCGAATGGAATGGCCCACAGCCCACACTCGCCTACGGCTGGCTCCGTCCCGAAGGCAAAGCCCTCCTCACCCAGTGGCGCACCACGCCAGTCGCTGTCGATTGGAACAAGGACGGCCTCACCGATCTCGTCATGCTCGATCAGGAAGGCTACCTCGCCTTCTTTGAGCGCGCGAAAAAAGACGGCAAACTCATCCTCAAACACCCGCAGCGCGTGCTATGCGCCGCACAGGAAGCACCAGCTTCTGGCCCCGCCGACAAGTCTCTTAAAGTGAAAACCCCCGTCGCCATGAAGCCCGGTGAACCGTTGCGCCTCAATGCCGGCATCGCCGGAAAAAGCGGTCGTCGCAAAATCTGCATCATGGACTGGGACCAGGACGGCAAGCTCGACATCCTGCTCAACTCCGCCAACGCCAACTTCATCCGCCAGACCTCCAGCGCCGATGGTAATTGGTTCTTCGCCGACATGGGTCTCCTCTCCGGAGCCAACATCGAAGGCCACGACGTGAGCCCCACCACCGTGGATTTCAACGCCGATGGCCTGCCAGATTTTGTGGGTGGTGCCGAGGACGGGCATCTGTACTATCTGAAGAATCCACAGGCAAAGTAGCCCTGAGGTTGCTTTCCTCATGCGTTGTGCCGCGCGCTGAGTAGTGACGAGCCATGACGTGGAATCCACCACACCAAGCAACTACACCAGTTGCCACGGTCCACGCATGGGCCGCGTCAGCATCGAAGCGGCCTCCGCATCTTCAAGGATCTGCTCTTTCGCCGGATCCCAGCGCAATTTGGAGCGGTTCAGCCGCAAAGCTATGTTGGCCAGATGCGCGATGGTGATGCTGCGGTGTGCATACTCGATGGGTGCGGCAGGTTTCACGCCGTCTTGGATGGCATCGATGAAATTGCGAAAGTGGTCTTTGCTCTCGTAGAGGCGCACATCGCTTGCGGCCAGCGGCTTGCGCAGCGCATCGGGCTTGATCTCCAGCTTGCCCCGGGTGCAGAGCACGCTGCCGCCTTCGCCTTCAAACGAGATGCCGGAACCGAAGTCCTGCTTGTCCGCCACTCGCACCGTGGTGCCATCTTCGTAGCTACAGGCGAAGGAGAATGTCGGTGGCGTGGTGTAAAGCCCGCCGGGCGCGGGCCACGTGGCCTTGAGGTCGAAGAACTCGGTCGGGCCGCTCTCATCCTGCCCCAGCGCCCACTGCACGATGTCGAGATGATGCGCGCCGAAGTCGGTGATGTTGCCGCCGGAGTAGTCGTAAATCCAGCGCCAGTTGGAGTGCAGCCGTGCCGGACAAAACGGTGCTTCAGGCGCGGGGCCGAGCCAGAAATCGTAGTTCAATCCCTCCGGCACTGACGCAGGCGCGGTTTGTGAGGCACTGCCGTTGTTGTCGCGGTTGTCGCTCGCCAGTCCGACGCGGATTTGTTTCAGCTTGCCGATCCTGCCATTGCGCACGTACTCGCATGCCATGCGGAAATGGATGTCACTGCGCTGCTGGCTGCCCGTCTGCCAGACGACCTTGCAGTCTCGTACCACATCGCTCATGAACCGGCCCTGCGCCACGGTCAGGCTCAGCGGCTTCTCGCAGTAGATACTTTTCCCCGCCCGTGCCGCCGCCACAGCCATCAGCGCATGCCAGTGGTCTGGCGTGGCGATCTGCACCGCATCGATGTCCTTGCGCGCCAGCACCTCGCGGAAATCCTCATGCGTGGCGCAGCCCTGCGTGCCGTAGGTTTTGTCCACCAGACGCCTCGCCGGTTCTCGACCCAGCGTTCCCGCCTTTTTGATGATACCCTTGTTGTAGCGGTCAGACTCGCGTTCGACATCACACACCGCGATGACTTGCACCCGTTCGTCCTGCAGGAAATTCTTCACCACATCCGTCCCGCGTCCGCCACAGCCGATCAGTGCCAGCGTGGTGCGGTTTGAAGGTGCCACCGCACCATTTTTTCCCAAGGCGGAAGCAGGGATCAAAGTGGGAAAGCCCAGTGCTGTGGCGGCGGCGGAGCCTTGCTGGAGGAAACGGCGGCGGGAGGACTGGGGGTTCATACCCGGGTAAACGAACCCGGGTGATTCTTCTACATCTTAAAAAGACCAAATTTTTGTTGGCGAATAGGCGCGTGATTTACTACTCTGTATTCAATAAACACGTTTGTATTCCTATGAAAAAAACTGTGATCTTCTTCATCTTTGCGCTGGTTGGTGCAGCGGCTCTTCGAGCACACGAATTCACCGATCTTCAAGGCCGGAAGCTTGATGCGGAGATCGTCTCCGCCACAAACGATCAAGTCACGCTCAAAAGGGCGTCTGATGGCCGTGCAATCACGGCCAATGTCTCGATTTTTTCAGCCGGAGATCAGAAATTCATCCGTGAATATGCCGCAGCAAACGTGAAGCACGTTTTTGAAGTGCGCTACACGAAGAAAAAGCAGGATGAAAAGAAGGTCGAGGGCGGCGGCTCCGAAGGCACCCTGGAAAATTGGTTTTATGTCATCTCAATTCGTAACATGTCCGCCATGGGTGTCGAGGGAGTTACTTTGAACTATTCGATCTACATGAAGGAGGCTGGTGCGAATGGCCGGACTCCTGCCAAGGTTGTCGCCTCGGGTGTCGATAAGTTGATGGGTCTTCCCAGGAACGAGACGGGCTTGATTCAAACGAAGGCTGTTGAAGTCGTCCGCCTGCGCCCCAAGGCGGGTTATTATTTTACCAGCGGCGAAGGTGGTAAATCAGATCAACTCGCGGGATTTGCCCTCAAATTCACGAAGGATGGCAAGGAAGTTTATTCTTATGCGACCAGCCCTGGATTAATCGCTTATTGATCAATCAGGGCCCTTGCCTCTTGATCTTCGCTGTCGCACGAGTTGATATACACGTCGGGCCACTTCAGCCCGGCGTTTCTTTTGCCTCCCGCCAAACGAGCTTCCATCCGCCACAGTAAACCGCCGCCTTTGCGTGCGCGGGGGGATGCACTCGGGCTGGTGGATGTGACCCTGGCTTCAGCGGAGTTTAAGCGGAAGATGGGCGAAAAGGAAATTATCCTTGATCACGTCACGCCGCAGTCCTTCGGCTTTGCGGCAGCTCTGATGGTCCGGCATGCAGAAAAGACTAAGCCAGGGCGGCGCGTGTGGATTCTCTGCGCAGACGTGAAGACGCAGGACCATGTGCATGCCGAACTCGGCGTGTGGCAGTGCCCCGCGCTGTATTTTCCGCGTCTCGGCCAGGTCGTGAACGATGCCTTGATCGACCCCGAACTGCTCGCGGAACGTGCGGGCGTCCTTGGTCGCATGATGGAAGGAGACGCACCCGTCATGGTGCTGTGTGCAGATAGTCTGGACGAGCCAGCGCCTGCACTGGCCGAGATCACCAGCCAGCGCCGCACGCTCACCGTCGGCGCAAAGCTGGATGTGGAGGTACTGCTGCGTGATCTGAGCGAGGCAGGCTATGAGCGTGTGCCCGTTGTCACTGAGCGCGGTCAGTTCGCCCGCCGCGGCGGCATCCTGGACTTCTTCTCCTGGCAGGCGGAGGAACCGCTGCGGCTGGAATTTTTCGACGACGAGATCGAATCGATCCGTGCCTTCGATCTACACAATCAGTCCTCCATCAAGCGGCTGGAAAGTGTGGGCGTCATTCTGCAGATGAGCGACAATGCGGATGACGTCTCGCGGGTGCGCGAGCATCTGCATCAGGACGATTTCATCGTCACCATCGACTGCGAAGCCGAGGCGCATGCCTCCATCCTCAGCGGTGCCGCGCCCGTCGAAGGCGTGGAAGATTATTCCGCCGCCATTCATGAGAACCCGCTCGGGGTCTTCGATGCATCCGACTTTGTGCTGCATGAGGCGCGGCGTGAGCACTTCGCCAAACAGATCCGCGAATGGCATGATGACGGCTGGCGTTCGGTCATTTTCTTTCACAACGAAGCGGAACGAGAACGTTTCGCTGAACTGCAAAGCGGCCTGCCTGCCTCGCTCGAAACGAAACTGGGCCTGCTCTATCGGGGCTTCACCGTCCCAGCGGCCAAACTGGCGGTGCTGACCGGCGCGGAGATTTTTGGCCGTCATCAGCACATCCGCCGTGTGCGCGGCTCGAAACTCGATGAAGCCGAAGTGCTGCGCAAAGCACGCGATGTGATGCGCGACCTGCGTGAAGGCGACATCGTCGTCCATGCCGAGCACGGTGTCGCTCGTTACGGCGGCGTAGAGGTTCGTGATTCGGGCAAGCGCGAAGAAGTGCTGGTGCTGCATTATGCCGAAGGTGCGAAGGTCTTTGTGCCGGTGGCCCACACGCACATGGTCACGCGTTACGTGGGCGTCGGCGGCAAGGCACCTGCCTTGAGCAAGCTCAGCGAGGCTCGCTGGCAGAAGACGCGCAAGAGCGCGGAGAAAAGCGTCGAGGACTTCGCCGTACGCATGCTCAGCGTTGCGGCGGAACGGCAGACGCTGAAGGCCTATTCCCACCAGCCGGACACCAAGTGGCAGGTCGAGTTCGAGGAATCGTTCTTGTACCGTGAAACTCCGGATCAGCTCCGCAGCGTGGAAGAGATCAAACGCGACATGGAGGCTGAAAAACCCATGGACCGCCTGCTCTGCGCTGACGTCGGCTTCGGCAAAACGGAGGTCGCTATTCGTGCCGCTTTCAAAGCCGTCATGGGCGGCCGTCAGGTGGCCATCCTCGTGCCCACGACGGTGCTGGCACGCCAGCATTGGGAAAACATCCGCCAGCGCATGAGCGAGTTTCCCGTGTCGGTCGAAATGCTCTGCCGCCTCACTCCCCCGAACCGGGAGCGCGAGATTTTAAAGGGTATCACCGAGGGCACGGTGGACATCGTCATCGGCACGCACCGGGTCATTTCCAAAGACGTGCGCTTTAAAAATCTCGGTCTCGCCGTGATCGATGAGGAGCAGCGCTTCGGGGTGAAGCACAAAGAAAAATTCAAAGACCTCTTCCGCCTCGTCGATGTGCTCACGCTCAGCGCCACGCCAATTCCACGCACGCTTTATCTCGCGCTCATGGGCATGCGCGACATGAGCACCATCGAGACACCACCGCCGAACAAGCAGGCCGTGCAGACGATGATCTGCCCCTACGATGAGCGCACGATCAAGCAGGCCGTCGAAGCGGAGATCGAGCGCGGCGGGCAGGTCTTCTTCCTGCACAACCGCGTGATGACCATCGAGAAAGTCGCGCAACGCATTCGTGATCTCTGCCCGAAAGCCCGTGTCATCATCGGCCACGGCCAGATGGAGAGCGAGCTGCTGGAGGATGTGATGCACACATTCGTCGATGGCGGGGCCGATGTGCTCGTCTGCACCACCATCATCGAAAGCGGTGTCGATATCCCCAATGCTAACACCATCATCATTGATCGTGCAGACCGCTTCGGACTGGCGGATCTTTATCAGCTCCGTGGTCGCGTCGGTCGTGGTGGCGTTCAGGCGCATGCCTATCTGCTGCTGCCGCAGGATGCGGTGACCGCAGGCGATGCGCGTAAGCGCGTGAATGCCATCAAGCAATACGCCGGACTCGGCAGCGGCTTCAAAATCGCCCTGCGCGATCTGGAAATTCGTGGCGCGGGCAATCTGCTCGGCACTGAGCAGAGTGGCCACATCGCCGCCGTCGGGTTTGATCTGTACTGCCAGATGCTCAAGCAAAGCGTCGCCCGCATGCAGGGCCGCCGCGTGGCGCGCCCCGTCGAAGTCGGCCTGCGTTCAGATTTCCTCGTCATGAACGAAGCCATGATGGTGCAGGCGGAAAAAACCGCCACCCCGGCCTTCCTGCCCTCCACCTTCATCGAAGACCTCAAGCTCCGCATCACCGCCTACCGCCAAGTTGGCGAAATCATGACGCGCAAGGAGCTCGAAGAGCTTGAATCGCAGTGGCGTGATCAGTTCGGCGAAAAGCTGCCCCATGCCGTGCAAAACCTGCTCACCTGCGCCTCCATTCGCCTGGCCGCAGCGCACGCTGGCATCAGCGATGTCGAAATCAAAGACCGCAAACTCATGCTCATGCGCAACGGCAAGTTCGTCATGATCCAGGGCAAATTCCCGCGCCTCGCCTCACGCGAAGGTTTCAAGCAGCTCTCCGAGACGCTGGCGATGCTGCGAACGCTGTGATCAGAAAGAGCCCGCGAGATGGGTGTCGAAGAGCTGCTGCGCCGTGACATCCCCAAGCTCGTAACACTGCTTGAGCCGTCCAGGAAAAAACGGCGAAGGGCGCGCATGGTTCGTGGTGATGATCGTGAGTTTTTTGCCATGCAGCCGCGCCAGCTCAATGCGGTCGTTCAGAATCTGGCGGTTCATGGACGCATGCGTCGCGGCGATGGTCGCCATCAGTCGGTGCAGAGGCATCATCGGTGGCTTGCCGGGCGGCTGGATGACGCGGTGAATGATGATGTGATCGATGCCGTCATCCGTGAACCACGGGTCGATCGGTGATTCATGCGCCACGCCGCCGTCGGTGCACATGCGGCCCTCAAACTCCAGCGGCGTGAAGAGCATCGGCACACAGGAGCTGGCGGCCATCGCTGTGGCCAGCGACCCGCTGCGAACGAAGAGGGTCTCATGATCTGACAAATCGCTCAAGGCTATCAGCAACTGCGGATTCGACAGAGATTCGATGTTTCGCGTACCGACGACTGATTCAAAATGGGCAATCGCTCCCCGGGGGTCGAAAAAGCCGGGATGCCGATGCATGAGGCTGTTGATGAACTGGTGCCAGAACCAGATCGTACGCTTGGCAAAGGATAGATAGAGACGCGGGCTGAGCACAGCCTGCCGGATGACTTCCTGCTCCAGTCCTGCGGCGTACAAACCAGCGGTGATGGCACCTGCTGAAGAGCCCCCGATAGCAACCGGCCGCACCCCGAGCGCATGCAGCCTTGCCATAAAGCCCGCATGCGTGGCATAGCCCATGAACGAGGCTCCGAGTGAGATGGCGATGCGGGATGGTTCACTCATGCGCACTGCGCCTCCGGCTGGATGATGGCGGTATGTTTGGCGCGCAGGAACATCACGCCGCCCACAATGCCCCAGAACAGATTGAAGATCCAGCCGGCCAAAGAGGCGGAGACCCCGACGGCCTCAGGCACGTTCGCCAAACCTGCGAGCAGAGCCTCGAACGTGCGCTCACGCACGCCAAGCCCGGAGATGGAAACCGGTAGGGACGCCGCAGCATCGACGATTGGCATGGCCGTCAGCACATCCAGCACCGGTGCCGCGCCGCCCACCGCCCGCAGGCCGCAGTAAAAGCTCATAAAAAACGTCACATGCATGCCGATGGAAACGACCATGGCGGAAAGCGTGCGCTTCCACAGCCGCTCAAAGACCTCATGTACCCTCGTCAGTCGTGCGATGAGAGCCGCAAGCCTGGGATTGCCCATCGTCCGCGGAAACGTGCGCAGCCCCCACGCCAGCAGGCTGGGTTTGAAGGAAAGCCAGCTGAGAAAGAGGCCCACCAGCGCTCCGCCGACGTACATGGCATAGCCGGTGATCAGCATGCGCAGATCAGGGCCAACTTCATTCCAGTGCGAGGCCCTTGCCATCATGCAGACGGAGAACAAAAAGGCCACCGAGATGAGTCCGGTGAGATGATCCAGCACAAGAGACACGCTCACCGGCATCGTCTGTCCGGGCAGGCGTCGGGAGAGTGACATGATCTTGTAGGTGTCCCCACCCACCACGCCGACGGAGCTGATGTTGAAAAAGGCGCTGATGATTTCCGTGCGCATCACGATGCTGAACGGCAGGTCGGGCACCTGGCCGCGCAGAATGATGTGCCAGCGCACGGCGGTCAGAAAAAGCGTGAGAAACGCAAAGGTGACCCCGGCGAGCGTCCACGGCCAGTTCGTCAGCAGCGCACGCAGACGCGGCACGATGTCCGCGAAGAGGTCATGCTCTCGAAACAGCAGCACGAGCAGCACACCGCTGATCAGCAGGCGCAGGAAAATGGAGACGAAGCGTTTCAAAACGCAGTGCTATGGCAGAGGAATTACGCCGCTGCTTTCTGGTCCACGGCCTCGGCGATCGTGTTCACACTTTGCAGAATGCGCTTCGCCTGATCTTGGTCGGCCATTTTAAAGCCAAAATGTTTTTCGATCATCACCACAAGCTGCAAGGCATCCACGGAGTCGAGGCCGATGCCTGCGGGACCAAAGAGAGGGGTGTCATCGCCGATTTCATCTGCGGCCATGTCGAGCATGAGTTCGCTGATCATAAGTTCTTTGAGGCGCTGGCGGGTCGGCATGCAGGTGATACGTGGCGTAGGGTGCTCAGGGTAGGCTAAAGGAGCCCCCCGTCAATTTTTAGGGTCGAACCAGTGATATAGCTCGCATCCGCGCTAGCAAGGAAGAAAACGGCTGCTGCAACCTCAGATGGCTTGGCAAAGCGTCGCATAGGGAGCTGCATTTTGAGCGCTTTGAGGTGTTCCGGCGTCCAGTCGGACGGCAGGCCTCCCTCAATATAGCCGGGGCAGACGGCATTTACGGTGATCCCCATGCGAGCAGATTCTTTAGCCAGACTCTGCGTCAGGCCGATCACTCCAGCCTTGGCGGCGGCGTAGTTGGTCTGCCCCGCTGGCGAGGAAATGGCGCTGAGTGAGGCGATGTTCACGATCCGCCCCTGCCGCTCCCGCATCATCCCGGGCAGCACCGCCTGGCAGCCGTGGAAGACGGCGTTCAGATTGGCATCTAAAACGCGCGACCACTGGTCCAGCGGCATGTTGGCCAGCAGCGCGTCTTCATGGAAGCCCGCGTTGTTGATCAGGACGCCCAGCGGCGAGGCTATTTTTTCTATTTCAATCAAAGCTGCCTTCCATTCGTCTGGGGAGGTGATTTCGAGTGTGAGTAAATGTGCGCGGCCTGAAAATCGTGCCGCCAGCTCCTGCGCCCGCTCCCGCCGCTCCCGCACACCGAGAAAGACATGGCAGCCTTCCTCCCGTGTCAGGAAGAATTCAGCGATGGCAAGGCCCAGCGCCCCATTCGCGCCAGTGATCAAAATACTACGACTCATCCTAAAGCTTTGCAGTCCGCCAGAAGGAGTTGCAAGTCACTTCATCG